>JBEILM010000018.1:0-53319 GCA_040379205.1 Gemmatimonas sp.
GACGGCCGCCGACACCTCGCAGAGCAGGCGCACCCGGTTCTCGAAGCGGCCACCATAGGCATCGGTGCGCTGGTTGGAGAGCGGCGACAGGAACTCGTGCAGCAGGTAGCCGTGCGCTGCGTGCAACTCGGCCACACGGAAGCCGGCATCGAGGGCGCGCTGCGCCGCCGCGGCGAACGCCTCGGTAACGTGCGCGATCTCGTCGAGTGTGAGTGCCTCGGGGCCCGGATACTCGGGCGAAAACGGTACCCCACTCGGCGCCTTCACATTGGACCACCCCCCGTCGGCGGGCGCCACCGCGCCCGAGCCCTCCCACGGACGGTGCGTGCTCGCCTTACGCCCGGCGTGCGCCAGCTGGATGCCGGCCACCGCACCCTGCGCCTGGATGAAGTCGGTGATGCGCCGCAGCATGGGTACATGGGCGTCGCTCCAGATGCCGAGGTCGTGCGGCGAGATGCGCCCCTCGGGCACGACGGCCGCCGCCTCAGTGAGCACCAGCCCCGCGCCCCCGCTGGCCAGCGCGCCGAGGTGCACGAGGTGCCAGTCGTTGCCCAAGCCGTCGATACTGGAGTACTGGCACATCGGCGAGACGCCGATGCGGTTGCGCAACGTGAGGTCACGCAGTGTGAGCGGGGAGAAAAGGAGCGACATGGACGAAGAGTAAGGAACATCCGGAACGCGTTGAAGGGCGGCTCCAGATGCAGAACCGTCAGGGCAGCGCGAACGCCACGTACACGCCGCCACTCGGCGCGCCGTTCTTGCCACCGCCGCAGGCAATCACCAGGTACTGCTTGCCGTTCACCACGTATGTACTCGGTGTGGCGTTGCCGGCGAACGGCAGCTTGGCCTCCCAGAGGAGCTTGCCGTTGGCCTTGTCGAAGGCGCGAATCTTGTTGTCGTACGTGGTGGCGGCAATGATCAGCAACCCGTTCTCGGTGACGATGGCGCCGCCGTAGCTATCGGTGCCGGTGTTCCTGATACCCTTGGCCGCGAGCTTCGGGTACTCGCCGAAGGGAATCGACCACGCCATCGTTCCCTTGTTGAGGTCGATGGCGTTGAGTGTGCCCCACGGCGTCTTCACGCCGGGGTAGCCCTCGTGGTCGACGAAGATGTCGAAGTAGGCCGTGCGATACGGCAGCGCGTACGGATTGGGAGACGCGGTGGCCTTGGTCTTGGTTTCGTCCTTGCCGGTGACGAGGTAGTTCACGAGATCGTTGATGGCGCCGCCGTCCATGGCCGCGCCAAAGCCCGGCATGCGGCCCGTCCCTTCGCGGATCATCTGCAGCAGCTGTTCGCGCGAGCGACGGGTGGCGATGTCCATGAGTGACGGCCCAATGGCGGTGCCCTTGCGGTCCTCGCCATGGCAGCCGGCACAGTTGGCGCTGTACAGCGATGCATCGCTGCGCGGCACGAGCTTGAGCAGCCATGCCATCTCGTTGCTGTTCACATACATCAACCCCGTCTTGGGGTCGAAAGCGGGGCCGCCCCACTCGCCGCCGCCGTCCACACCGGGATAGATGATGATGCCCCTGGTGTTGGGCGCCGTGTAGGGGTGCGGCGTGGCATACTCGTTGAACGTCTTGAGCGCGGCGCGATACGCCGCCGGGGTGCGACGAGTAAGGTCGTTTCTGGTGAGTTGCTGCCGAGCGAAGGGCGGCGGGCTCACCGGAAAACTCTGCGTGGGCGACGTCTGCTCACCATCGAGCGCCTGATGGGGCATGCGCTGCTCCTCCAGCGGGAACAGCGGCGTACCGGTGAGCCGGTCGAAGAGAAATGTGTGCCCCGTCTTGGTGATCTGCGCGACCGCGTCCACCGGCTTGCCGTCGCGCTGCACGGTCACGAGAATGGGCGCCGCCGGTAGATCGCGATCCCACAGGTCGTGCTTGAGCACCTGATGGTGCCAGACGCGCTTGCCGGTGCGTGCATCGAGGGCGATGACGCTGTTGGCGTAGAGGTTGTCTCCCAGCCGATTGGCGCCGTAGAAGTCGTAGCTGGCCGAGCCGGTAGCGGCGAACACCAGGCCGCGCGCGGCATCGAGCGTGACGCCCGCCCACGCATTGGCGCCACCGGCGATCTTCCACGCGTCGGGGGGCCAGGTGTCGTAGCCGAACTCCCCGGGGTGCGGGATGGTGTGAAAGCTCCACCGCAGCGCGCCGGTGTTGATGTCGTAGGCGCGAATGTCCCCGGGAGCACTGGGCAGCTGCTCCGGCACCGTGCTGCCCATGATGAGCAGATCGCCATACACCACGCCCGGGGTGGACGCACTCACCGACAGCCCTTCGATGGAGCGACCGAGCCCCTGGCGCAGATCTACCCAGCCGCTGTCGCCGAAGGTGGGGATCGGGCGGCCAGTGCGTTTGTCGAGCGCGTACAGGCGATTGCGGTAGTTGAACAGCACGCGGTCGCCGGTCACGATCACGCCGCGGTGACGGATGCGCGACGTGGGTGGTGCGCCGTTCTGCGGATCGAAGCGCCAGCGCTGTTTGCCGGTGGCGGCGTCGAGCGCGAACACCTGCAGCTTGGGGGTCGTGGCGTAGAGCACTCCATCGACGACGATGGGGTTGGCCTGCATCTCCGAGCCGGGAAACGCGTCCTCCGTGTCGAAGGTCCACGCGACCTTGAGCTGCTTCACGTTGGCCGGCGAGATCTGCGACAACGTGGTGTAGTGCGTGTGCTCGTCGTTGCCGTGGTAGACGGGCCAGTTGGCGTTCTGCGCGCCAAGGCTGAGGGCGAGGCAGGGAAGCGCGAGAATTGCGCCCACGACAGGGCGTGGCGTCAGAGGCTGTGTCACTTGCTGCGCGCCTTGGCCCTCGCCACGATCGCCTTGATTTCCGTGACGAGCTGCGGCCCGTTGTACGGGATACCGTCCTTGATGATCCACTCCGGTCCGAGGGTCTGCACCTGCGTGCCGTTCCTGAGTGCGCTGGTACCGCCGGCGTAGAGCACCTTGATGTCCTCCAGCGGATTGCCGTCCACCACGACCAGGTCGGCCAGCCACCCGGCGCGGATGCGTCCCAGTTCGTTCTCGCGGCCGAGGATCTTCGCGTTGTTGCCGGTGCAGTGCTCGATGATCTTGGCGGGGTGGAAGCCGGCTTCGGCGTGCAGCTCCATCTCACGCACGAGGCCGAAGCCGTACACCTGGTAAATGAAGCCGGCGTCGTCGCCGCAGCCGATGATGCCACCCTTGCGCTCGAAGTCGCGCAGCGCGCTCATCCAGAGGCGGTAGTTCTCCTTCCAGTACACTTCGTCGGTGGAGCTCCAGCCGATGAAGTACGAGCCGTGGTTGGCGGGATCGGGCTTGAAGTAGTTGGCGAGCGACGGATGGAGCATGTCGGCGAACCAGGGCTGCGTCTGCGCCCGCTGCAGGTCGCGGCTGGCTTCGTAGATGTCGAGTGTGGGCACCCAGGTGATGCCCTTCTGCACCATGGCGGAGAGCAGCGAGTCGAGCAGACGCGGATGCGCTTCGCGCCAGAGGCGACCTGCCCAGCGGAAGCGGTCGGTCTCGTCGAGGTAGTTGTAGTCGCTCGGGAAGTGCTGGCGCTTGTCCTCGATGGCGGCGTCGGGCACACCGTACCAATGCTCGATGGAGGCCTTGCCGCTCACGCCGAAGGCGACCTCGTCCCACGCAGTCGTCTCCTCCACGCCGATATGATGCGCCGTGGGCAGGCCGAGCTTTCGGGCTTCATCGTAGGCGGCAGCCATGAGATCCCGGTCGATGCCGGCGAACTTCACGCCGTCGGCGCCGAGGGCCTTGAGACGGCGCATGTGGGCGCGGGCGTCCTCGGGGGTCTTCACGAGGCGTCCCTCTTCGCTCCAGAACTGCGGATACACGAAGATGCGCGGGGCCACGATCTCGTTGCGCGCCGACTGTTCGCGCAGCCGGATGCTCCCCGCATTCGACTCGGCGCCCACTTCGCGCACGGCCGTGATGCCGTTGGCCAGCTGCAGCTTCATGTAGTACTCGAAGCCGTCGAGCGACTCGCCCGAGCGGTTGGACTGCATGTGCGTGTGATTGTTGATGAGCCCCGGCAGCACGAACTTGCCGGTGGCATCGATCACCGCCGCGTCCTGGCCACCGTCGTCGCTGCCGCGGCGACGGGAAACCGGATCGGCGGGCACCACGCGGGCGATGCGATTGCCCTCGACGTGAATGTCCACCGGACCGCGCGCCGGCGTCCCATTGCCGTCGACCATGGTGGCGTTCCGGATGACGAAGCGCGCTGGCCGCACACCGTGCGACACGCCGCGTGTCTGGGCCGACAGGGGCACGGCGGAGAGGGCGAGTGCACCGGCGAGCAGCAGCGAACCGAGACGTACGGACATGGGCCGACCCAGGTGGAGAGGAAGGACGGGAACGCGGGCCGTCCGACGTGGCGGACCGGTCACCGACACGAGAATAGCACCGATTCGTCCCGCCGGCTGTATCGTTCAACACCGGCTCGATTCCACAGCCCCCACCGCCATGCATCGTCGCACCTTCCTGCACCGTTCCGCCGCGGTCGCCGCGTTGCCGGCGCTCGCGCCCTTCGCTCCCGTGGCGCCCTGGCTCCCTGGTGCCTCCGCGCCGGGGCCGGCGCCACGCGCGCCACGCGCGCCACTGCAGGTGAATGGCGCGCGTCTCAATGGCTGGCTCACGCAGTTCGATGCCATTGGCCGCACGCCGACGGGTATCAACCGGGTGGCCTACTCCGAGGCCGACCTTGCGGGGCGCGCGTTCACGCTCGGCCTCTACCGGGACAGCGGATTGCAGCCCCGTATCGATGCGGCCGGCAACATTGTCGCCCGCGTGCCGGGTACCAATGCCGCCCTGCCGCCCATTCTCATCGGGTCGCACATCGATTCCGTGACCGATGGTGGCAACTTCGACGGTCCCGTGGGCAGCTTCGCGGCCATCGAGGTGGCGCTCACGCTGGCCGAACAGCGGCTGCGTCTGGCCCATCCGCTCGAGGTCGTGGTGTGGCAGAACGAGGAGGGGGGCACCATCGGCAGCAAGACGATGGTCGGGCTGCTCACCGATGCCGACCTGGACAAGGTCGCGCGTTCGGGGAAGACGGTACGGGAGGGGATCGGTCTCATCGGCGGCGATGTCGCGCGTGTGCGCGAGGCCCAGCGCAAGCAGGGGGAAATTGCCTGCTACTACGAACTGCATATTGAGCAGGGGGGACTGCTGGAGAAGGCCAACCGGCAGATCGGCGTGGTCGAGGGGATCGTGGGGCTGCGCTGGTTCGAGATCACGATCACCGGCTTTGCGAACCACGCGGGTGCCACGCCCATGGATCAGCGTCAGGATGCGATGCTGGCGGCGGCCAGATTCACCGTGGCGGTGAACGATGCCATCCGCGGCGAAACGGGACGGCAGGTGGCCACCGTGGGTCGCATGAATGTCACCCCCAACACCACCAACGTGATTCCCGGCCAGGTGGTGCTCACGGTGGATCTGCGCGATCTCGACCAGGGCAAGATCGAGCGCTTCACGCAGCGCTTCGAGCAACTCGGCCGCGACATCGGTGCCGCGACGGACACCACGTTCCGCTTCACGCGGCTCGTGAACAGCACGCCGGCCATCTCCGACCCGCGCCTCATGCAGGCCATCGAGGCCAGCGCCACGTCACTGGGGCTCACGCATCAGCGCATGCCGAGCGGTGCCGGTCATGATGCGCAGGAAGTGGCGCACATCGCCCCCATGGCCATGATCTTCGTGCCCAGTGTCGGTGGCATCAGTCACTCCCCGAAGGAGTTCTCGCGCGCTGCTGACATCACCAATGGGGCCAACGTCCTGCTCAATGCCGTGATGGCCGCGGATTCGGCGTTCAAGTAACCTGCCGTGGTGCTGCCGTACCCGCGTCCGACAACCAATTGGCCACGGATTCGGTGGAAACAAACCGAAACCTCAGGATCAACGGCGGTATCCTGAAGTTTCCGTCCGTTTCCGCGTGATCCGTGGCCCAATCTGATGTCATTCACTCGAAATTCCCGGCAGAAACTGCCTGTTGACAGAACACGGGAAAGATCGAACACTAGATCCAGCCGCTGCGACGAAGCGTTCGCGCAACGCTGCGGTGGTGAGGGAGGCTGACCGCCTCGGAGACGTCGGTGGTCGTGACGAATCCACGCTGGAGACAGCGTCCGATGCGAAGTGCCGAAGGCCAAGGCATGGAGCTAGCGCCGCACCACGGCGCGATACAAGTGGGAGTGAGCACCGGCAGTGCGCTCGGCGCGGTCGAGGTCGTGTAGTGGGCTGCCATGCAGACTCGCGAAAGCCAGGCCGATCGGGGTCAGCACGTTGCGCGCCCTCCAGGTCAGAACGGGTGGTTACAGGGTCGCTCCCTGTAATCACCCGTTCGTCGTTTCGGGCCACCCTCGGCCGGTCGCCGCGGCCCGTCCCGCCGGCGTATCCGAATGTCGGACACCCAGCACAGATTGTGGGCATGACTCTGCTGTCTATCGCGACCGGAGACGCCCCGCAGGCGCTGCTCGCGACCATGGATGCCGACCTGGCCGCCACTCCCATCGGGCCCTTCGACGACGAACTCATCGTCGTGCAGAGCCTCGGCATGGAACGCTGGGTGCGCCAGCAACTGGCACGGCGCCGTGGTTGCGCGGCCTCACTGCAGATGCCGTTCCCGGCCGCCTTCTGCCGCCGTTTGGCCGCCGCGCTCCAGCGAGACCCCCGCTTCGCCACCGGCGACTCGGCTGGCCTCGATGTGCGTTTCGAGGAGCAGGCGCTCGTCTGGCGCCTGTTCACGCTACTGCGGGACGACGACCTGCTGGCCGACCCGACCTACGCGCCGCTCCGCACCTTTCTGGCGGGCGCGACCGCCACCAAGCGCTACGGATTGGCCCGCCGTCTGGCTGGCCGCTTCGACGAATACCGCCTCTATCGGCCGGAGCTGCTGCTGGGGTGGGAGGCCAATCGCGAGGCGTACACCAACAGCCCCCACGAGGCCTGGCAGGCCGCGCTCTGGCGGCGGGTGCTGGGGGCCGAAGCGCTGCCGCACTTTGCGCGTTGGTTCACGCACACCATCGAACGCCTGGAAACCGTGCCGGAGGCGCCGGCCGGCCTCCCCCCGCGGGTGTCCGTCTTCGGTATCTCCACCCTGCCGCCGCTGTTCGTGCGGTTGCTGCAGGCGGTGGCCCGCTTTGTCCCGGTCCGTTTCTACACGCTCGCGCCCAGCGCAGCCGCGTGGCAGACGGACGCGCCACGGCATCCGCTGTTCGAGGCCTTCGGGCACGCCTCGCGCGACCTGCTGGCGTCCCTGGCTACGCCGCCGGCCGGGAGCGCGGTCCCGGAGTTCGCGCACGTCGCGCCACAGGCGCTGCCCCCCGCCGCCTCGGCGTCGCTGCTGCACCGCCTGCAGCACGACCTGCGCCTTGGACAGGCACCCGCGGTACCGCATACGGTGGGCGCCAACGACCGGTCTCTCACGGTGCACGTCTGCCACGCGCCGCTGCGAGAGCTGGAGGTGCTGCGCGACCAATTGCTCGATGCCTTCGCCGCCGATCCCACGCTGCGGCCGCACGATGTGCTGGTGATGGTGCCCGATGTCGAGATGTACGCCCCGCTCGCCGAAGCCACCTTTGGCGGGAGCGCCGGCGCGCACGGCACCCGTCCCGCCATTCCGCACCGCGTGGCCGACCGTACCCTGTCGCGCGAAGCGGCACCGGCGCGGGCACTGCTGCACGCACTCGCGCTCGTCACCGCCAGGCTCACGGCCAGTGAGGTGCTGGAGCTGCTGCGCCTGCCGCCGGTGCGGCGGGCGGCGGGCATTGCCGGCGGGCAGGTCGACCAGGTGGTGCGCATGGTGCAGCAGGCGGGCATCCGCTGGGGACGTGACGGCGCCAGTCGCGCCGAGCATTTCGGCGTGCCCGCAGTGGACGACAACAGTTGGCGCATCGGTGTGGACCGACTGCTGGCCGGATATGCCGCGGGGCATGTGGATACCGTGGTGAGCGGCCTGCTTCCGGTGGGTGGCGATCTGGTCGGCGACGTGGCGCTGCTGGGCCAGTTCGTGGCATGGGTGGACGACCTCTTCGCGCGCCTCGACAGCCTGCGTGCCCCGCGCCCCCTGCGCGACTGGAGTGCCACATTGCAGGAAACCTTTCGCTGGCTCGTGCGCGCCGAGGGCCACGAGGAGCAGGCCGCTGCCGATCAGGTGGGGCGTGACCTCGTCGCCCTCGCGTCGCTTATGGATGCCAGCGGGAGCGACACGCCGGTGGAGCTCGATGTCGTGCGTGAATGGCTCACCGGCGCGCTCGGCGGGGATGATCATGCCACCGGTTTTCTCACCGGCGGCATGACGATCTGCGCCATGAAGCCCATGCGCGCCATTCCGCACCGGGTCATTGCCATGCTCGGCCTCGACGACAAGGCCTTTCCGCGGCGACAGCGCCGAGAGGCCTTCGATCTCATCGGGGCCGCGGGCCGTGTGGGCGATCGCGATCCGCGCGCCGACGACCGGCAGCTCGTACTCGACACGCTGCTCTGCGCCGGCGACCGGTTGCATCTGTCGTACGTCGGGCGCTCGCAGAAGGACAACACGGAGATCGCCCCGTCGATCGTGGTGGCCGAACTGCTCGACTGTCTGGACGCGACCACCCGGAGCGCGACGGGCACGTCGCGCGAGCAGGTGCGTGTGTTACATCCGCTACAGCCCTTCAGCAGCGCGTACTTCGATGGCGGGGCGCGGCAGCCGTCGCTGTTCAGCTTCGACGAAGACCTGGCCCGCAGTGTGCGCGCGGCGCGCCACCGGCAGGAGGCCCCGCCCTTTCTCGATCGTGTACCACCGCCACCGCTGCTGCAGCGCGACCTCACGCGCGCCGACGACGTGCCGCTCGTGGTGCCCTTCGACGATCTCGTGGAGGCGTGGGTAAACCCGGCGCGCCTGTACTGCCGCCGCGTCCTGCAGCTCGATGTGGCCGCCGACGGTACCATGATCGAGGATGTCGAGCCAATGGCGGTGGATGGCTTGCTCGCCTTTCAGGTGCGGCAGCGGATGCTCGAACGGGCGCTGCACGGGCGCACCGATGTGCTGCGCGAACGCCTGCTGGCCGTGGCGTCGGGCGAATTGCCGTCGGGGCAGTTGGGTCCCGCCTGGCACGATATGCTGCGCCGGTCGGTGACGCCGCTGCTGCGGGCGGTGGGCACGCCGGCCTTTCGTGAACCGCTCACGCTGGACGTCGCCGGTCCCGACTGGACGCTGGTGGGGCAACTCGACTTCCAGCTCGACGACGCCCAGTGGCGCGTGCGGGCCGCACCGCTCAAGACAGCCGACCTCGTGCGGGCGTGGGTGGCGCATGTGGCACGCGCCGCCGCCGGCGGGCGTGGCGAGACACGCGTGTTCGGCACGAACGACACGGTCCGCATCTTCGAGCCGCTCGACAATCCCCTCGCGGTACTCGACCTGCTGGTGCAGGGAGTACGGCACCTGCGTACGGCGCCGTTGCCGTACTTCATCGAGGCGGCCGACGCGTACCGCGATGCGGTACGCAGGAAGCGCCCGCCCGTCGACGCCGCGCGCGCCGCCGACGAGGCTGATGGCAGCTTCGGCGGACGGCGCGGCGACCTGCTCGATCCGTACGTGCAGCTCCTCTGGCGAGGCCGTGATCCGTTCGCCGAGGCGTGGGACGCCTTCGCCTCGGTGGCCGACGGGTTCTGGACGCCGCTGGAACAGGCGACGCGCGCATGACCACCGGAACCCGAACGGCTCCGCGCGAGACGCCCCGCGACACCCCGCGCTACGACGTGGCCCGCACACGTGTGGCTCCCGGCATGGCGCTGGTCGAAGCCAGCGCCGGCACCGGCAAGACGTTCAACATCGCCATGAGCGTCGTGCGTCTGCTGCTCGAGGGAACGACGCCCGCCGACCGGCTCGTGGGGGGCATCGGCAACATCCTCGTGGTGACGTTCACCAACGCCGCCACCGAGGAGCTGGTCACCCGCATCCGTGATCTGCTGCAACTGGCGCACGCGGTGTACCAGGGGCCGGTGCCCAACGAGTCCAGCAGCACGGTGCAGCTGCTGCGCACCCTCGCCGATGGACGCGAAGACCTTGCCCGGGCGCGCATCGCGGAAGCGCGGGCGGCGGTGGACTCGCTCGGCGTGTTCACCATTCACGGCTTCTGCAAGCGGGTGCTGGAGGAGTTCGCGCTGGAGAGCGGTACCCCGTTCGGCGCCTCGCTGGTGGAGGACGACGCGGCGCTGCAGCAGGAGGCGCTGGCCGACTGGTGGCGCCGCACCTTCTACACCGACGCGCCGCTGGCGGCCTACGCGGCCGCACACGGCTGGTCGCCTGCGGTGTTTCTCAAGGACTATCGCACTTGGCAGCGCTTCCCCGATGCCGGGCTGGCGCCGGCGGAGCGGCTGGCGCCGGCGCGCACGCGGGTGGAGCAGGCGCTCGCCGCCTTTGCCGGCGTGTGGGACCCGGCGGCCCTCCGTGCGCGGGCGGCGACGATCAAGTGGAACAAGGGGGCACCCTGCGGCGACCCACAGTCGCTCGACGAACTCGATGCCCGTGTCGCCGCCGCGCTGGCCGGTGACCTGTCGGCGGCGCAGGACGTGGCCGCGACGCTGCGCATCAGCGCCCTGCAGGAGAAGGCGAACAAGCAGGGCAGCGCGGCCAAGGCGGCAAGCGCCGGCATGGCCGGCTGGCCCGAGGCTGCTGCGGCCACGACGCTGGCGCTGGCCCTCGACGCGTTCCTGCAGGCGTTGCGCGTGGACTGTCTCACCCACACCAGAGACTGGCTCGTCACCGAAAAGGCGCGCCGCAACCTGCTCGGCTTCGATGATCTGCTCGGCACGCTCAGTGCGGTGTTGCGCCGGCAGGGTGCGCAGGGGCCGCTGGCCCGCGCCATCCGCCAGCAGTTTCACGCTGCACTCATCGACGAGTTCCAGGACACCGACGGGCACCAGTTCACGATCTTCGAAACGGCGTTCGCGGGGCGCCCACTGTTTCTCATCGGTGATCCCAAGCAGGCCATCTACGCCTTCCGCGGCGCCGACGTGCACGCCTATCTCGACGCCGCGTCCCGTACGCCGCAGCGCTACACGCTCGACGTGAACTTCCGCAGTACGCCGCTCATGGTCGACGCGGTCAATGCGGTCTTTCAGCGAGCTGCCCGTCCCTTTCTCGACGAGGCCATCGGGTTTCACCCGGCCACGGCGCACAGCTACACGGCGCCACAGACCGCGCTGGCCGGCACCCACGCGCTGCACTGGTTCTTCGTGCCCCCCGAAGATCGGGGCAAGGGGCCGGTGCCCACCAGCCGACGCGAGGCGGAAACACTGCTCTTCACCGCCTGCGCCAATGCCATCGCGCAGCAGATTGGCGATGGCTGGGCTCCCGGCAATCTGGCCGTGCTGGTGCGCACGACGCGCGAGGGACTGGCCATGGCGCGCGTGTTGCACGACGCCGGTGTTCCCGCCGTGGTGTCGGGCCTCGGCGATGTGATGCAGTCGGAGGAGATGCGCGAGCTGCAGCTGGTGCTGGAGGCGATCGCCGCCCCGCGGCATCTGGGACGTCTGCGTGGGGCGCTCGCCACGCATCTGTGGGGATATACGCAGGCCGACCTGCTGCGGCTGGCGCGTCCCGACGCGGAGCCCGAGTGGGCGGCGCTCGTCGACGAGGTGGATGCCCTGCGTGATCTGTGGGTGGCGCATGGTCCCCTGCAGATGCTGAAACGGCTGTTCAGCGCGCGGGAGGTGAACGAGCGACTGCTGGCCTATACCGATGGAGATCGCCGCCTCACCAACCTCCGGCATGCCATGGAACTGCTGCACGCGGCGGCCAGCGCCGACCAGCTCAACATGGACGGCGTGCTTCGCTGGGTGGCCACGCAGCGGCAGGTGCAGGACGAGCCGCCAGTGACCGAGTTGCGTCTCGAGACCGATGCCGACGCGGTCAAGATCGTCACCGTCCACAAGAGCAAGGGATTGCAGTACGACATCGTGTACTGTCCCACGCTCTGGACCAGCTTCGTGGGCAAGGCCGGGGACTCGGTACTGGTGCATGATGGCGAGTCGGTGGTGTTCGACCACGGGTCGCCCGAGTACGATCGCCGCGCCAGACTCGCCGAGGTGGAACGGCTGGCCGAGGAGTGCCGACTGGTGTACGTGGCGCTCACGCGCGCCCGCTTCCGCACGTACGTGGGGTGGGGCCCGATCGGCAGCAAGGGCAAGGCCGGCGCCTGGGACTCCGGCTTGTCGTATCTGCTGTACGATCGTGATCTGTCGGGGATGGCCACCGAGGATATCCCCGCCACCGTGGCCACCGCGTACGAAGGCGACCTCGCGGCGTGGCAGCCCCGCCTGGAGGCCCTGGTGGCATCGCACCCCGACCTTATGCAGCTCGAGGTACTCACCTCGGGCATGGTGACGGGCGCGCACGTCACGCGGAAACCGACGCCCGGAGCACACTGCACCGCGCGCACGCTGCCGGCCGACATCCCCGATCGTGTACGCTTCGACACCTACACGGTGGCGAGCTTCACGTCGCTCACGGCGGGCGCCGGTGGCGGCGGGGCCGATGCCGGACGCGATGTGGACGACGTGCTGCCGATGCCGGTGCGCAGTGTGCGGGAGCTGCCGCCGCAGGACTTCCGGACGTTTCCTGCCGGCCGACGCCCGGGTACGGTGCTGCACGCGCTGTTCGAGGAATCACGGTTCGACGAGGCCGCCGAGCTACGACGCGATCGCGTGGTCCGTCACCTCGTGCGCGAGCAGTTGGCGGCCGACGCCGACGATCCGCGCATCGACAGCGTCTGCAACATGATGGCCTCCGTACTGAGCACGCCCCTGCATCCGTGGTCGCTGTCACTCTCGCAGGTGGCGGCCTCGCGGGTGAAGCACGAGTGGCAGTTTCTGCTCCCGTTCGGCCATGCGGCGCAGGCCGTGACGCGGCAGGCCATCGCCGGCTGCTTCGAGCGCGCGGGTGGTGAGGCCGGGGCCCGGTATGCCGCGGCCGTGCGACATCTCGGTGTGGGGCGTCTGCACGGCTTCCTCACGGGCTTTGTCGACCTTGTCGCCGAATACGAGGGCCGCTGGTACGTGGTCGACTGGAAGTCAAACCAATTGGGTGCCGATCCCGAGGCGTACGGCCTGGAGGCGCTGCGACGCGTCATGGATGCGCATCACTACACACTGCAGTATCACCTGTACCTGGTGGCGCTGCACCGCTTTCTGCAGCAGCGCGTGCCCGGCTACCGCTACGAGACGCACATGGGTGGGGCCGGCTACGCGTTTCTGCGCGGCTTCGCGCCGGACGCGTCGGTCAGCGGACACGGCTGGTACACCGACCGCCCGCCGCGGGCGCTCATCGAGGCGTTGAGCGCGGTGATGGGCGTGATGCCCGGTGCCGGGAGTGAGGGATGACCGCTTCACCACCCACACTCTCGCACGGCGCGGCCGCGCGCGCAGGCGAGCCGGCCGTCATCGACGTCGCCCCGATCGATCTGGCATTCGGGCGTCTCGTCGCGCGCGGGCTCGAGCCAGCGCTGGCCGAACTGCTCCTGCACTCGGCCGTGCTGGTGAGCGCAGAGCGCGCGCTGGGCAACAGTTGCATCGAACTTGGCGACTACGCCGGTGCGCTGTCGCCACATGGCCTCGATCGGTTCACGTATCCCGCCGTGCCCGCGTGGCGTGACGCGCTGCTGGCCAGCGGCCGCTGCGCGACGGCCTCCGGTGATCACGAGGCAGCGTTGCTCGTACTCGACGGCACACGTTTGTACCTGCCGCGCTATCACGCCGCCGAGCGCCGACTGTCGGCCGCCATCCGGGCGCGCGTGACAGCGCCGCATGCGGCATCGCTGCACGCGTCCGTCTCGCGCTTCCGCGCTCTCTTTCCCGCCGCAGCCACGGGCGCGGACTGGCAGGCGCTGGCCGCCGTGGCGGCGCTGCGCTCGTCACTGGTGTTCGTCACGGGTGGCCCTGGCACGGGCAAGACCACGGTGGCCGCGAAGCTGCTGGCGCTGCTGCTCGATCGCGATCCGTCGCTGCGCCTGGCGGTGGCGGCACCCACCGGCCGGGCCGCAGCGCGGCTGGTGGAGGCGATCGGTGCGGCTGCCGCACGCGAAGCGTTGGGCGATGTCATCACCCCGCGCCTGCCCACCGTGGGCGCCACCTTGCATCGGCTGCTGGGCTACCAGCCGTGGAACGACTGCTTCCGTCATCATGCCGGTCGTCCGCTGGCCGACGATGTGGTGGTGGTGGACGAGGCGAGCATGGTGGACGTGCTCATGATGGACGCGCTGTTCGCGGCCCTGAAACCGTCGGCGCGGCTCATCGTGCTCGGCGATCCGGACCAGCTGGCGAGCGTGGACACCGGTTTCGTGCTGGGCGATGTGGCCCGCGCCGCGCAGCGGGCTGGCCGTACGCCAGAGCAACCCTCGCCGGCGCTGGCGGCGGCGTACGCCACACTGAGCGGTGCACCGGCCGCGCTCCTCGAACCCGACGCGACGGCAGGCGCGTTGCGCGATGCCGTGGTGCGGCTGCGGGTGTCGTATCGGTTCGGGGCCCAGCCCGGCATCGGCGCCCTCGCCGAAGCCACCCGGCGCGGCGACGGGGCGCAGCTGTTGGTCGTGCTCGACGACGCCGCGCATCCCGAGGTGTCGCGGCAGGAGCCGGGCGGCAACGGAGCCGATGTGCTGGCCGGCATTCGGCCGCTCGTCGAGGCCTATCTCGAGACCACGGAGCCGGCACTCGCGCTGGCCGCGCTGGCGCGCTTCCGTGTGCTCTGTGCGCTGCGCGATGGCGACGCCGGGGTGACGGGGCTCAACGCGCTGGTGGAGCAGTGGCTGCAGCGTCGCGGCGATCCGGTGACGGGCTGGTACGACCACCGGCCGGTGCTCATTACCGCCAACGATCCCGGCACCGCCCTGTTCAACGGCGACGTGGGCACCACACTGGCGGTGGACGGCGTGCCGATGGTGCACTTTCCGGTGCCGGGCGGCGGTGTGCGTTCGTTCACCCCATCGCGGCTGCCGGCGTACGAAACCGCGTGGGCCATGACCGTGCACAAGAGCCAGGGCTCCGAGTTCGATCACGTCGTGCTGGTGCTTCCCGACAGCGACACGCGGGTGCTTACGCGCGAGCTGCTCTACACGGGCATCACCCGCGCGCGGCGCGCGGTCACGGTGATCGCGTCTCCGGACACGCTGCTGCGGGGGGCATCACGCACGGTGGCGCGATCGTCGGGGTTGGTGGACCGGCTCGTGTGACACAGGGCCGTGCGTGCCTGTCGGACATCGGATGGTGACGTGCACCGCCGGAAGGCCGCCGCTCAACTCGCCGGCAGTTCCACGCTCCAGAGCCGCGCGCCGGTGACATCGTGCAGCGCGGCCGTCAGGGCCCGCGTCTTTGCGTCGATATCGAGGGTGCCGTAGAACTGCAGGTTGTCGCTTGGTGGCCGGTTGGGCTTCGGGGCGGCACTGGCGAAGCGCACGTCGGGGCCGAAGGTCGCGTCGAGTGCGTTGGGGCCGAAGGTGCCGGCGTGCATGGGGCCGGCCACGAACTCCCAGAACGGGTCGAACTGCGTGAATGCCGCACGCTCCGGTGCATAGTGATGCGCGGCGGCGTAGTGCACATCGGCGGTCACCCACACCACGTTGCGCACGCGCTCGCGCTGAAGCGTGGCCAGGAGGCGCGCGATCTCCAGCTCGCGTCCCAGCGGTACACCCGGCTCGGCATTGGCCACCGCCTCGTAATTCGGTACACCGTCACGCAGGCCATCACCCACCACGACGCCGATCGGCATGTCGCTGGCCACCACCTTCCACGTCGCCGTGCTGGTCCGCAGCGCCTGCTCGAGCCACGCCAGCTGCAAGTCGCCGAGCAGCGCCGTGTCGGCCGATGCCGTGGGCTGCCGGTTGGCGGAGTTGGGGCCGCGATGGCTGCGCAGGTCGATCACGAAGACGTCGAGCAGCGGGCCATACGAGAAGGCGCGGTAGATGCGGTCGGGGTGCGCCGGCTGTCGCCTGATGGGGAGGAATTCGAACAGGGCCTGTCTCGCCCGTTCGGCGAGCACCCGGACACGCTTCTCCGTGTAGCGGGGGTCATTGGCGAGGACGAGCTCGTGGAACCAGTTGTTCACCACCTCGTGATCATCCCACTGGGCGATGATCGGCACGTGAGCGCCGAAGCGGCGGGCGTGCTGGTCGAGCAGGGTGTAGGCGTAGTTGCCGCGAAACTCGTCGAGCGTTTCCGCGACCTTGGACTTGGCCTCGGTCACGACATTGCGCCAGATCGTGCCGTCGTCGAGCGTCACCGTCGGCTGGAGCGGGCCGTCGGCGTAGATGTTGTCGCCGGAGTGGATGAACACATCGGGCTCGGCCCGGTGCAGCGCCTCGTACATGCGGATACCGCCGCGCGCCTCGTCGATGCCCCACCCCTGGCCGACCATGTCGCCGGACCAGGCCACGCGCAGCGAGCGGGCGGCGGTACGCGGCGCGGTGCGGAATTGGCCGATGACCGGCTCGCTGAAGGCGCCCGGCGACGCCACGCTTTCGTAGCGCAGCCGGTAGAAGATGGTTTCGTCGGCCGGGAGCCCGCGCAGATCGACGTGCGACGTGAACGCCGATTCGGCGTGCGTGGCCCCCGCGGCCACCCACCGCGCGTTGCGGAACCGTTCGTTGGTGGCCCACTCCACGACCAGCGTCGACGGCCGATCGGTGCGCCCCCACACGATGGCCCGGTCGGGCAACACGTCGCCCACCTGCACGCCGCTCGGCAGCACCGGCCGCAGGCGCTCGGCGGTGACGAGCGCCGGCGCGCCGTTGGCGGGGTGCCAGGTGCGGGACGATGGGAACACGGCCAGTGCACCGGCGGCCACCGTACCCGCCAGAAAGTCGCGTCGGGACAGTAGTGGGTCGGTCATGAGGCAGCGGGCCGGTGAGGCGGTGTCAGACGAGCAGTGCGCGGACCGCCTGCTGCAGGGCGGCGGCGGTGTACGGCTTCTGCAGGAACGTGGCATCGCCCGCCGCGACGATGTGGGAAGCCACGTCGTCGGCATCATAGCCGCTCACCATCAGAACCGGCACCGTGCTGCCACGCGCACGCAGGTGCCGCAGGCACTCCGCGCCGCCCATCACCGGCATCGAGACATCGAGCACGATGGCCTTGGGGAGCGACGGCAGCGCGGCGTACCGGTCGAGCGCGTCCTGCCCATTCACGGCCTCGACGACGGCAAAACCCGCCCGCTCCAGGATGCGCCGGGCCGCGGTACGCGCGCTGGCATCGTCGTCGACGAGCAGCACCGTGCCCGTCTCCCCGTCGTCGGGCAACGCGTCCACGGCAGGGGAGCTGGGGGGAGTGAACGGATACCGGCTCACGGGCAGGACGACACGAATGCTCGTGCCCCGACCCGGCACCGATCGCACATCGATGGCGCCGCCGTGCGTGTTGAGGATGCCAAGGGTGGCCGCCAGCCCGAGCCCGCGGCCGTTGTGCTTGGTGCTGAAGAACGGATCGAACATGCGTTCCTGCACCTCGGGGGGCATACCGCCGCCCGTGTCGCGCACGGTGATGATGGCGTAGGAGCCGGCGGGTCGTTCGCCACCGAGAACGCACTCGGCGAGTTGCGCCGCCGTGAGGTCGGCGGCGACCACATCGAGCGACACCGTACCCGTGACCTCGCCGATGGCATCCACGGCGTTGGTGAGCAGGTTCAGCACCACCTGCCGGAGTTGGGTGGCATCACCGTCCACGGCGAGGCGGGGACCGGCGGTCACCTCGAGGGTGACCTGCGGCGGCACCCGCGCGCCAAGCAGGACCGGCAGCTCCTGCACGAGTTCGTGCAGGGCGATGGGGCGTCGTTCAACGCGTGCCCGGCCGGCATAGGCCAGCAGTTCCCGCGTGAGGTCGGCGGCCCGGTGGGCCGACGTCGCGATGTCGTCGAGCGGCGCCCGCGACACGGCGCCCGGCGGCAACTGCTCGCGGGCGAGCGACGCATTGGCGAGGATGCCCACGAGCATGTTGTTGAAGTCGTGCGCAATGCCACCGGCCAGCAGCCCCAGCGCTTCGAGGCGGCGTGCCTGCTGCAGTTGGGCCTCGAGCCGATCCTGTTCCTCGGCGGCGAACCGTTCGGCGCTGATGTCGAGCACCGAACCCACGTGGCCACTCACGAGGCCGGTCTCCTCGTCGCGGAGCGGCTCGGTGCGGACGCGGATCCAGCGCGTCGTGCCGTCCACCACGATGCGGTACTGCATGTCCACCGGGCGCCCGTTGTCGGCCCTCTCCGGATCGCCACCGGCGAAGGCCGGCGCATCGTCGGGGTGCACCCGCTGCCGCCACTCCCCGCGGCGGAACGCCTCGAAGTCCATGGCGAACCAGCGCAGCAGCCGGCGGTTCGCGTACGTCGGCTGCCATTGGGCGTCCACGAGAAATACGCCGAGCGGCGACGATTCGGCGAGGGTGCGGAAGAGCGCTTCCCGCTCCCGCAGCGCGGTCTCGGCGGCACGGGCGGCGGTCACGTCCTGCATGGTGCCCACGAGGCGCAGGGGCGTACCCTGTTCGTCACGCTCCACGACTCCGCGCGTGCACAGCGTGACGATGCGCCCGTCGGCCATGCGGGCCGGAATCTCGAAGTCGTACGGGCGTTCGCCGCGCAGCGCCGCCTGGGTATGCTCGAGCAACGCCTGGGCGTGGGTGTCGTCGATGGCCGCGCTCAGCACCAGCTCGAACGACGGTGGGATATCCGGGGATACTCCCAGAATCCGATACGTCTCCCGCGACCAGGCCACGGCGCCCGTGACGAGGTCCCACGACCAGCTGCCGATGCCCGCAATGCGCTGCGCTTCCTCGAGTTGCTGGCGCAACTGCTCCAGCGTGAGGACCATTGGTGGAACGTCGGGATGGCCGTCTGAAGGGCTCATGGCATCATGGTCCGGCGAAGGCACTGCATGGCACGCGTTTGGCTAGGTTAGCACTCGCCGGGTGGGAGCGGTAGCTTGACAGACGTCCAGTCTCCGGCGTTCCCGCCACCCGTCCTGCCCCGTGCCATGAAGCCGTTGCGATCCGCCGCTGTTCCGCGGTCCCTGCGCGCCGTTGCGCTGCTGGCCGCCACTCTTACCGCCGCACCGCTGCGCGCCCAGTCCGATGCCTCCTTCCTGCGGGTACGCGTGGACGAGGCTCGCAACCGGGCGCTGCTCGACATTCCGACCGGGCAGCTCAACCGCGACGTCCTGCATCAGGTGACGCTGGCCACCGGCCTCGGCACCGGGAGCCTCGACCGTGGCCAAACCGGCCCCAGCGGTATCGTACGCCTCGAGCGCCGCGGTAACCGCGTGCTCATGGTGCGCGACAACTGGACGGCGCGTGCCCCCGGCGGTGACGCCGCCAATCGGCGGGCCGCCGCCGAGGCGTTCCCGCGTTCCATCGTCGCGTCACTGCCTATCGAAGGCGACGCCAACGGCATCCTCACCGTGGACGCGACGTCGGTGTTCCTCGCCGATGCCTACGGGGTCAGCGACGGCCTGCGCAGCGGGGGCAGCGCCGGCGGCACGGCCGCAGCGGCGCCGGGCGTCGGCAATTACCGGTTCGACGCGTCCCGCAGCTACCTCGATGTCGGGCGCACCAAGGCGTTTCCGCGCAACGCCGAGGTGCACGCGGTGCTCACCTTCGTCAGTGACCAGCCGTCGCGGGCCATGGGGCGCGGGCTCGCGCCCGACGCGAAGGCGCTCACCTTCGAGCAGCATCATTCGCTGGTGATGCTGCCGGACACGGCCGACTATCGCCCGCGCGAATACGATCCGCGCTTCGGCTACGGTGGTACGCAGTTTTTCGACCTGTCCAAGGGATTGGCCGGCGACTATCGCGGCGGCTTCATCAACCGCTGGCGTCTGGTACCCAGGGATCCGGCGGCCTACGCGCGCGGCGAGGTTGTGGAGCCGGTCACGCCCATCACGTACTACCTCGATCCCGGCATTCCGGCCCCGTATCGCGAAGCATTCCGCGAGGGCGGCAACTGGTGGGCGAAGGTGTTCGAGGCGGCGGGTTTCCGGAACGCGTTCCGCGTGCTCGATCTGCCGGAGGGCGCCGATCCCATGGACGCGCGCTACAACATGCTCATGTGGGTGCATCGCACGGGCCCGGGGCCGAGCGTCGGGCCGAGCTACAGCGACCCGCGCACCGGCGAGATCCTGCGCGCCGTGGTGCGCATGGACGCCTGGCGCTCGCTCATCGACTACAACATCTGGGCCGGTACCGTGCCGGCCGCCGGTGCCGCCGGCCCCAATGTGAGCGCCGAGTCGTTCGCCATGGCGCGGCGTCGGCAGCACACCGCCCACGAGATCGGCCACACGCTCGGACTCCAGCACAACTACATCGCGTCCACGCAGAACCGGTCCAGCGTGATGGACTATCCTTTCCCGCTGCTGTCGGTGGCGTCGGATGGATCGATCGACCTGCGCAACGCGTATCGCGAGGGACCCGGCGCGTGGGATACGCTGGCCATCCGGCTGGGCTATATGTGGTACCCCGACGCGGCCGCCGAAAAGTCGGGGCTGGCCGCCATCATGAAGGACGGCATCGCCCGCAACGTGCGCTTCATCAATGACACCTACGCGAACGCCAACGGCTCCATGCCCTGGGTGACGCGCTGGGAGGAAGGCGCCACGCAGTTCGAGGGCGTGCATCGTGCCGCGGCCGTGCGCAAGGTGCTGATGGAGAAGTTCGACGAGCGGGCCATCCAGCCCGGCGAGCCGCTCGCGCTGCTCAACATGCGCTTCGCGCACGTGTACCTGCACCACCGTTACAACCTCGAAGGGTTGTCGAAGTACGTCGGCGGCATGGACTTCACGTTCGCGCTGCGCGGTGACGGCCAGGTGCCCACGCAGGTCATTCCCGCGGCCGACCAGCGTCGGGCCCTCGTCATGGCGCTCGACGCGCTCGCGCCGAGTCAGCTGGTGGTGCCGGAGCGGGTGCAGGCGCTCATCCCGCCGCCGCCGCCGGGGTTCAACACCGATCAGACGTGGATCGACAGCCAGGGGGGACCGGCGTTCGATGCCGTGACGCTCGCGGGCGGCCTCGCTACCGAAGTCATCGGCTACCTGCTCGACCGCGAACGGGCCGCGCGTCTCGTGCTGTTCGCGGCGCGTGATGCAAAGCAGCTGACGCTGGACGAGGTGCTGCGCACGATCGTGAACCGCACCTGGGGCGCGCCGTCGCCGGTGGGCGCCGGCGAACGGGCCGTGCACCGGGCCACCCAGCGGGCCACGCTCGACGTGATTATGGACCTTGCGGGTGACACGCGGGCCATGCCGGATGTGCGTGCCGCCGCGATCACGCATCTGCGGCAGCTGCAGCAGCGGTTGCCAGCGGTGGTGGCCGTGGATGCCGCCATGACGGCGCACGTGGTGGCGGCGCGTCACGACCTCGAGCGTTTCTTTGCCGGCAACGACCGGCCGGAGCTGCGCCCTCGCTATCCGGTCATCACGCTGCCCTGGCCGTAAGGGCAAGGCGTTCGGCGCCGGATCTCATTACGCGTGGTGGTCCGGCGCGCTTGCCCTGACCCGGGCCCGCGCCATCGTCAGCAGCGCGGTGAGGATCCAGGTGCCGCTCACGATGTGCATGATCTCGGTGCTCACCACCGTGGTCAGCGTGAACAGCTCGGCGCCTTCCATGTACGGCTCGTAGGCCGCCGCGATCGGTCCCAGCCCGTAGGCCCCGATGACGATGGTGGCCACCACCGCGAACCAGCGCACGGCGTGGCGGGTGAAGCGGCCGAGCAGGGCGTACACCACCCCGGCCAGCACGGCGCCGATGATGCTGGCGATCACCGTTTCGGTGACCCCGATGGTCATGCGGCCGTAGCGGAGCGACGCGTAGTACACGCCCACGTTGCAGAGGCTACTGCCCACCGCAGCGACGGCCGTCGCCGCGGGAATGCGCGAAAGAATGACACGGTCTTCAAGCATGGCGGCAAGATAACGGAGCCGCCCCGGCGCGCGGTTCCGCGCCGGCGCTCAGGGCGTGGCGTGCGCGAGCTGGTCGTCGATGAAGTGGGTCTGCTGCAATGCGTCGCGCGACCGGCCGTGCGGGTCCTGGCGGGCCCGGATGGCGTTCACCATCTCAAGCGCCGTCTGGGTGACCGGGGGATGGGCGGCGTCGCTGTCCCGCAGCGGCGTCACCCGGTCCCCCCACCGCACCAGCAGCGCCCCGAAGGTGAGCCCCCCGCCGAACCCCGGCATGAGCAGCAGGCTGCCCGGCTTCACGCGTCCCTCCTTGAGCGCGTCCACGAGGCTCACGGGCACCGTGGCGGCGCTCATGTTGCCATAGCGCTGCACGGTGAGCATCACGCGCTCCATGGGCACGCCGGCATACTTGGCCACCGCTTCGATGATGCGAAGGTTTGCCTGGTGCGGCACCACGAGGTCGATCGCGTCGGCGGTGACCCCGACGGCCTGCATCACGCGGCCGCAGGCGTCGCTCATGCCGTGCACGGCCCGCTTGAAGATGGCCTGCCCGTCGAAATCCCAGAGCGTGTCGCC
This sequence comes from Gemmatimonas sp., assembly GCA_040379205.1. Classification (GTDB taxonomy): domain Bacteria; phylum Gemmatimonadota; class Gemmatimonadetes; order Gemmatimonadales; family Gemmatimonadaceae; genus Gemmatimonas. The sequence continues at coordinate 22,477 of JBEILM010000018.1, forward strand.
GTAGGTGAGGCCACCCTTCACGTAGCTGCACCCCATGCCGCGCACCCGCAGCGTCTGCCGGGCCTCGGCGTCGCATCCCAACACCGTGCCGATCACGCCGCTGGGGGTGTCACTGGCCTGCAGGACCACGGCGGCGGCGCCATCACCGAACAGTACGGCGACGTTGCGATTGCTCCAGTCCATGAACGGCGAGATGTACTCCACGCCGATCACGAGGGCGTTCTGCACCATGCCGCTCTGGATCATGGCAGTGGCGCTGGAGAGCCCGTACAGGAAACTGGTGCATGCGGTGTTGACGTCCATGGCCGCGGCGCGCGTGGCGCCCAGCGCCAGTTGCACACCGGAGGCGGAGTTGGGCACCTGCTCGTCGGGGGAGCAGCTGCCGTACACGATGAGCTCGAGCGCCGATGGATCGAGGTCGGCGCAGGCCAGGGCGCGCCGGCTGGCGAGCGTCGCCATGTCGATGGCCGACACGTGCGACACGCGGCGTTCCTTCATGCCGGTGCGCTGGGTGATCCACTCGTCGGACGTCTCGAGGAAGGTCGAGAGGTCGTCGTTGGTGAGGACGGCGGGCGGAAGCCCTTCGCCCCAGCCGGTGATGGCCGCGTAGCGTTGCACGGAGGGAGCAGCGAGAGGTGGGAGGCGCACCCGCGTGGTGGGGGGGGCGGGCGCGCGGCGGATCCGATAGGGAATACGCTAGAGGCCGGGGCGAGGGGGGACAAGGCGGGGTGGCGGTGCCGTCCGACCGGGCGCGCCGGGCGCTGCAGGCAACCCGAAGCCATACGCCTCGAATACCGCCCGCGCCTCGGCAGACTGCAGAAAGCGCTCGAAGGCACGGGCGGTCGTGCCGGCCCCCTTGAGCAGCACCAGACGCTGGCGCAGCGGGCGGTGTCTCCCTTCGCCGATGAGCACGAAGGTACCGGCGCGCTGCACGGCCGGCGTCCGCGCCAGCGAAAGCGGAATGATGCCGCCTTGCGCCGAGCCGGACATGGCGAACTGCGTGGCCTGCGACACGTTCTCGCCGAGCACCAAACGGGGCTGCAGCGCGTTCCAGATGCCGAGCGACTCGAGTGCCTCGCGCGCTGCCCGGCCATACGGCGCATGCACCGGGTTGGCAATCGCGAACTTCGCGAACGCGCCGCGGTGTACGGCCTCGACGAACCCGCGCAGGCTCGTGTCGGTGTTGATGCGCGAGTGTCGCGGCAGGAACAGGCCGATCCGGCCGGTGGCGTAGAGGGAGCCCGTGCCCTCCGTACGTCCAAGCCCGACGAGGCGGGTCACATAGGCTTCGTCGGCCGACAGGAACAGCTGGTACGGTGCGCCGTTCTGGATCTGCTGGGCGAAGGCGCCCGACGAGCCGAACACCAGCGTCACCCGCCTGCCGGTGGCCTCGGTGAAGCGGCGCGCGATCTCGGGGACCGCCGCGTTGAGGTCGGACGCGGCGGCCACGGTGGGCACATCGGGGGGCTGCGCTTCGGCGCGCGGCGCGACGGTCGCACTTGCGAACGCGAACGCGAACGCGAACGCACCGGCGGCGAGCATGTGCCACCACGCGTACGACCGGCGACGGAAACGCGAGGGGAACCGCGTCATGGTGTGCCTTCGCTGAGGTCGAGGATGGCGCGCACGACCTCCGACGCGGGCGCTCGCAGCACCTCCTGTACCGGACCGGCCTGGAGGACGTTCCCGCCGTCGAGCACGAGCAGGTCGTGGGCGAGCGTGGTGGCATCGTCGAGGTCGTGCGTGACCAGCACCGTGGGCACCGCCACCTCACGGCGCAGCACCACGAGATCGGCGTGCAGCTGCCGCCGGGTGCGCCGGTCCACTGCCGAGAAGGGTTCGTCGAGCAGCAGTACCGCCGGGTCGCGGGCGAGCGCGCGGGCGAGCGCCACGCGCTGCTGCTCGCCGCCCGACAGCGCGGCGGGCCGCCGATCGCCAGCCCCGGCCAGCCCCACGCGCACCAGCAGCGCATCCGCCGCCTGCCGCCGCTCGGCCGGTGGACGATGCCCGAGCGCCACCTCCACATTCGCGCGCGCCGAGAGGTGCGGGAACAGGGCATACGACTGGAACACGAGCCCTGTGCGTCGCTCGTGCGGCGCGCGCCAGAGTCGGCGGCCGGTATCGGCCCAGCGGTCGCCGTGGCAGGTGATGTGCGCCGACGCCGGCCGGTACAGCCCGGCGATGCTGCGCAGCACCGTGGTCTTGCCGGCACCCGACGGGCCGATGATGGCGAGTGTGCGCCCCGGTGCGCAATACAGCGACACGCGCAGGGGAATGGGGCCGTCCTGCTTCACCTGCACGTGCAGCCCCCGCTGCGCATCAGCCGGCGTCGTGCGCACGTCAGCCATGCCGACGGCCCACACGCCCCGTGACGCCGTACGCCAGGACGATCGCCACCAGCGAGATGCCCACCAGCGCCGCCGCCATGAGCCCCGCCCCCCGCTCGTCGAACGCCTGCACCCGGTCGTACAGCGCCAGCGCCGCCGTCTGCGTCTCGCCGGGAATCGACCCGCCGATCATGAGCACCACCCCGAACTCGCCCATGGTGTGCGCGAAGGTAAGCACGAACGCCGAGAGCACCCCCGGCCACGCCAGCGGCAGTTCGATGCGCCAGAAGGTGCGCAGCGGCGTGAGGCCACTCACCCAGGCGGCTTCGCGCACATCGGGCGGCAACGCCTCGAAGGCGCGCTGCATGGGCTGCACGGCGAACGGCAGGTTCACCAGCACCGACGCCACCAGCAGCCCTTCGAACGTGAACACGAGGCCGCGCCCGAACACCGCCGCGAACAGCTGCCCGATGGTGGAGTTGCCACCGAGGGCCACGAGCAGGTAGTAGCCGAGCACGGTGGGGGGCAGCACCAGCGGCAGGGCGATCAGCGCTTCCAGCAGTCCCTTGCCGCGCTGCACCCGAAAGGCCAGGGTACGGGCGAGCCACAGGCCGATGGGTGTGAGTACGACTGTGGTCCATGCCGCCAGCTCGAGCGACAGGGCAAACGCGGTCAGGTCCATGCACAATTATCGCCACCGGAGCCGTTGCGGGGCGACCCGGACGCGGCCGTGCGACGCCCGCACCGGCTTTTCCGAAGCGGGTCCGCGCTCAGCGCAGCGACATCATCACCCGCAGCGTGCGCCCCGGCTGCGGCAGGCCGCACTGGTCGTAGACGGCCACATTGCCGACGTTGTCGAACGACAGCAGCGCCCGCAGCACACGCAGCGGCCCGCTGCGCGCGACGGCAAAGATGCGCTGCACCGCTACATCGGTCGCCGTCCGGGCGCCAAGTTCATCGAGCCGCGCGGTGTCGGCGTTGAGGCAGTACTGGGTGCCGGTGTAGCGCGCGACGGCAAAGCCGCGCAGGCTGGCCGGCAATGGCACGCCCACTTCGAGGCGCCCGCGCTGCTCCGGGTTGCTCTCGGCGCGCCGCTGCTGGTCGTTGGCCGTGACATCGATGATGCGGATGCGCTGGATGGTCGCATCACCATTGAGCGACACCGACCGCTCCGGATCGTCGCCGAACACGACCCCGCCGAGCAGCTCGGCGCCGGATGTTTCCAGCCGGTCGCGGTTGACGCGCTGGAAGCGCGTCGGGTTGCTGAGCGTGATCCGCACCACGGCATCGTCGAGCCGATGGTGGAAGCCGATGAGCTGGAAGGTGGACTGGCCCAGTGCGGGAAGCAGGCGGTTGAGCGTGACGCCTCCTTCGAGCCCGTACAGCGTTTCCGGACGCAGCGACGGATTCGGCCGGAACCGATCGAGCGCACCGGAATACAGTTCACGCAACGCCGGAAAGCGCGACCGCGCGCTGGCGTTGGCGTGCAGCCGCACCCGGCCGTTCGGCTCGTGCGTCACGCCGAGGCGCCAGCCGGTGTTGTCGAACGGCGCCTGCCCGGGTGTTCGCCCGCCCGTTTGCGGCGTACTGGCCCGGTCGTGCACCAGGCCGCCGGCGATCCGTGTATGACTCCCCAACGGCACGTCGAGTTCGATGGCGGAGCTGGCGAGACGCTGGCCGTACGTGGCGGCGGCGGCTGGCGCCAGTGTCTCGAGGTAGCGGATGTCGGCGCCCGTGTAGCTGGCCCGCAGCGTGGCAAGCCCCAGCGAGTGCGTGAGCAGCGCCCGCGAGGTGAGCGTCCGCTCATCGCCCAGTTCGATGCCGCTCACGGTGGAATAGTTGCGGTTCGTGAACGCTTCGATCTTGAAATCGCCGCGATTCACGCCGACGCCCAGATCGAGCGAGCCGATCCCGAGTGGCGTGCGAAAGAGGCCGGTGTTGGCCGAGAGCATCGCGATGTTGCGCCGCGCGTAGGGATAGCGCCACAGCCGCGGCGAACGGATGTGCTCTTCGGGGGGGACGCCGCGCTGCGCACCATACCCGGCGTACATCACGCCGATCGACCGGCCGCGCCGGTCGTTCCAGCGGGCGGACGCAAAGCCGTCGGTCTGCCGCATGTCGGTCCCGGTGCGCAGGCCGTTCTTCGCCGTCGGATCGAGGGCACCGCCGGGCAGCGCGACGCCGTCACGCTGGCGGTGCGCCATGCCCGCCCGGACCGACAGGGCACCGCCTCCAAATTCCGCCACGCGCCGGCCGTAGCCCAGCGTGGCCACCGAGGCCTGGTACTGGTCGACGCCGACGCCGGCAGACAGCTGCCCGCTCGCCGGCTGCCCGAACGCGTCATGGCTGATCTCGATGGAGCCGCCGAGCGTGTTGGGGCCGTTGAGCAGCGAACCGAGGCCGCGCACGATGACCATGCGCTCACTGCCCGTGAGCGGAATGAGCGACGGATCGGTACGGTGATCCCAGCCCAGGGTGAGCGGCACGCCGTCGAGCAGCACCGCCGCCTGACGCGAGTCCGATCCGCGCACCGAGAGCTCCATTTCGCCGCGCGAGTTCTGGCGCACCAGCACGAAGGGCGACTCGCGCAGCGCCTGATCGAGCGTTGGCGCCGGCGACGATCGCAGGGCGGATGGCGTGATCACCACGGCGGCCGCGCCGCCCACGACGCCGGCTGCGCGGGCCGAACTCACGCTCACGGCACCAAGCGCCTGCGCGGCCGAATCAGTACGGGCGGAGTCCCGTACGACTTGTGCCGGGAGCAGGCTGGGCGCCAGGAGGGCGGCGACGGCGGAAAGGAAACGAGGGCGGAACACCACGAACGGCGGGGGCGGACTCGAGGAGAGCCAGCTCGCGCACCGAGCCGGCGAATCATGAATAATTCATGAACGCGCCGGAATGGCAATCCGTTGATCGGTCGGAGCGGCGAGGGGCAGCGTCACCCGGAACACGGTGTGCCCCGGTCGGCTTTCGACCAGCGCCAGCTGCCCGTCGTGCGCTTCGGCGATCCGGCGGCTGATCGCCAGCCCGAGGCCGGCGCCGCTGGTGCGGCTGGTCTCCTGTCGGGTGCGGGCCGCGTCGGCCCGGAAGAACCGCTCGAACACCCGCCCCTGCAGGGCCGTCGGGATCCCCTCCCCCTCGTCGGTCACGGACACCTGCACGGCGCTCCCCACGCGCTGCATGGCGACGGTGACCAGGTGGCCCGTCGTCGAGTGCTTGATGGCGTTGTCGAGCAGGTTGAGCAGCAGGCGCCCCAGCAGGTCGGCATCCCCCTGAACGGGCGCCTCCACAACCTCGGTGAGTGCGACCCGGACCCCGCGGGTGTCGCCCAGCAGGCGGGCGGCGCGCACCGTGTCGTCGACCACGTCCTCCAGATGCATGGCGGCGCGATGCACCACGAGGTGCCCGGCATCGGAGCGGGCCAGCAGGAACAGATCGTCGACGATGCGCGTGAGCCGGCGCGACGCGTCCTGCATGATCGTCACCGACTCGCGGTATTCGGCTTCCGCTCGCTGCGGTTTGCCGAGCGTGACATCCGCCTCGGTGCGCACAATGGCCGTAGGCGTCCGCAGTTCGTGCGAGGCGTCGGCCATGAAGCGACGCTGCTGTTCGAACGCCTGTTCGAGCCGGTCGAGCAGATCGTTGACCACGCGGGCCAGTCGCACCAGCTCGTCGCCGCCACTCACCGGCAGCCGTTGGTGCAGGTTGCTGGCGGTGATGGCGGCAGCCCGTTCGGCCATCGACGCCACTGGCGCCAGACTGCGTCGGGCCAGGAAGTACCCGCTCACGGCGGCTGCCACGATAAGCAGCGGAATGGCCACCACGAACAGGCGCCGCACGTCGGCCATGGTCTGCTCGGCTTCGCGCAGCGGATAGCGCCCCGCCAGCACGTACCCGACGCCGTCGATCTCTAGCCGCTGCGCACGCACCCGCGAGGCGCCGTCGGCCGCCTCGAGCTGCAGGCTGAGGGGGCCGTCCGCGCCGGTGAGTGCCGACGCACGGGCGATCACCAGACTGTCCAGGTGCCGTTCGATGGCCGCCGTCCGGTCCGGAAGGCCGGACGTATCGGGCGGGGCCGCGCTGGCGATCACGCGTCCTGCCGGATCGAGGATCATGATGTGCAGCTCGCGGAACCGGACTTCGTGCACGGTCGTGATCATCGCCTGCTGCGCGGTCAGCCCCGCCCGCCGCTCGGCGCCGAGTTCGCGCGTGAACGCCGACAGCGCTTCGGCGATGAAGCGATCGGTGCCGCCCACGAGGGCGCGCGAGAACGCCACGTAGCACACCATGGCGAACACCGCCAGCGGCAGCCCCACCAGCAGCGAGTGCCACAGCGCCAGTCGCACCCGCAGCGACGATGGCCAGCCGATCACGCGGGCGCCTCGAGCAGGAACCCGACGCCGCGTACGGTGGTGAAGAGCGCCACCGCCTCTCCCTCATCGATCTTGCGGCGCAACCGGCTCGCGTAGACGTCGATGATGTTGGAGTAGCGGTCGGGATGATTGTCCCACACGTGTTCCATCAGCTCGGCGCGGCTCACCACCCGGCCGGCGTGGGCTGCGAGATACGCGAGCAGCGCGAACTCGCGCGCGGTGAGCGGAATGTCGCGCTCGCCGCGGCGTACGGTATATCGCTCCGGATCGATCACGAGGTCACCGACCACGAGTCGCGATGGCGCCCGTTCGCCGCGGCGGCGGGAAATGGCGCGCAACCGGGCCAGCAGCTCGCCGAAATCGAACGGCTTGGTGAGATAATCGTCGGCGCCGGCGTCGAGCCCGGCAATCCGGTGTTCAACGGCATCGAGGGCGGTGAGCATGAGAATCGGGACGCGGTCCCCGCGCTGCCGGATGGCCTCACACACGGCGAGGCCGCTCAGGCCCGGCAGCAGCACATCGAGCACGATCACGTCGTGCACCCGCGCCTCGGCGAGGGCCAGCGCTTCGGGGCCGGTCATTGCCGGATCGACCTCGTGCGTGGCTTCCTTAAGCCCGCGGGCGATCGACGTGAGCAGATGCGGGTCGTCTTCGGCAAGCAGGATACGCATGTCGGCAATGTACCGATCGCGCGGAACGCCGCGAGTCGGCGATTCGCTGGCTGCTGCCGGGACGGGCCACGGATACCTTGCAGGGGCAGGACTCGATGCGACGTGACCGACCCTCGATCGATGGGAGGCATTGCCATGCGACTGCACGACAAGGTGGTGGTGATCACCGGGGCCGGCTCCGGTACGGGGCGGGCGATGGCCACGCGATTCGCGGCCGAGGGCGCCGCCGTGATCGCGGCGGAGTGGCACGCCGATACACTGGCGAGCGTCGTCGACGAGGTGACGCAGGCCGGCGGCCGCATCACCGGTGTGCACGGCGATGTCTCGCGCGAGGCCGACTGCGCCACGATCATCGGGACGGCCACCACCCGGTACGGGCGGCTCGACGTGCTGGTGAACAACGCCGGCGTGATGGACAACAACCACGGGGTGGGCGAGGTCGCCAACGCCATGTGGGAGCGCGTGCTGGGCATCAACCTGCACGGCCCCATGTATCTCTCGCGCCTCGCGGTGCCACGCATGGTGGCGCAGGGGGGCGGTTCGATCGTGAACGTGGCCTCGGTGGCGGGCGTGGGCGGCGGCGCGGCGGGTGCCGCCTACACCACGTCCAAGCACGCGCTGGTGGGGCTCACCAGAAACACGGCATTCGTGTACGCCCCCGACAAGGTGCGCTGCAACGCCATCATCGCCGGCGCGATCGCCACCAACATCATGCAGAGCGTCGACCAGACGCAGATGGATCCCAGGGCCACCGCCCGCTTCCAAACGTGGTACGGCGTCATCCCGGCCACCCTCGATCCGCTCGACATCGCCAACCTGGCGCTGTTCCTCGCCAGCGACGAGTCCCGTCTCATCAACGGGGCTTGCATCGCGGCCGACGGGGGATGGTCGGCCGCGTGAACCCGGCGTCGCCCGTGCGCCGCGTCTCAGCCGCGGGTGAGCGGAGGCAGGGCATCGACGAACTTCACGATCTGCTCACGCTGCGCGGGCGTGGGCAGACGGCCGATGCCGCCGGCGATGTTGTCGAGCATGTTCTTCGCCTGGCTCGTGGCCGGCGTCACCGCGGTGATGGCCGGGTGCGCGAGGATGAACTTGAGGAAGAACTGCGCGTAGGTGGTGGCGTCGAATTCCTTCGCGAACTCCGGCAGCGGTGTGCTCCCGGCGCGGCGGAACAGGCTGGTGCGGCCGAAGGGCGCGTAGGCCAGCACGGCAATCTTGCGCTCGATGGCCAGCGGCAGGATGACCTCCTCCACGCCGCGATTGTCGGCGGCGTAGTCGATGCCGATGAAGTCGAGCGGCTCGTTGCGCATGACTTCGGCCAGCAGGCCGTACTGGCTGTCGCTGGTCGTGGTGATGCCCACGTAGCGCACGCGGCCGGCCTTCTTGAACTCGTGCGCCACGGCCAGTTGCGTAGCCGGGTCGCCCATGTTGTGCACCTGCACGAGATCGATCTTCGGCTGCCGGTAGCGGGCGAACGACTGCTCGATCTGCGCCCGTGCGGCGGCCGGATCGGCCGTGCCGCCACTGCGGCCGGCCACATTCACCTTGGTGGCCCAGAACAGCTTGTCGGTGATGCCCAGATCGTTGACGATGCGGCTTGCTACCTCCTCGGACGCCCCGTACGACGGCGCCGTGTCGAACACGCGCGCGCCGTGATCGACCATGGCCTGGAAAACCGCCTTGAGCGCGGTGACATCCTCGCTGCGAGCCACGGCTGAAAAGGTGGCCGAGCTGCCCAGGCCGATAGCGGGAATCTTTTCGCCGGTGGCCGGGATGGTGCGCTGAATGAGCTGCCCTTGCGCCAGCGCCTCGAGCAGGCGGGGCGTCAGGCTGAGCGTCGCGCCGACGCCGGCGGCGGTGGCAAGGAAGTCTCGGCGGGAAACCATGGCACGAATCGAATGCGGTATGGAATGCGCAGGGAGCGCGTGGCTCTCCAAGCTACAGCCGAGGGGCGCGAGACGTTCCCTCGTGGCACCCGGACGGGCCTGTGTGCATGGCCCCCCGGGACCCTCGCGCGGTCTCACTCCAACTCCACGGTATACGGACGGAAGCGAGGGGTACCCCTGGTCGCAGCTGGCCTCCTGCTGCTGATCCCGCTGGAGGCTTCGAGCGCGCTTGGGATGATCGGGCATCACTCGGATGTCGTTGTCCGCACACCGCGTCAGGTGCTCCAATGCGGCTCGGTGCCGGCGCGTGCTCCGGAGCGGGACGCGGCGTTATCGCACCGGTGGTGCCGTGCCGGCCGTCGGCGACGGCGGCTGACCGTCGGCCGGAAAGAGCAGGCGGAGCGTCGCCCCCGGCTCCAGCGCCGACCAAGGCTGACCGGCGTGCGTCAGCCGGCGGACGAGCTCCGGCGCCTCGATGCCGCGCACCACGCGCGGAGGCTGCTCCGGGGAGCGGAAGAAGTCTTCCCAATGCCCAAGGAGGACATGGGCCGGCTGCAGCGCGGCGATGAGCGACCCCGGGTAGTCGGGCACCTGGTCGAAGTTGGCCGCCGACATGATGACCACCGTGGGCGCTGTGGTCGGCCCCCACGAGGCGGCCGCCCGTTGTACCGCCGGTGGCGTGGCGGCGGCGTCGTGCAGCACCACGCGCAGCACCACCTGGCCAGCCGGTCCCGCGAGCTCGAGCGCGTACGCGAACGTGCGCCCTTCGCGCCACCCGGCCGCCGTGCGCGGCAGCGACTGGCGGGGGCGCTTCACGGCGCCGGGAGAGAAGGTGAAGCGCGCCAGGTTGTGTGCGTGCTCCCAGGTAGCGGGCTGAAAGCGGAACGGCGTACCCGATACCGGGTGCCAGCGCGCCGGTTGCGGCGCCGACTGACCGGCGCCCGCTTCGATACTCACGAGCCGCGGCTGTCCATTCACCGAATCGCGCAGCCGCAGGTCGCCATGCAGCACGTGCACCACCGTCTCACTGCCGAACACCGTGGCCTGCGGCATGTACCGCATGAGCGGCGGCAGGTCGAGCAGGTGGTCGTAGTGGCCGTGACCGACCAGCACCCCACGCACGCGTGCCAGTCGCGACGGTTCCGCCTGCGGCATGGCGGCCAGCCGCCGCGCGATGCGGGCGCTGTCGGGACGGGTGCCCAGCAGCCAGTCGGTGAACACCAGCCGCCACACCGAGGGATGCCGGAACGCGGGCGGTGTGAGTACCAGCCCCGTAGTGTCGCGCCACGGGACGAACAGGAACCCGGACACGCCCATGGCCACCACGTCGAGCGAATCGGTGCAGGCGGCGGGCGCACAGAGCAGCACACGCCGCGGCGGTGCCGATGCCGGCACCGGGGACAGCGCGGCCGGCGACCCGGTGGTCACCCACCGGCAGGCGGTCATGGTGAGCAGCGCGAGCGCGCCGACTGCACCGCACACGCGGCGGGTGCGGCGCCCGGTGCGCCACGCCTCCAGCGACACCGCGATGCGGTGAACGTCCGTCACACCGGCTCCGCCACCAGCTGGTCGAGCGCCGCGGCCACGGGATGCGCGCTGGCATTCCAGTAGTGCGTGTGGGCGCCACGTCCGAGGCAGAACTCCCGCCGTCGGCCGGTGGCATCGGTGCGCACCGCCACCAGCTCGGGCGCACCGTCGGCGGGTGCACGTTCGGCGGGTGCACATTCGGCGGGTGCCGCCCGATAGTGCCGGCTGTCGTCCGCGTTGTTCCGGAAGGCACGCCCCACGTAGTCGCTGGAGCGGTAGGCGTTCACCCATCGCCACAGGCCGAAGGGCTCCGGGCGCGGCCCGTGCTCGGCGGCGATCGACGAGCGCGGCGGAAGCGGGCCGGTGTCGGCCGCGCGCACGACCTGCTGCGCCGCCGCCAGCGCCGGTGGGGTGCCCCGGCGGGCGTGCGTGGCGTGCATCCACGCGAACAGCGAGGGAAAGGCGCGCTGGTTCAGCTGCCGAAGCGGGCTGCCCATGGTGAACAGCGCAAGGCGTGGCGCGCCGGGGGTCGCGTCGGCATCGAGCAGCGGAAAAAGGTCCGGGTTCACGGCGCGTTCGCACCGCGCAAAGCCCGGCAGCTCCACCGTAATGACCGTGCCCTGCGAATGCGACACCAGCACCACGCGCTCGTAGGGACGTCCCTCGGCATCCCGCCACGCATTCAGGTGACGCAGCAGCACCGCGTAGCGCTCGGCGATGCGTGCGCGGGGGGTGCGCGCGCGTGGATGCTCGCGCAGGTAGTTGTCGACGTCAAGCGCCGCGTCGATCAGCGGCCCGATGCGATCGCGCAGCAGCAGCAGGCCAAGGCCGGCCACCACGATGACACCGCTCGACCAGGTGACCCACATGGCACTGTTGCCGTACAGCCAATCGAGTGCGCCACGCACCGGGGCGCAGCATCGCGTCGTGGCGTCGAGCCAGTGAAGCATGGACACCAGCGGTTGCAGCACGAAGTTGGCAAGGAACAGCAGGATCGCCGAGCGTTCGAGCAGCCGCAGCCCGTCGTCGAGGGCGCGTGCTTCCCGCTCGCTGAGGTCGTCGACGGCGCGGGACGCCGCCGCCGTGAGACCGCGCGCCGGTGGCTCGTCGGCGCCCATCGCGTGGCCGGTCACCCCGCGCGGCCGCGCCGGCGCGGTGAGTTCGAGCAGCAGTGATGGCCCGAGGGCCACCAGCACGAGTACGCCGAACCCCAGCAGGCACCAGAGCAGGAACGGGTACCCGGCCCCCGCCGACGCCTCGAGAATCTGGGTGAGATAGTGCGCGATGGTATCGCGAGGCGACGAGGCCGGCGTGAACCACGGCAGCACGAGGTGCAGCTGTGACGGGTCGAGCGCGCGCAGCCCCGGCCTCGACGCCGTGAGCGTCGCCGACCAGAGCGTGAAGGTGATCACCAGCACCGCGCTTGCGGAGAGCGCGAGCGTGGCCGTGGCGGTCGTGCGGGCGGCGCGCGCCGTGGTAGCATCGGCGGTGGATGCAGTCGCCGTTGGGTCCGCACCGGTGGCCCGTGCATTCGTGAGACGGCGCTCGGCCACGACGCCGGCGATGAAGCTGACGGCGCCGGTGGCGTAGAAACCGTACCAGAGCGCCAACGTGAGCGCCGTTTCCACCGCGAACAGCGTGAGCGTACGCCCGAGCACCGCCTCCAGCGAGGCCGCCCACGGCAGCCACGCGAGCGACGCGACGCCCACCAGCACGGTGGTGATCGCCCCGGCGATGAAAGCGCCCGGGCGCAGCGTCTCGTACGCGCGATAGATCGCCAGCGGGGCACCGCACGCCACCAGCGTCCAACTACACACGAACACCCGGTCCACGAGCAGTGCGCCTCCGGCAGCATCGGTGCCCGTGGCACGCGTGATGAACAGCGAGGCGGCGTTGGCGGCGCCGATGGCGCCGAGCGGTACCGCCCACCAGGCCGCGCCTCGTGCGTGGAGCGCGCGCAGCAGCAGCACGAGGGCGACGGCCGCCACGGCGCCGGCCACCACGCTCACGGCCAGCGTCTTGGCCGCGCCCGGCAGGGCCAGTACCAGCCTCCCCAGACTCGTGGCCAGCATGGACAGCCAGCTGATGGGGACAAAGACCGTCAGCAGGCGCACCGCGGCCGTGTGCAGGCGCGCGTAGCGGCGCCAATCGCGCTGTCCCCGAAACGTGAGGGTGGCGTGATCGAGGGTGAGCCGCACCAGATGCGCCACGTTGACCAGCAGCTGATAGAATGCGCCGAACACGCGCAGGGCACCGCTCCCCACGCGCGAGAGGTCGGCCCAATACATCTCATACACGTGCACGGGTGTGGCGACGGCGGGCCGTCCCGGGTTCGCCGCCGCGGCAGAATTCGGAGCGGGGTCGGGCACGTGCGTCCCTTCGAGGCGGATGGTGTCGTAGGGGTCGCAGGTGCTGGCGTACCCCTCGAGCTGCCCGCGCATCAGTTCGTATTCGGCGGCGTAGCTCGCGCTGCCGTGCGAATCGGTCAGCTGCTGGGCCAGCGCATCCGACTGCTCCTGCCAGCGCGAGGAGGAGACGGGCGCATCGGGGCGTCCGGCCTCCGGCCGCGGCGACACCCGCACCGGATGCGTCGGGAGGCGCACCGGCAGTTCGCGCATCGCGGAATAGCGCGCCGTGCCCTCGGGGGGACGCGGGCGGAGCAGCAGGTCGACCATGGCGCGCGCCGATTCTCCCGGCCGCTGCTGCCCGACGCCGTGCGCGGCCACCACTGCCACGCTGCGGGGGCTGGCTGGCAGTGATGCGGAGGGAGAGGGGGCAGGGCCGGCGAGGTCGGTCGACGACGGCGGGGGGTGGGGCATCGGGGGACCGGGGAGGAACGCAAGAAGGCGCCGCGCAGATCATAGAGCGCGACGCCTTCCGGCGCGAATGCGCCGCTGGCGCATTACTGCGCACACATTGAAGGTCATTCAGTTGTCTTGTGGTCAGTTCAGGGGAGCAAGCCGCTCCCCGGGAATCGCGCCGTGCTTTGGCTGCCGACAAAAGCGTCAGCGCGGTGTCAGCTCGGCGTCAGCTCGGCGTCAGTTAAGCGTCAGCTCGGCGTCAGCGCGGCGTCAGCGCGGCGTCAGCGAACCCACCCAGCGCGCCAGTTCGGCGCGGGAGTGCACCCCGAGCTTGGCGTAGACCTTTTCCGTGTGGCGTCGCGCCGTGTGCACCGAGATGGTGAGGTCGGCGGCGACGGCCGACAGGCCGCGCCCGGCGGAGAGGCGGGCGGCCACTTCGCGCTCCCGTTCCGTGAGCTGATGGGCATCGAAGAACTGGCGCACCCGGTCCGGTGACTCCGGGCTCAGCACCGCGAGCACTTCCATATCCCCAGCGGGCCCGGTGAGCTGCACGGTCCGCACCCGCAGAGACCCGCGGTGTCGCAGCCCGATGCGCACATCGAGGGCGCGCGGGGCGCCCACCGGATCCCCCGTGAGGAGTGTCCGTCGATTCGTGGCGTTATCGCGGGCCAGCTCCACCAGTTCGCCCAACACCGACGCCGAATCGGCACCGAGCAGGCGGCGCGCCTCTTCGGAGACTTCAATGACGGCGCCGCGTGGGGTCAGGCGGACGAATGGCACGCCGTATTCCGACAGAATAGGGGGAAGGAGTTGCATGGAACGGGGACGAGGGGCGACGGGCACTGCCATGGACGCCGCGAAGATGATCGGGGGCTCACAACTGGGACTCGTGCACCGACCAACCACGCATCAATTTCCGGATTCCGGGGCGGTGAGCCGCATCATACGCACCCCATCCTCGATCCATATCCCTTTTTCGGACTTCTTGACCGACAGCGTCGCGTTCTCGGCCCTCGATCTGCAGCTCTTCGACGGGGTGCGCCTGGTTGGAGCCAACGAAGCGCTTCGTGGCCGCGCCACGCAGCGCCGCCGTCTGGCCATTCTGGCGTTCCTGGCCCTCTCGCCTCGGCGTACGGCCACCCGCGAACGGATCATGGGGCTGCTCTGGCCGGAGCAGGGGCCGGAGGTGGCCCGCCGGAATCTCAACGAAGCGCTCTACGTCATCCGGCGGGAGTTGGGGGCGGAGGTCATCGAGACGCGCGGCGACGACCTGACGCTGGCGGCGGCGGTGGATTGCGACGTGGATCGGTTCGAGCGGCTGGTGGCCACGGGCCGGACGGCCGATGCGGTGCGAACCTGTCCTGGCCCGCTTTTCGGGACATGGTCGGTCGGTGACGCGCCAGAATACGAACAGTGGGCGGAGTCAGCGCGCGAGCGCTTCGCCCGACGGTTCGTCACGTTGGGGCAGGAGGCCGCCCGCGCGGCGATGGAGCACGGGGCGTGGGCGGCAGGCGCGGAGTTGTACGCCCGCGTGCGCCAGGCCGACCCGGACAGTGTGACGGGAGTAGAGGGGGAAGCCCGGGCGCTGGCGGCCGGTGGCGAGCCGCTGCGTGGTCTCCGGGTTCTCGATGACTTCGCCGAACGCTGGCAGCGCGAATTCGGGTCGGGCCCACCAGCGGGTGTGGCGGCCGCTCGGGCGGAGATCGCGCGCGGGAGCGGCTCGGTGACGACCCCGGCCATTCCGACACCGGTCATCGAAACGGCAGCGCCCCCCAGTCAGGAACCCATTGTCGAACGCGTCGCGGAACCCGCCGCCGCCCCTGCCTCTGCCGTCGTCCGGGAGCCATCGTTCCGCTCGGCCGAGCCGCCGGTGGTCAGCGGCCGCCGACGGCCGAGCACCCACCGCCTGCTCCAGGTGATCGGCGCCACCGCCGTGGTGGCCATCGCGGCGGTGTTCGCCATGCGGCGCGGGGGCGCGGCGCCCCTGCCGTCGGCGCCCGCTGCGGCGAGCCGCGTGGCCATCCTGGCGACGCCGCTGGCGCGGCCGGACAGCACGCTGGGCTACCTGCGCGACGTGCTCACGACCGGTGTGATCCGGCAACTCCGCACCAACGCCGTGCCGGTGGCGTCCGTGGGTGAACGGCAGGCGGTCGAGGAGGGGCGGATCACGCTGGACTCGCTCATCGCCCTGCGGCAGATCGGCACGGTGGTCGAGCTCGACTACACGTTGCGCGACGAACAGCTGCAGGCTGCGGCGCGGGTGCTGGACCCATCAACCCGTGAACTGCTGGAGACGCGCGTATTCGTGCGCCCGCCGGCCGACGCGTTGGCCATCGAGACCGAACTGGTGCAGTTCGTGGTCGACGCGTTGCGACGCCGTCTGCGTCAGAACCTCGTGCTGCGCGATACCGCCCTCGGGCCCCGCAACGACTATGCGCGCAAGCTGCTCATCACGGCGGCGCGAAAACGTGAGGACGGAGAGGCTGCCGGGAGCAGCGGCGTGGCGCTCGACCGGGCGGCGGCCGACGCCTTGCTGGCCAGCGCCGACTCCCTGCTGGTCCGGGCGTTGGTGCAGGAGCCGCGGTGGGCCTCGCTGTGGGTGGAGCGGGCGCGCATTGTCCGTGCACGCCTGCAGCTGGCCCCCGACCGTGTGCATGGGCCGTGGTACGACAGCGCCATGGCGTTCGTGGACAGTGCGCTGGCCGTCGACCCCGAGCGGGCGACCGCCTACGAGACGCGCGGGCTGCTCCATCGCCTGGCGGCCATGACCCCCACCGGCACCGAACGCGACTCGCTCAATCTGCAGGCGGCCGCGCGCGACCTGCAGCGCGCCACCGCGATCGAGCCGCAGCGTGCGGAGTCATGGCTCGGTCTGTCGCTGGTGCACATGCTCAAGGGAGAGCCCGGCGCGGCGGCGGCGGCAGCCCGCCATGCGATCGAACAGGATGCGTTTCTGCGCGACGGCGAAGGCATGTACTTCGCCGTGTTCGCGGCTGCCCTGCTGGCCGATGACACCGAGGATGCGCTCCGCTGGTGCCGGCAGGGGCGCCTCGTGTATCCGGGAGACGTTCGCTTTCATCAATGTGAGCTGGCGGTCATGCGCCAGCAGACGCCGCGTCCGGATGACGAGGGGCGCGCCGGGCGCCTCGTCGCCGTCATCGACTCGCTGTTGCCGCGCCAGCGCGTCCGCGACCCGTACTTCCCGCTCTTCGGGCGCGCCGTCGCCGCCGGCATCACGGCGCGGGCGGGCAATCACGCGCGCGCGCGTCGTGAACTGGCCTGGCTGGAGTTGCGGGTGCGCGGGGACTCGGCGGCGCGGCGGGATTTCCAGATGGATCGCGCGTGGATCCACCTTCAGCTTGGCGACACCGCGCGCGCCGAAGCGGTGCTCCGGCAGATGATGCAGGAGAAGCCGAACACCCGGCGCCAACTGCTCGCCTTTCCGATGTTCCGGGCGCTGCTGCCCACGCTCATGGGCGCGCCGGTGGTTGGGCAGCCAACCCGTCGCTGAGCGGGACAAAACGCCCCTCGACGGTCGGGCCGGCGGCGGGGAGTACCAGCAGCCGGTCCGTGACGACATCGAAGAAGGTCGGTTGTTCATGGGCGATGGCCATGATCTCCTCCGAGTCGATCGCCTCGCGCAGGGTCTGCAGGTCACGCGCGGAGCTGAAGCGCCCGTAGTACGGGAGCAGAAACTTTTCGGCCGCCGCCGCCCCCCAGCACACGAGGTCGTATCGGCTCGTGTCGACCTCGATGAGCGCGCCCGTCCTGGGGTGCTTGAGCAGCACCGCGGCAGGGCGCATCGCGTCGCCGGGACCGGGGGGCGTGCGGACGCGAATCTCCCCTGGCTGCGGTGGTGAGGTCGGATCCACCTCCACGAGCCCAAAGCCGGTGCCGCCGTTCCGGAGCGGCGCCTTCAGGGAGAGCGTCAGCGTCCGGCCCCGCAGCCCGTCCGCGGCCTCGGCAATACGGCGGAGCATGTTGGCGTCCACCGTGATGGAGGCGTCGCTGGCGGGTAGCGGCTCGGGGGCGTTCGGGATGTCGGTCAGTGGAGTATGTCTGAAGAGTCAGCGTGGGGAGAACCGGGCTGTTGCACATTCGGTCCGACGACGACGCAGCCCCATAGGACGAACGGCCCATGTTGCCGCTGGCGACGCGGCCGCACTTTTTATGGCGAATAGGGGGAAATCAATGCCGAGGATGCGATGATGGCACGAGTGCGGAGGATGACGATGTGGCGAGGGGTGTCGATCAGTGGGGCGCTGGCCGTGTTGACGTCCGTGGCGACCGCCGTGCATGCCCATGCCGCTGACGGTACCGGCGGCGCAGCGTTGAGCGCTGAGTTGAGCGCGCCGGTGTGTGTAGCAGCGGGCGACGCGCGGCCGTCGACGGACGCGGTGGTGTGGCACGACGCGCCCGGCGTGTCCGGCGCACGTTTCGCGATCGTGTGGAACCCGGATTTCCTCACTTACGAAATCCTGTGGGCCAATTCTACATCGCAGCCGCTGCAGTTCCGCTTCGTGGCCGACTCCGGGCGGGCGGTGGTGCAGCAGCCGGCGCCAC
Source organism: Gemmatimonas sp. (assembly GCA_040379205.1). Lineage (GTDB taxonomy): Bacteria > Gemmatimonadota > Gemmatimonadetes > Gemmatimonadales > Gemmatimonadaceae > Gemmatimonas. The sequence goes on from JBEILM010000018.1 coordinate 40,625, forward strand.
GTCGACTCCGCCCGCAGGAAGAGGAGTCGATGCCGGGCGCCACCGTGATCCCCGGCCACGACACGCGCACGGTGTGTGTGCGTACCGACCGCGCGCCCTGACCGCGCGCGCTTGGTGTAATGCCGGGCATGGCGACGGCGGATGGGCGGCGCGACTCTCGTTGACAGCCCCGCCTCGCCCTCTAGGTTGCCACGCATGCGTGATCGTCGACGTCGTGACCGTGGCCTGCTGGCGTTCGCGCTCCTGATGGGGGCGGGGTGGCTCGCGGCCTGCGCCGGCGTGCGTGAACCCCCCGAGGCCCGGAGCGGAACCATGCCCCCTGCCGTGGGGTCCAGTGCATCATTGGAGTTACAGGTCACGGGCGATCCGGTCGTCGCGACGGCGGGCGCGTCATTCGTGGTGCCGGTGCGGGTGCGCAACGTGAGCGCCGCGCCGGTACCGCTGATGTTCCTGAGTTCGTGCTCGTTTCGCGTGGCCATCGCCACCGAAGACGGGCGCGAACTCGCCCGGCCTCAGGCGTTCTGTCTGAGCGTCATCCGCGAACCCACGCTGGAGCCGGGCGCGGTGCTCGAGGACTCGGTGGCCTACACAATGGGCGAGCCGGGGGTGGTGCCGCTGGCACCGGGGGCGTACCGGGTCACGCCGGTGCTGCTTTCGGTCAACCAGCACACGGTGGAGGCGCGGTCGGCGCGGCTCGACGTGCGCCGACCCTGAGCCCAGGTAGCAGGAGGCAGGTCATGCAGACGACGACGGGAACCGCTGCGGCGGTGCGTGTGGCAGCGGTAATGGCGGCGACACTGGCCGGGTGCGGCGGGGACCAGGCTCCGACCGCTGTGACGGACGACGCGCGAGTGGTGGCGCAGGCCGTGGCGCGTCCGGCGGCGCTGAGCGCGGGCGCGGCGTTCGACATCGAGTTGACGGCCACCAACGTCACCTCGGCGCCCATCGCGATGACGCTGACGAGCGGCTGTGCCTTCACTTACCAGGTGCAGACGCCCGCTGGCCAGCAGGTGGCGGCGCCGCAGAATTTGTGCACGGCGGTCATCCGCCCGGTTACGCTGGCGCCCGGTGAGGTGCTGCGGGAGACGTATCGCTACGAGACGGGCGATTTCACGTTCCCGGCGCTCGCACCCGGGCGCTACCGTGTGGTGCCCACCGTGAACGTCAGGGCCGTCCCCGGGCTGGTGTATCGCGCCGCCGATATCGAGGTGCGCTGACTCCCCGGCGCTCGGCCCCAACGATTCCGGACTGGCGGTCTTTGGCGTCCGCGCGGAAGATGGTGTGACTGTCGCACATCGCTTGTTCGGTGGGGCGGAGCAGCGGTGTGGTGACCGTGGCGAAAGCCTGTGGCAGAATGCGCGCGACCTCTGGCCAACTGGCGCGCTTGGTGCTATAAAATGCGACGGCGCGCCCTGTCCCTTCCTCCCGCATTCGTGCCGCTCCACCCTCCAAGGAGACCCCCGATGATCTCACGTGTCGGCGTAGCCGCGCGCCGCGCCCTGTTGCTGCTCCCGTTCGCCGGAGCCGCTGCCTCCGCACAGACCCTCGGCGGGCTGACCCAGCGGGGCTCCGGGGCAGGATTCAACATCATCGACAACACCACGCAGTCGTCGTCGATCAACATCTCCGGCATCAACAATCGGGTGATCGGGACGTCGGCGCAGGGGCAGTCGGTGGTGGTGCGCCTGAACGGCCTGTCGCACACGTGGGTGGGCGACCTGATCATCGACCTCCGGTTCCAGTCCGCGACGCCGCTGTCGTCGGTGATCAGCTGGACGCTGATGGCCCGCCCCGGGATCTTCGCCACCGGGTCGTCGTTCGGTTTCAACGACAACCTGCTCGGCAGCTACAGCTTCGGTGAAGGTGATGCGGGCAGCGGTTCGTTCCTCGGTGACTTCAACGACTTCTGGGCGTTCAACAACCCCGCCGGTGGCGCCAACCTGCCCAGCGGCGACTATTTCGCGTTCGACGAACTCCTCGGCTACCAGAGCCCCGGCGACAAGTTCGTTGGTGTCGACCCGAACGGCACCTGGTCGTTGCACATCGGTGATGTGGCAGGCCCCGACGCGGGTGCGCTGCAGAGCTGGGATCTGGCGTTCCATACCGTGCCGGAGCCGGCCAGCCTCGCCGTGACGGCCATGGGCGTGATGGCGCTCGCCGCCGCCGCGCGCCGCCGCCGCTCGGTCTGAGCCCCCTCGTTTTCGCCGTCCCGACGCTTCCTCCCCTCCATCCCGCGAGAACGACATGAAGACGACTTTCGCCCGGCTCGGGGCCGCGGCGCTCACCACCCTGTTCGTCATCGGCTGCTCCCCCGACTCCGCATCGGTCGACACGATCGCCGGCGCCGACCTGCAGCCGCCCCGCCTCAACACCGCCCAGCTGGCCGACCCGAACGGCGTGATCGTCACGGTCGCCGCGATGGGCGCCGACGGCAGTGTGCCGCTCGACCTCCTGCAGGAAGTCGAGCGTCAGGGCGCTCAGGTCACCTACGTCGATCCGTTCAGCAAGCTCACCGTCGTGAAAGGCCTCTCGGATGATGCCGCGCTGCGGAGGATCGGCTCGGTCGACGAAGTGATGCCGAACCTCGAGTTCACCCTCGACACCGACCAGAGCTCGGCGCACTTCTTCTCGGTCGACCCGCGCCAGCAGAACCTGCCGCACGTGCGCGCCAGCAATGCCTGGGCCACCCCGCACAACGGCAGCGGCACAAACGTCTGCATCATCGACTCGGGCATCGATGACACGCACCCCGACCTCGTCGGCCGCGTGTCCAAGGCCATCAACTTCGTCAACGCCGATCCCGCCAACGCTGATGGCAATGGGCACGGCACGCACGTTGGTAGCACCGTGGTCAGCAACGGCATCGGCATGGCCTCGGTGGCGCCCGATGCGACGCTCATGAACGCGCGTACCTTCAACAGCACCGGCGGCGGTGCCACGGCCAACGTCCTCCTGTCGGCCATCCGCTGGTGCGGTCGGGAAGGCGCGCACGTCATCAACATGAGCCTTGGCTTTGGTAACGGCGTGACCTTGACCGTGGGGAATCAGCCGCTGATCGCGGCTTTCCAGGCCGCCATCGACGAAGTGCGTCTCGGCACGAGCCCGGTGAACTCCGGCCCCGGTGGTACCGTGGTCGTGGCATCGGCCGGCAACAGCAACCTCCGCTTCCCGTCCGCGCTGGCCGTGGTCGTGCCCGGTGGCCTGAACGGCGTCATCACCGTGGGGTCCACGCTGCGCAACAGCAACGTGCGCTCCAACTTCTCCAACCGCGGCGCGTTCGTCGACCTGTGGGCGCCGGGCAGCAACATCCTCGCGGTGTGCTCGACGTTCACGTCGAACTGCCTTGGCGGCACCATTCGCCAGCTTCCGAGCATGGCTGGCAACCCGGGCCGCTACATGGAGATCAGCGGTACCAGCATGGCGGCGCCACACGTCGCCGGCGTGGCGGCCATTGCCTACGGCCGCCTCGGCACCACGCGCACGCCGGCGCAGGGTGCGCGTATCGAGAGCTGCCTGCTCAACTGGGCCCGCGTCACGGGTCAGGTGCAGCAGCGTCCCGATGCCGCTGGCTCCCGCACGGATGCCTTCCTGGCTGCGACCGTGTCGGGCTGCTGATTCCGACTGCACGGTGGGGCACAGTCACAAGCACGGGGCCTCGGCAACACGCCGAGGCCCCGTTGTCGTTGTGGCCCGCTAACTTGTGCGGCATGAAACCGCTCGAAACGCTCGGCGAGGCCACCACGCCCGACGGCACCCGCATGGTGTTCTACCGCCACGATGGCGCCTATCTCATCCGCGCCGACGGGGTGGAACTCATGTCCACCCGCCGCCACCTCTCCGAGGACCGGCTGGCCGAGGTGGCGTGCGAACCGCTGCGCGAGGTATCGGGCGCGCGGGTGCTGATCGGCGGGCTGGGGCTGGGCTTCACCCTGCGCGCCGCGCTGCGGGTACTCCCCGCCGACGCCGATGTGGTGGTGGCCGAGCTGATGGCCGAGGTGATCGCCTGGAATGCGAACCCCGACTACGCGCTGAGCGCCGACGCCATGCAGGATCCGCGCGTGCACATCGTGCACGACGACGTGGTGCGCGTGCTGCGCGCCAACCCGGCCGGTTTCGATGCCATCATGCTCGACACCGACAACGGCCCGGAGGGGATGATCATGGCCGAAAATGAGCGCCTGTATGCACAGCGCGGTATCCGCGACACCGTGGCCGCGCTGCGTCCCAGCGGACGCATCGTGTACTGGTCGGTGGCCGACGATGTGCGCTTCGCCGGGCAGCTGGAGCACGCCGGGCTGGTCGTGCAGGCGCAGCGCGTGCGGGCCCACGAGACCTCGGGGCCGATGCACACGTTGTATGTCGCGGCACCGCGGCCGCCCAAGGGGTCGCGGAAACCGGCGGTGTGATCTGCATGCGCATCCTCACCCACGAGCTGACTCTCACCACGTCGGCGCCCATCGAAGTCGTGGACATCACCGACGCCGTGCGGCAATGGATGGAGTCGCAGCCGGTCCGTCACGGCCTGCTGACCGTGAGTTCGCCGCACACGACCGCGCGCATCACCCTCAACGAACGCGATCCGGCGCTGCAGCGGGATATGGTGACGTTCCTCGAGCGGCTGGCGCCGAAGGCCGGCGACTACGCGCACAACGTGCACACCGTCGACGGGCGCGACAACGCGCATGCGCACCTGCTCGGGCTGTTCATCAATGCCTCGGAGTCGCTGGCCGTGGCCGACGGCGCGCTGGCCATGGGCGACTGGCAGTCCCTCTTCTTCGTCGAACTCGACGGCCCCCGCACCCGGCGCACGGTGCAGCTGCATCTCCTTGGCGAGGCGTGAGGCCATGACCCCCGACGACATTCCGGGATTCTTCGCGTCGCGCGCCGACCTCGACGCCGACGCCTACCTCGAGCTGGACTTCACCTTCGAATGCGTCGGCGATCCGCGACTCGCGGCGGCGCATTTGTGCAGCGAGCAGTCCACCGCGCAGTGGCGCCGGGTAGGTATAGCGGAGGACTTCCGGCCGCGCTTCGGCGCCAAGGTGCTGGAGCTCGACGCCACGCCGCTGCCTGAGGGGTTCTCGCATCCGCTACTTGCCGCGCCGAGCGGAGCTGTGCACCGCTGTCGGGCCACCATTGCGCACCCCCACGGCAACTTCGGGGCGCGGATCCCCAACCTGCTGTCGGCCGTGTGCGGCGAAGGCGTGTTCTTCGCGCCGGGGATTCCGATCATCCGTCTCGAGGACATCCGGTTTCCGGCCAGCTTCCTCGCCGCGTTCGACGGGCCGCAGTTCGGCGTGACAGGCCTGCGTGAACGGTTGCAGGCATTCGGCCGACCGATCTTCTTCGGCGTGGTCAAGCCCAACATCGGACTGCCTCCGGAGCCCTTTGCCGAGCTGGCGTACCAGGGGTGGCTCGGCGGTCTCGACATCGCCAAGGACGACGAAATGCTGGCCGACGCACCGTGGTGTCCGCTGGATATGCGGGCGGCCTCGGTGGGCGCGGCGGCGGCGCGTGCGGCACGCGATACGGGGGTGCCTAAGCTGTACCTCGCCAACATCACCGACGAAGTCGACCGACTCGTGCCGCTGCACGATCTCGCGGTGGCCCACGGCGCCGGTCTGGTCATGGTGAACAGCATGCCAGTGGGCTTGAGCGGTGTGCGCATGCTGCGGCGCCATGCGACGGTGCCGCTGGTGGCGCACTTTCCGTTCATCGCGGCCTTCAGCCGTCTCCCCGGATACGGCGTGCACTCGCGCGTGATCACGCGGCTGCAGCGGCTGGCAGGATACGACGTGATCATCATGCCCGGATTCGGTGCCCGCATGATGATGCCCGATCAGGAGGTGCTCGACTGTGTGCGCGCCTGTCTCGAACCCATGGGCTCCATCCGACCGAGCCTCCCCGTCCCTGGCGGCAGCGATTGGGCCGGCACCCTCGAAGGGCTGCATCGCCGGCTGCAGACGGTGGACTTCGGCTTCGTGCCGGGGCGCGGCGTCTTCGGGCATCCCATGGGCCCCGCCGCCGGTGCCGCAAGCATCCGGCAGGCGTGGGACCTCATCAGCACCGGGCGCGCCGTGGCCGAGCACGCGAGCGCACACGCCGAGTTGGCGGCCGCGTTCGAAGCCTTCGGCTGACCGGACCGCTACCCGACGCCGGCCACCGGGCGCACGGCGACCGTGCGCACCGCGAAGTACAGGAGCAGTCCCACCGGGCCGAACATGAAGGTCAGCACGAGGCAGGGGATGACGAACGCGAACCGCACACCGCGCTCCCGCGCGTCCAGCACTTCCCAGCAGCCGATGAAGAGGTCGAAGGCGAGATAGTGCACCCACCCCGCCAGCACGGCACGATCGCTGGTAAAGAGCGCCTTGACGTTGGCCAGCGAATCGAAGCCTCCGTCGCCGCCGGGCATCGCGGTCGCAATGGCCCAGAGGTACAGCACCGCCAGCGCACCCGGCACCAGAAAGCGCAGCACCGGGGCCACTCGGCGCGGTTGCACGAGCAGGGCGATCCAACTCAGCAACGCGACGGTGTTGGCCACCTGGAAGAGTGCGGCGTCGGACATGGTCAGCCTCCCGGGGGGCGCCAGAGGGGCAGGCCGGCGAGGGCCTGCGAGAGAACCACCGTGAACAGCACCGTCCATGCGGCTGTGAGGCCAAACACGAGTGGCTGCTCGATGGTGTCGGAGGGCCGCCGCCGCAGGCGACGCAGCAGCGGGACCGCGAGCGGCAACAGCTGCAGCGCATGCATCCCGACGAAGTGCGGAATGCGCAGGTCGCCGTGCACCGTGCTCCAGCGCGTGACCGGAAGCCCCGGGCCGCCATCGGGGCCACCCACCGTGTGGGCGCCGATGAGGCGCGGGCGCACGCCCTGTTCGATGGCGGCGATCTGCCCCGGCACCGGTTGTGTCATCATCCACCCCACTCCGGCGCCGACGATGTGCACGAGCATACCCAGGCGAAATGCCAGCGCCAGGCCGCGATCGGCAAGTGGCGTGCGCCAGTGCAGGACCAGGATGAACGCCGACAGCGCCCACACGATCCCGATACCGATGCCCATGGTCGCAAACAGCGCACTGTCGAGCGGGGTGTCGACATTGAAATGACTCCGGGTGCCGCGCAGCGCCTGCACGCCGATCACCACGACTTCCATGACCAGCAGCGCGCCGGTCGCCGCCTCAGCCATCCGCAGCCCCCGCGTGCGCGGCAGTGGCTGCGTCATCCAGGCCAGCGTGAGCAGGTACGCCAGCACCGACACGCAGAACTTGACCGGCTTGAGCCACGCGGGCGCACCAGTGATGACGCGCGAGTCCATGGCCAGCGCGACCACGCTCACGACCAGCAGCACGACGAGGGCGCGCGCCGCGCGCGTCAGCGCAGGCGCGTGGGAAAACGACAAGGGCATAGGCATGTCGCGGAATGCAATCGGGTGAAATCAGCCAGCGCCCACGGCCGCCCAGACGGCGCTGACGCCCATCGTGCGCATGAGCGCCCTCGCTTCATCCGACGGGCTCGGCTTGCAGGCCCCCCACTGAAAGTGGGCGAGGTCGGGAGTGCGCCACTCGCCGCCCCACCGGCAGCCGTGGGCGCGAAACACCTCGGCCACCTGCGCGAACCACTCCGGCGGCGCGTTCCAGCGCCTGGTGGTGTGCACGACGTCGACCGCCAGGCCGTAGCCGTGCCAGGTGTGCAGGTTGGTGGGCGCGTTGGTGACCGGCGCCTCGGGGGGACGCACCGATCGCCCGCGCGCGTAGTACAGCCGCGCCAGCTCGTCGCTGCGATACGTCTCGTACACCATGGCATCGAGGCCGTGCGTGCGGTTGCAGGCGTGAATCGCCGCCTCCACCGCCTCGCGAAAGCGCGGCGCGAGCACGTCGAGCCGGTGGGTGGGGGGCGGGCCGAGGTAGTCGCTGCCGGCGCTCACAGGACACCCTCGTCGGCATCCTGGCCGGTCGTCCATCGGTGCGGCTCGAAAGGCGGTGTCGTCGCCGAGCGTCCGGCGGCTGCGGTACCCATGGTGCCGATGGGTATCGGATCAGGTGACCGCAGCCCGGCGCTGCGCACGAACATGCCGGCGTTGGGATCAGTGGCCGGCGCCACGCTGGCGCTGCCGGCCGGGCCGGCGGTGCGAGTTGCCGACGTGTCCTTGGGCTTCAGCGTCGAACGGACGATCACGACCTTGTTCAACGCATCGAACCAGAACGACGCGCCGAGCATGACCGCCAGCGCCGTGATGGCGAGTCCGACCACCTGCTGGAGGAACCAAGAGACGGGCGCGGAGCCCACGGGCGGTACCCGGTCCCATCCGATGGGCAGCGAGAGGGAGTCGAGCGCCGCCATGCGCGCCTGCAGGTCGGCCACGGCGCGGGCCTCGCGCGCCCGCAGGCCGGTGTCGGCGGGGGCCGGGGCGGTGCCACGCACCGCAGCAGCCACGGCGCTGTCGGCCACGACACGATCGGCGTACCCCACCACGAGTTCGCGCGCGGCCTTCGAACGGGCCAGATGCTGCGCGATGGTAATGGTGTTGACGTTGAGGGCGACGGTACTCACGACTCCGATCAGCAGCATCCAGAACTGCGAACGCCGCCGGTACCAGCCCGTGACGCGCTCCATGGAATGATCGAACCACTGTTCGATGGCCGTGCGGGCCTTGGCGAGGTCGCCGTCAGCCTCGTCGAGCGCAATGAGCAGCGAGCGCTGTACGTGTGCACTGGGAATGCGGGCCACGGCGGCGCGGAGCGCCTCGAAGGAGAGCGGGGCCGTCTGCAGCTGGCCGTACGGCTGGTCGGCGGGCCCGCGCACGATGAGGTCCACGAGCGCCATCGACAACGTCTTCGCGGGGATGTACGTGGGCAGGTTGCCCCCACTCTTGCGTTGCGTGCCGGCCCGAACGCCGACGAACTCGCCGCGATACAGCGAAAAGATCAGCGGGTGGGTGTACAACCACCGGGCGTAGCCGCTGCCCAGCGGGTCGTCGAGCATTTCGCGAATTCCGCGTTCGAGCAGGACCGCGCGTGACTTGACCACGGCTTCCACCGCTTCGCGCAGCGCCGTGGCGAACATCGAGAGCAGCAGGTACACCAGGACGAGGCCGATGGCGACGTCGAGGACTTCGGAGCCGAGCATGAGAGGACTCCGCCGGGTGGGAGGGGCACACGTTGCTGGTGTCTGATGAGTGTCGCCGGCAGAGTGTGCAGACGGTACGCACCGTCGGCAAGGGTGCTGGTCCGTTTACCTGGCACGCGCCGCTGTCGTGCGCAGCAGGGTGTGCAGCAGCGGTGTGTCGAGCCGGTGCCCGCCATCGAAGGTATGCGTGGCGACCGGATGGCCGATGTCGGCCAGTCGCGACCGGACGGATTCGCGAAAGGTGTCGCTGGCAAAGCGGTCGCGCGCGCCTACCACGACGTGCAGCGCGGTCTGGCGCCACGCCTCGCGCAGCGCCTCGTCGGCTACGTCGTGGGCGAGGCCTCCGGCCCAGAGCACGTGCGTGGCGAGGGGAACGGCGGAGGCGTCCACAGCAAGCCGGTCCACGGCGTAGCGCATGCTCATGGCCACGCCCTGCGAGAAGCCCAGCAGATGCAGCATCGGCGCGGCGCCGCGCGCGTGCCGGATGGCGGCGAGTTCGCGCTGCACCACGGTGTGCAGCATGCCGAGGGCGTCCCGCAGGTCGTCGTCGCGGTCGTCGCGGGTCAGCCAGGTGGCGCCGGTGCGGGTGAGGTGCCCGCCGTCGGGGCGCGGCAGCTCGAGATAGAAGCGCGAGAGCCCCTCCGGTGCCACGATGCGCACCCCCGGTGGCGCTGCCTCCGCGAACGGCGCGATGAACTCGGTCGCAAGCTGGCCGTAGCCGTGCAGCACCACCCAGAGATGGGCGGCGTGGGCCGGATCGGTGCCGGTGATGGCGAAACGCGCCGTGCGGGTGACGGACACCCGGGATGTCGAAATGGGGAAAGTCATGGGCTGCCGTAGGCGAAGGGAGGCGGTGTCACCGGGGCGCTGCCGGTCCCGCCACTGCATGCTATTCTCCACGGGTTCGTACACCGGCGCACCGCGCCGAACTCCCGCCGTCTCTCATCACGGAGTCGTTCATGTTCAAGAAATTCGCCGCCGAAGCCCTCGGCCTCAGCGACATCGGCATCATCGTGCAGCCCAAGGATTTCGACAAGGTCGACGCCGACGACTACCTCTTTCACGAGGACCAGGAGAAGATCTTCTTCCTGATCAAGTCGAAGAAGGACGAGTACTGCTTCACCAACCTCGCGCTCATCCACGTGGACGGCGAGTCGGCGATCTCGAGCAAGCGCATGATCAGGCGCTACGACTATGCGCAGTACGAGATCGGCCGCGTCAGCATCGAGACGGCGGGCACCATCGACCTCGACATCGAGCTCAAGTTCAGCATCGGGGACGTAGTGTTCAGCATCGACGTGCGCAAGGATCACCTCGAGGCACTCAAGGACATCTACAAGGCGCTGCACACCATCGGCAAGCTGCAGCGGCGCGACGACGTGGCACGCGGTCACGCCATCTCGGCGGCGTCGGTGCTGGGTTCGATGCTCAAGCTGAACGCGGCCACCGATCCCGCCGCCGTGGTGGCGCATTATCAGGCCGTGCTGGGCGCCATGAACACGGCCGTGCTCGACACGCACCTGCGCAAGGACTACAGCAGCGTCTTCGAGAAGTACATCCACGCCTGACGGTGGCGCTGGCCCGGCGTCAGCGCAGAAAGCGCCGGGCCAGCTGTTCGAGGCGATCGTCGCGGTCGCGTTCGGCCTCGGCCAGCAGTTCCTTCACATACGGGCGCAGCGCCGGCTCGCCCCAGTAGTAGCCGGTGGCCCGCTCGGCCAGCTGCGTTTCGCCGACGCGCGCGGCCTCCAGCAGCGCCCGGGCAGCCACCCGGTCGTACTCCGGGTCATCCCTGGCCGGCAGCCCGTAATGGCGGCGGGGCATCTCCCCTTCCGCATCGTCGCGCAGGAACGCCCTCGACATGTGCACTCCGTTGGTGGTCGTCTGGGCGCGGCGCTGCGGTGGTGCGGCCGACGTCCCGCCGATTCGTGATGAACCGGGAAAGGTAGTACTGCCGGCCGGCTGCCTGGGACTACGGGCCGTGACGGAACGGTGACGGCGTCGGATCGCGCCGGACGGTGTCCTCATACACCTTTGTGGCATGCCTCTCCCGAACTCGACGATTGCCCGTCCGGCCCGTCCGGCCCGTCTGCTGACGGTGCTGGCGGCGCTGCTGCCCACGGTGGCGGCGCCGGTCGCCATGGCGCAGGGTACTCAGGCGCAGCGCGCCGCCAGCCGAGCCGGCGTCGAGGGTGCCGCCGCCCCAGTCCCCATCATCTTCGTGCACGGCAACGGCGACCATGCCGGCCTGTGGGACAACACCATCTGGCGTTTCGAAAGCAACGGCTATCCGCGTGACCGCCTGTTCGCCGTGGACCTGCCCAACCCGCTGGCCTCCAGCACGCTGACGGCGCGCGAGGCCAATCGCAGCACGCCGGAAGACCAGGCGGCGGCGCTGGCGGCGTTCGTGACGCGGGTGCTGTTGCGCACCGGGACATCCAAGGTCGCGCTCGTGGGTAGCTCGCGCGGCGGGCTGACCATCCGTCACTACGTCCGCTTCGGCGGTGGGGCGGCGCACGTGTCGCACGTGGTGACCTGCGGTACGCCCAACCATGGTGTCATGGCGCTACCCACCATGCAGGCGGAGAGCGAGTTCAACGGACTCTCGCCGTACCTGCGCGCCCTCAACGGCGGCAGCGAGGTGGTGCCCGGTGTCCGCTTCCTGGCGCTGCGTTCCGACTCGCTCGACAAGTATGCGCAGGCCACCGGCGCCGCCCTCGGTGCGCCCGCCATGAAGACCGGCGTCGATGCACGCTCACCGGAGCTCAAGGGTGCACGCAACCTCGTGCTACCGGGCACGGATCATCGTGAAGTGGCCTTCGGCCCGGCGGCGTTCGCGGCGCAGTACGAGTTTCTCACCGGCCGTGCGCCGCGCACCACCGCCATTGCCCCCGACAGCGCCATCGTGCTCGACGGGCTGATCAGCGCCAACGTGGCCGGTGCGCCCACCAACCTGCCGCTCGCGAGAGCCACCGTAACCGTGCACGAGGTTGACGCGACCACGGGCGAGCGCACTAACGCCGCCGTGCACCGCGCTGTGACGCGTGACGATGGCCGCTGGGGGCCATTCCGCGCCCGGCCGTCGGCGCACTACGAGTTCGAGGTGGTGGCCCCCGACAGCAGTGTCATTCTGCACCTGTACCGGTCGCCGTTCCCGCGTTCGAGCCCGTACGTGCACGTCCGCCTGCCGGTCGCGGCCCCCACTCTCGGCGACAGCGTGAGCGTGCTGGCCATTCGCCCCCGCGGGTACCTCGGGGCGGGTCGCGACACGGTGCTGTTCAACAACGCGCCCGCGACCGGCATCACCCCCGGTGTGCCATCCACCGACCGGGCGCTGCGCTGGTTCCCCGCCGATGTCGCGCGCAGCGTGCACACGCAGCTCAATGGCGAGACGATCGTGGTGCGCACGCACCCGCAGGACCGCCGACGCCTCGTGGCGGCCGAGTTTCAGCAGGAATAGACGCGGGACACCAGAGGCGAGAGGGCAGAGGGCAGGGGGAGAACCGGGCAGGGGGGGGTGGGGTGGGGGGGGGGGAGCGCCCCAACCCCACACCCACAAAGGTGTGCGCC
>JBEILM010000019.1:0-52704 GCA_040379205.1 Gemmatimonas sp.
CTCGCCGTGAGGCGCACCTCGAACAGGTGGCCCGCGGTACGCGAGAGGGCCAGCCCCACCCGCACCCGTTCGCGGCTGTTGGGGTCTTCGAACGCCACCGCCACCACGTCCCCGTGCGACGCCACGCGCGCCTGCCCGAGCCGCTCGCCGTACAGCACGGCCACCGGTGGCTCGAACGCGGCTCGCGGGTCCATCTGGTGCGCATAGAACACCCCCGGCCCCTCGGGACCGGTAAGGGCGTAGGCCACATGCACGTAGCCGTTGAGACTGTCCACGGCGACACTCGGCGCCGGGCGGGCGCATCCATACGCGCCGCGGTCCGCCGCCTGCGCATCGCGCGGGCCCTGGTCGAGCGTGTCCACCATGATCGGCCCGCGCCAGGTGCCGCGTTGCCCCTCGGCCGGCAGGGAGTCGCGCCAGGCCGCCGCAAGATGCACGCGTCCCCCCGACGCCTTGGTCCACCACACGGCCACCCGGCCCCGTGACGGGGCATCCACCACCCGCATCGATCGGGCGCACTGGTTCGTGTCGGCGGGTTCGTCGTCGGCCCCGAGCGAGGTGGCTGGTGCCACGCCGACGGGCGTGGCCGGCAGCGCGGCCCCCGGCGCCGCCGACCGCTGCGCTTCGGGCATCGCCTCCCGTGTGGCCAGCAGCAGCGAGAGCGCTCCGGCTTCGCGCAAGCGGTCCTGCCGCAGCAGGAACTGCGCCTTCTCCGACCCCGCCACCATGGTCGAGTCGTACGGCGTGAAGGGCGGAAAACCGAGCGGCGACGGCATGTCGGTGGCGACGGGCTCGCCGTCCACCCAGCGGCCGGCCGGGGTTTCGCAGGCCGTCAGCACGGCACTCAGGACGAGGACGGCGGAACGCGCACGAAAGAGAGTCGGAACGGGCATCAGCGAAGGGTACAGCGGGACCGGCCCGACGCTAGCTTTCCGGTTCCTCATCTCGTCGTCCGGAGACACTCGCATGTCCTTCGCAGCTTTCGACGGCACGCGCCGCGTGCCGCCTGCGGTCAACGAACCGGTCCGGTCCTATGCGCCCGGCTCCCCTGAACGCGCCTCGCTCGAGCGCCGCCTCGAGCAGATGGCCGCCGAGCAGGTCGAGATCCCGGTCGTCATCGGTGGCCGTCGCATTCACACCGGCACGCTGGGCACGGTCACCATGCCGTGCGATCACCAGCACGTGCTTGCCACCTACCACAAGGCCACGCCGGAGTTGGTGCGCGAGGCCATCGCCGCCGCCGCCTCGGCACGCGAGGCGTGGGCAAGCTGGCGCTGGGAGGATCGCGCAGCGGTGTTCCTGCGCGCGGCCGAGCTGCTCACCACCACGTGGCGCAACACGCTGCTGGCCTCGACCATGCTTGGCCAGGCCAAGACGGTGCATCAGGCCGAAATCGATGCCACCTGCGAGCTCATCGACTTCTGGCGCTTCAACGTGCAGTTCGCCCAGGAGCTGTACGCCGAACAGCCGATCAGCGACCACACGATGTGGAACCAGCTCGACTACCGGCCGCTCGAGGGCTTCGTCTACGCGGTGACGCCCTTCAACTTCACGGCCATCGGCGGCAACCTGCCGGGGGCGCCGGCGCTCATGGGCAACGTGGTGCTCTGGAAGCCATCGGCGACGGCGCTGCTTTCCAGCTGGTACACCTACCAGCTCCTCGAGGAGGCCGGCCTGCCGCCGGGCGTGATCAACTTCATCCCCGGCGACGCGGCGATGATCTCCGAGATCGCGCTCACGCACCGCGACCTGGCCGGCGTGCACTTCACCGGCTCGACGGGCGTCTTCAACAGCATGTGGGAGACGATCGGCAAGAACATGGGCACCTACCGCTCGTACCCGCGCATCGTGGGCGAAACGGGCGGCAAGGACTTCATCGTGGCGCACCCCAGCGCCGACCCGCAGGCCCTCGCGGTGGGCATGGTGCGCGGCGCCTTCGAGTACCAGGGGCAGAAGTGCTCTGCGGCAAGCCGCGCGTACATCCCCGCGTCGCTGTGGCCCACGGTGAAGGAGAAGTGCGTGGCCATGATGGCGGAGATGAAGCAGGGCGACACGCGTGACTTCACCAACTTCGTGGCGGCGGTAATCGACGAGCGGGCGTTCAATCGCCTGGCCAAGGCGATCGACGAGGCGAAGGCCAACGCCACCGTCGTCGCCGGCGGCGGCTACGACCGGTCGAAGGGGTGGTTCATCCAGCCCACGATCGTGGAAACGAAGGATCCGAACTACCACACGCTGTGCGAGGAGCTCTTCGGCCCGCTGCTCACGGTGTACGTGTACGACGACGCCCACTGGGCGGAGACGCTGCGGATCGGTGATACCACGTCGCCGTACGCGCTCACGGGTGCCGTGTTCTCGCGCGACCGGCAGGGGGTGCGCGAAGCGATGAGCGCGCTGCGCAACGCGGCCGGCAACTTCTACATCAACGACAAGCCGACCGGCGCCGTAGTTGGGCAGCAGCCGTTTGGTGGCGCCCGTGGCTCGGGCACGAACGATAAGGCCGGCTCCAAGTCGAATCTCATGCGCTGGGTGTCCACGCGCACGGTGAAGGAGACGTTCTCCAGCCCGCTCGACTGGAGGTATCCGTTCCTTGGCTGATCGTTCGCATCAGACACGAGATTTGAGGCGGAACTGACCACACGAAGAAAGGGAGAAAAGGAGGAGGCACCTCATGCGCAGCGCCTCCTTTTCTCTTTTTCGTCTTTTCCTTGTGTGATCAGTTCCCCGTCATCTGCATGGTACCCAACCGGTGCCACCGCCGAATTACCAGACCTGACCACATCATGCGCACGCTCCGTTTCGTCACCGCCGACGTGTTCACGTCGGAGCCGTTCACCGGCAACCAGTTGGCCGTTGTCTTCGGCGCCGAGGGGCTGCCGACCGCCACGCTGCAGGCCATTACGCGCGAGTTCAACTACGCCGAGACGACGTTCGTGTTTACGCCGGAGACGCCTGGCACCACGCGCCGTGTGCGCATCTTCACGCCCGAACTCGAGGTCCCCTTTGCGGGACACCCTACCCTCGGCACGGCCCATGTGCTCGTGGCCACCGGGGAGGTGAAGCCGACGGCCGAGGAGATAGCGCGAGGCGACATGCTGGTGGTGCTCGGGGAAAACGTGGGGCCGGTGCCCGTGCGTGTGCGGTTGCAGGACGGCGCCCCCGTACACGGCCAGTTCACCACCGCGCAGCTTCCGGAGGAACGGGTGGAGGTCGCAGACCTCGACGCCCTCGCCTCGACGCTGTCGCTGTCGGCCAGCGATTTTGTGGGCGGTGCCCACGTACCGGCGGCGGTGAGCTGCGGGATGCCGTTCCTGATCATGCCGCTCACGTCGGTGGCGGCGGTACGCCGAGCCCAGCTCGATATGGACGCCTGGCGGCGGGTGCTGGATGGCCGGTGGGCCGCCTGGCCGATGATCTTTGCCATGACCGGCGCCGACGGCGCCGAGGGCGACACCGAGGCGTCCCTCCCGGCCCACGTGCAGGGGTGCGACATCCGTGCCCGCGTGTTCGTGCCTGGCAGCACCGTGCCGGAAGACCCCGCGACCGGGGCGGCCAACGCCTGTCTTGCCGGCTATCTCGCCGCCCGCTCGCCGCGCGACGGCCTGCTGCAGTGGTCGGTGGCCCAGGGCGTGGAGATGGGACGGCCGAGCCGGCTGTCGATCGAGGCCCACAAGACCCAGGGCATTGTCGACGCCGTACGCGTGGGCGGTGCCACGGTGATGATCAGCGACGGGACGATGGCACTGCGGTAGCACCATTGGCCGGGAACTCGCCGGTCTGGCCGAGGCGCAGTGCGTCGAGGCCGCTCGACCAGAGCACGACCCGATTGCGGCCGCTGCGCTTGGCGGCGTAGAGCGCCTCGTCGGCACGGGCCCGCAGCGCTTCGGCGATGCCGTCGTCGGCCACGGCATCCGCCACCACCCCGATACTGACCGTGACCATCACTCGGGCCTTCGGTTCGCCGAAGGTCCGGCGGCGGAATGCCTCCACGATGCGCACGGCGAGATTCTGGGCGCCGTCAATGGCGGTATTCGGCGCGAGAATCGTGAATTCCTCGCCCCCGGTGCGGGCCACCACATCGTCGGCGCGCGCACTGGCGCGCAACAGCTCACCCGCCTCCGCGATGACCCGATCGCCGACGAGATGTCCGTGCGTATCGTTGACCGCCTTGAAGTGGTCGAGGTCGATGGCGAGCAGCGCGACATCGGTCTGCGTGCGGGCGGCCCGCGCGAGTTCGCGCTTGAGCTGCTGCTCGAAGCCACGCCGGTTGAAACACCCCGAGAGCGGGTCGGTGAGCACGATCGTCGCCAGCTGGGTGCGCATCCGGTTGTAGGCCCGACCCACCGAGGTGATGGCGTCCGGCCGACGATCGGCGGCGACGTCGTAGCTGTGACTGAAGTCACCCTCCTCGGCGCGGGCGAAGATGGCCACCAGCGTCCTCAGGCGCTCGTGCAGGTTGCTCTGGATGCGGGTCACCAGAAAAGCCCCCGATCCGAACAGGGCGAGGGTCACCAGCACGTCACGCCACGACACGGGCGCCCCGTGTCGCGCCGCGATGTCGTTGAGCAGCAGATACGCCACCGCCGACGCGCCCAGCATGAGCAGCGCCGGGCCGCGACCGAAGTACACGTGCGTGAGCTGCAGCGAGAAGAAGGCGACGAACAGCCCGAGGTGGTACCCGTCGGGTCCGGCCAGCAGGAAGACGAGCCAGAACACCACGACCAGGTCAGCCGCCACCATCAGCGTGGACAGGACGCGTCCAGCCGAGCGCGTCCTTTGGACGGCCTGACGGAGGCCGATGACCAGGAGCGCGTAGAGCACCGTGACCAGCCCCAGCATCCAGTCGGCGGCATCGAGCCCGATCACCGCATCGGCCACCGGCGACAGTCGTAGGAAACCGGCCGTGCGCAGCCCCACCGCCACGACCCCCGCGGTGAGAGCCAGCACGATGCGGTAGCCCGTCTGCCAGATCAGCACATCGGCAGTGGCCATATCGGGGCGCGGGCGATCGGCGACCATGGCCAATGCTACCCCAAATCGGGACGTTCGGTAACGCACCGCTCGGCAACGGCGAAGTCGGCGGTCGCAACGTACCTTCGGCAGGAGGAGGTGGTGAGCCTGGCGCTCGAAGCGGCGGCCCGTCTGGCCCATCGCGGCGCGTCGGCCACGGACAACCCCACGGAAGCGCACGCGCGTGAGGAGGCCGAATCGCTCGTGAAGGACGTGCTGCTCGGTGACGGCCTGCCGGTGCTCGGCTGGCGCGACGTGCCGGTGAACCCCGACGTGCTCGGCGCCTCGGCGCGCAGCGCGATGCCCACCATCCGTCAGGTCCTCGTCGGTCGGCCGGCCGGCAGCGACGACGACAGCTGGGAGCGACAGCGTTACGTGGCGCGCCGTGAAATGGAGCATCGGGCTCTGGCCCGCGGCCTCGAGCCGTTCGACGTCTGCTCGCTCTCCTGCCGCACCGTGGTGTACAAGGGGCTGCTGAACGGTGGCCAGCTGGGGGCCTTCTTCCCCGACCTGCGCGATCCCGCTTTCGAGACGGCGATCGCCGTGTTCCACGAGCGCTACGCCACCAACACCATGCCACGGTGGGAGCTCGCCCAGCCCTTCCGCCTGCTCGCGCACAATGGCGAGATCAACACGCTCTGGGGCAACCGCAACGCCATGGCCATGCGTGGCCCGCTGCTCGACGCGCCGGCCTTCGGCCCTCTGGCGGATCGCGTACGCGATCCGATCCGCCCGCGCGGCAGCGACTCGGCCAGCCTCGACAACGCGCTGGAGCTGCTCGTGCGCGCCGGCCGCTCGCCGGTGCATGCGACCATGATGCTGGTGCCGCAGGCGTGGGAGAAGTATCCCGACGTGGAACCCGCAGTGAAAGCGTTCTACGAATACCACCAGTGTGTGCTCGAACCGTGGGACGGTCCGGCGGCACTGGCCTACAGCGATGGCGTGCAGGTCGCCGTCTCGCTCGACCGCAATGGCTTGCGCCCGTGCCGGTACAAGATCCGCGCCGACGGCATGGTGGTGGCGGGCTTCGAAGTGGGCGTCGTGGACTTCGACCCGCGTGACGTCGTGGAAACAGGCAAGCGCGGCCCCGGCGGGGTGTTCCTCGCTGGTGGACAAGCTGGCGTACGCGCGCATGCTGCACATCGAGCATCCGGTGCTGCTCCCCGAGGAGATGCATGCGCTGCGCACCTTCCCGGGCTTTGCGAGCGCAACACTCGATGCCACGTTCGCGGCGCAGTCGCGGCCCGAAGGGCGCGAGGCAGCGCCCGACTCGCTTTGCCGCCGGGCCGAAGTGGCAGCCCGCAAGGGCGCCCGGCTGCTCATTCTCTCCGATCGCAAGGTGAGCGCCGAGCGCGCACCCATTCCGGCGCTGCTGGCGCTCGGTGCGGTGCGGCAGCATCTCGTGCGCACCGGCCTGCGCGCGCGCGTGGGGCTGGTGATCGAGGCGGGTGACGCCATGGAGCAGCACCACATGGCGGCGCTTTTCGGTTACGGCGCGGAGGCGGTGCATCCGTGGCTCGCCTTCGAGACCGTGGCGACGCTCTTCGCCGAGGCGCACGGCAAGGCCGACGCCGACCCCGAGCGCCCCGGCCCGGCACTGGCACAGTCGCTCTCCCACCGCCATCGAGAAAGGCCTGCTGAAGGTGCTCGCCAAGATGGGCATCTCCGCCCTGTCGAGTTACTGCGGCGCGCAGACGTTCGACGCGCTCGGCCTGGGGGCCGACGTGATCGACTGCTGCGTTGCCGGGACCGCGTCGCCCATGGGCGGCCTGTCGCTGCGCGAGCTCAGCGAAGACGTGCTGCTGCGTCACCGCCGGGCCTACGGCCCCGATGGCGTGTCATTGACCGGGCTGCCGGATCACGGACGCATCCGCTTCCGCAAAGACAGCGAACAGCACGCCTGGGCGCCCCAGACCGTGCTGGCGCTGCAGCAGGCCGTGGGCAGTGCGCGCGCGTCGCGAGCCGGCACCAGACCGGACGAGGCGTAGCGCACATTTGCCGAACGGGCAGCCGGCGGCGCGCCGACCACCGTACGTGACCTGCTCACGCTGCGCCCGGCCTCACCCATTCCGCTCGAACAGGTCGCTCCGATGGAGGCCATCCGCGCCCGGTTCATTTCGTCGGCCATGTCGCTCGGCGCCCTGTCCCCGGAGGCACACGAAACGCTGACGATCGCGATGAACCGCATGCAGGCGCGCTCGAACTCCGGCGAAGGTGGTGAGGACCCGGCGCACTATCACGCGACGGACGGCGATCGGCACGACAGCCGGATCAAGCAGGCGGCGTCGGCGCGCTTCGGCGTGACCACCGAGTATCTCGTGCGCGCCGAAGCAATCGAGATCAAGATCGTGCAAGGGGCCAAGCCCGGCGAGGGCGGCCAGCTGCCGGGTCACATGGTCACGGAACTCATCGCCCGGCTTCGTCACGGCACCCCTGGCGTTGGGCTCATTTCGCCGCCGCCGCATCACGACATCTACAGCATCGAGGATCTCGCGCAGCTGGTGCACGACCTCAAGACCGTCAATCCGCAGACGCGGGTCGGCGTGAGACTAGTGGCGGAGTCCGGGGTGGGGACGGTGGCCGCCGGCGTGGCCAAGGCGTTCACCGACTACGTGCTCATTGCCGGCGACAACAGCGGCACGGGCGCGTCGCCGCTGTCCAGCATCAAGCGTGCCGGCTCGCCGTGGGAGCTGGGGTTGGCCGAAGCGCAGCAGGTGCTGGTGGCCAACGGCCTTCAGCATCGCATCGAATTGCGGGCGGACGGCGGGCTCAGGACGGGTCGCAATGTGATCATTGCCGCCCTGCTTGGCGCCGAAGCGTACGGGTTCGGCACGGCGCCGCTCGGGGCCATGGGGTGTGACATGGCCTGGCAGTGCCATCTCAACACGTGCCCCACCGGCATCGCCACGCAGCGCGACGATCTGCGCGCCAAGTTCCGCGGTACGGCCGATCAGGTCGTGGCCTACTTCACGCGCATTGCCGAGGATGTACGCACCGAACTGGCGCTGCTGGGGGCGCGTTCACTGGCCGAGATCATCGGCCAGGTGGCGCGGCTGCAGCGGGCCGAGCGTCCGGAGCTGCCGCGCTCGACGATGCTGGACCTGTCGCTGGTGCTCGGGGTGCCGCGCCGGTTCGACGAGCCCCGCGTGCGCACCACCGATCGCAACATGCGCCCCGGGCTGCAGGTGCTCGACGACCAGATCCTCGCCGATGCCGCCGTCTCGATCGAGACCGGCACCGCGTTCTGCGGCACGTACGAGGTGCGCAATCACCACCTCGCCGTGGGAACGCGCGTGGCCGGCGCCCTCGCCGAGGGATTCGGCGATGCCGGTCTTCCGATAGGCGCCTTGCACTTCACGCTGCACGGGAGCGCCGGACAGAGCTTCGGGGCCTTCGCGCTGCGCGGCATGCGCCTCGATCTCGAGGGCGAGGCCAACGATTACGTGGGCAAGGGGCTCAACGGCGCCGAGATCACCGTGCGCCCGTTCCGCAACGCGCGCTATCGGGGCGCGAGTCACCTCAACATGATCCTGGGCAACACCGTGCTGTACGGGGCCACCGACGGCCTGCTGTGTGCCGCCGGCCTGGCCTATGACTTCGACGAGAACGATACGTTCGCGAGTCGCCTGAATCACGAGATGGTGCTGCTGGCCGAACTCGACGCCGAAGACCAACGGCTGCTGACACAGCTGCTCACCGTGCACCAGCGCGGACCGTGCCGTGCGCTCGTAGCCGGCGTCGGGCGGGCATGTCGCCCGCAAGACGCGCGTCAGGTTGCTGCGGCTACAGCGGCGCGCCGAGATAGAAGTCGGTGCGCCAGCCCCTGCTCGGGTAAAGCCCGCGCGCGATGTCCAGACGCAGCAGGCCATCGAGTGCACCGAACCCGAACCCGGCGCCGCGCTGGGGCTGGACCTGCCCGAAGGCTCTGCGGCTGCCGGCCCACCCGATGTCGTAGAACACGACCGGGCGGACGGCACCAAGATCGCGCCCGAGTTCCGCACGCCCCAGCCAGAACGCGTCACCCGCCTGCGTCCCCGGCAGCTGCCCGCGCACGGTGCGCAAGCCGCCGACGTAGTAGCTGCGCTGGATCGGCACACGACCGAGCGCGCTGCCGATTGCCCCCGTGATGGCGCCGGCGAATCCGGCGAACGGGCGAGACACCGTGGTCTCGAACGAGCCCCGCGCGTACTCGAAGGTCCCCGTCGCCGCCTCGGCCCGCGTCACCGAAACGAGGCGGAGCCCCTGCGGGCGGTCGATGAGGCTTCGGGCCCAGGTAGCCCTGACGCCAGTGAACGAACCTGGCTCGGCCAGCTGGTTTCCGCGGAACCGACGGTCCCCGAACGCCCGAGCGAGCGAGAACGTGTTGACCACGTCGGAGTCACCCGCAGTCCACTGCCGCTCGAGGAATAGCCCGTATTCCAGCGAGCCGCGGCGCTGCTCGCGGCGTTCCACCAGTTCGATGCCGTAACTCCGATAGTAGAAGCCCTCGTCGCGGCCATACAGGACCGCCGGCAGCGATGGAGCGAGGGTCAGGGCCCCCGCCCACTCGGGGTTCATCGCATTGAGACGGTGAAACGCACTCGCCGTGACGGTCCGCGCGCCGTTGCTGCGCACGAGGGACAGCTCCCCATTCGCATGCCGGTCGGCGTGTCCGATGCGGCCCACGCCGCGCAGCGTGAATCCGGCGCCGAGCACCTGCTTCACCTCCACGCCGGCCGAGAGCCCTTCCACCCGATTGTAACGGAGAAGGTCGGAACCGAGGCGAACGGTCGGGCGCTGTGGCGCCCACGGCACCTGCAGGCCCATGCTCAGTGCCTTGGCCAGCTGCTCGGTGCTGCGCAGGTCGAACAGCTCCTCATCGCTGGCGGTTTCCGCTGGCAGCACCGGGGACTTGGCCAGTCGGTCCATGTCGCAGGGCATATCGTAGGCGATGCGCAGCGTACGGTCGAAACGTTCCTCGACCCGGGTCCACGTGCTGTCGGAACGACACTGGATCACCTTGCCGCGGCCGTACTTGCGCTGTTCGACCGAGTCGCGCGCGGCCGAGTCGACGGGCGGCCGACGGCGCCCCCCACCGGGCCCGATGATGACCAACAAGTCGTTGTCCGGATCGACCTTGCTGGAGTCGCTTTCCGCGGCGGCCTCGAAGCGATTGCGCGCCGGTGGCAGGGTCGCGAGCGTGAAATCTCCGTCCACGTCCTCGTACGTGAACTTCTCGTCGATACGGAACGGGATGCGCATGAACATCACGTCCGCGCTGGCCGTGGCGCTGTGCGCGCGCGGCAGCCAGAACTTCCCCTTGTAGAGGGCGTACTCCACCGTGATGGCATCGAGCTTGGCGCGCATGGGGCGCATGGTGGCACTCACCCACGCCGGCACTTCCTCGGCGTCCTCGTCCGTCGCCCCGCGACGCCCGGCGGACGCCTGGGCCCGAACCCGGGCCCGCTCCAGACTGTCCGTGACGTACAGGTCTCGCGGCAGGCGGGCCCGCAGCACGGAATCCCGGACCGGGTCGAGGGTGGCGTTCTCCAGTAGATCCTTCTTGATCTCCTCGTTCGCCACGCCCCATATGTCGATGTCGGTGGCGAGGCGGTAGGCGGCGCGCACGAGCTGCCCACCGTCGCGGTCGAACCAGAATGACCCCACGAAGGTGCGCCAGTCGGGTTTGCGGGCCGCGATGCGCAGCTCGCGCAACTTGATTACCCGGCCGTCCTGCAGCGTGATGTCGGCCGAATCGCCGATGTCGTAGCGGTAGAACCGCTCGGCACCACGCGCCAGCGGGTGGATGATGTCGCGCTCATCGACCTCGGTCTTCACGCGACCGAATTCGGACGAGGGAAACCAGAGCTGTTCACGCCCCGGGAAATACGGAATGGAGACCGCCGAGACGAAGTCGCCGGCCACCTCGCTGGCCATCGGCACGGTCATGCGCGACCCGACGGGCCGGACCCGTACGCCCACTTCGCGCCGCCAGGAGATCTCGGCGACGTTGTCGCCACGGAAGAACAGCTTTTCGAGACCGAGCCCCCGCGCCCCGAGGTGCACGGACATGCGCTGGGTGGTCGTGGCACGGTACGCGCGCAGGGCACTGTCCTGCCGCTCACGGGCTTCACGCGCGCGATCGAACACGGCGCGGGCATCGGGGCTGCCGAAGGCCGACGTGGCAGCCTCCTCCGCGAGGCGAGCCCGCGTGGCGCTGTCTCCACCGAGCCGCTGCCGGTTGATCGCGCGGGCATCGCGCACGACCTCGCGCACCGCCCGTCGCTGCTCATCCGTCAGCGTGTCGCCGCGGGCAGTACTGTCACGACCGGCCGGCCGCCTCGGGGCGGCCTGCGCACGCAGGCTGGCGGGCAGCAGGGCGACAGCGAACAGCAGTCCGGCAAGGAAAGGGCGGTACATGGGAACGGAGAGGAGATGTGGGGTGAATCCGACGGATGGCGCACGCCGCGGGGTGAATGGCCTCTCGGGGACTACGGGCGCCCCCCGCGAGCGGTTTCCGTCCGCGAAACGTAACTTCGAACAGTTGCCCCCCGGCCCGCTGCCTTCCGCTTCAGGAGACCCGACGTGCGATTCCCCCCGCTGCTGTTCCGCTCGACCCGCCATCTGCCGGTGGCGGCCCTTCTCGCCAGCCTGAGCGCCGCCCCGGAGGCGGCCGTGGCGCAGGCGCCGGCTGCGGCGGCCGGCACGCAGACCGCCGCCGAGGACCCCCGCCTCGCGAAGCTCAAGGGCGAGGCGCTGCAGATGGTCCAGGCGCGGGCCAAGCAGGTCCAGGAGATCGTGGACATGCTCTTCTCCTTTCAGGAACTCGGGTTCCAGGAGTGGGAGTCGCAGAAGTACCTCACGGGCCTGCTCGAAAAGGAAGGCTTCAGGATTGAGCGCGGCGTCGCGGGCATTCCCACGTCGTGGACGGCGAAGTGGAGCTATGGCACCGGCAAGCCCGAGATTTCACTGGGCTCCGACGTGGACGGGATCCCGCAGGCCAGCAACAAGCCCGGCGTAGGCTACCGCGACCCGATGGTGAGTGGCGGCCCGGGACATGGGGAAGGGCACAACTCGGGGCAAGCCGTCAACATCGTCGCGGCGATCGTCGTCAAGCAGCTCATGCAGCGCGACAAGATCAGCGGCACACTGCTGCTCTGGCCCGGCATTGCCGAGGAGCAGATGGCGGGCAAGGCGTTCCTGGTGCGCTCCGGGGTCTTCAAGAACACCGACGTCACGCTGTTCACGCACGTCGGCAACGATCTCGGGGTGTCGTGGGGCGCGAGCGGCTCGAGTGCCCTGCTGTCGGCGGAGTTCCGCTTCCGCGGATCGAGCGCTCACGCGGCCGGCGCCCCGTGGCGCGGCCAGAGCGCCCTCGACGCCGTGATGCTCATGGCGCAGGGGTGGGAGTACCGCCGCGAGCACCTGCGCCTGCAGCAGCGCTCGCACTACGTGATCAAGGACGGCGGCGACCAGCCCAACGTCGTGCCAAGCACCGCGAGCATCTGGTTCTACTTCCGCGAGCAGGACTACCCGCGCACCATGGCGCTCTTCGAGACGGGCAAGAAGATCGCCGAGGGCGCGGCGATGATGACCGACACCAAGCTCGACACCGTCATGATCCTGGGCTCAGGGTGGTCGGCGCACTTCAGCAAGCCGATCGCCGAGGCGATGCACCAGAACATCCAGACCGTCGGTATGCCCCAGTGGGACGACAAGGACCAGACGCTGGCCAAGGGCATCCAGCGTGAACTCGGCTCGCCCGACTTCGGTCTGTCCGATCAGGTGAACAAGGAGCTGCGCGGCGCCGAAACGCCGCAGAACTGGATGGGTGGCGGCTCGGACGACATCGGCGATGTGGCGTGGAACGTGCCCACGATCACGCTGCGCTTCCCGTCGAACATTCCGGGACTCCCGGGGCACAACTGGGCCAACGCCATCTCGATGGCGACGCCCATCGCGCACAAGGGCGCGCTGGCCGGGGCCAAGGTGCAGGCCCTGACGATGCTGGACATCATGCTGACGCCCAAGGTCGTGGCCGACGCGTGGGACTACTTCAACAACGTTCAGACGAAGAACACCAAGTACCAGCCGTTCATCCGTCCGTCGGACCAGCCGCCCATCTGGCTCAACGCCGACATCATGGCGAAGTACAAGCCGCAGCTGTCGAAGTTCTACTACGATCCGAGCAAGTACAAGACGTACCTCGAGCAGCTGGGCATCGAGTATCCCACGGTGCGGCCGCTCGAGGCCAAGCCGAAGGGCGACAATTAATGGCCGCGCGTACTGCGCGTACCGCGCGTACCGCGCGAGGCGTGCTGACGGCGGCGGTGCTGGTGTGTGCCGGCATCGCACCGCTCGGTGCGCAGCAG
The DNA here is from genome assembly GCA_040379205.1 of Gemmatimonas sp. GTDB lineage: Bacteria > Gemmatimonadota > Gemmatimonadetes > Gemmatimonadales > Gemmatimonadaceae > Gemmatimonas. The sequence goes on from JBEILM010000019.1 coordinate 13,362, forward strand.
CCGCCCTTCGACGCGGCGATGCAGGCGGAGATCGACCGGCGCTCGACCGCCATCGCCGGCAAGGTCACGGCGTGGCGCCATGACATCCACCAGCACCCCGAGCTTGGCTACCAGGAGAAGCGCACGGCGGCGCTGGTCGCGGCTCATCTCCGCTCGCTCGGCATGGAGGTGCAGGAGAACGTGGGCGGCATTCCCGGGGTGGTGGGCATCCTCAAGGGGGGCAAACCCGGCCCCACGGTGGCGTTGCGCGCCGACATGGATGCCCTGCCCGTCACGGAGCAGGTGGACGTGCCCTACAAGAGCCTGGTGCGCACCGTGTACAACGGCGTGGAGACAGGCGTGATGCATGCCTGCGGCCACGACATGCACACGGCCATGCTCATGGGTACCGCCGAGGTCCTCGCGGGGCTCAAGGCGCAGTTGCCGGGCACGGTGAAGTTCCTCTTCCAGCCCGCCGAAGAAGTGCCGCCGCGTGGCGGGGCCCAGCCGATGATCGACGCCGGGGTCATGGAGGGAGTGGACGGCGTGTTCGGCCTGCATGTGGGGCCCGGGCCGCTCGGCGCGATGAGCTATCGCAGCGGCTCCATCAGCGCGGCCTCCGACAGCTGGAAGATCATCGTGCGCGGCAAGCAGGGACACGGCGCCTTTCCGTCCACCACCGTCGATCCGATCGTGGTGAGTGCGGAAATCGTGTCGGCGCTGCAGACGATCGTCTCCCGCTCGCTCGACCTCACGGCGGGGCCGGCGGTGGTGACCGTGGGCGCCATTCACGGCGGCCTGCGGGAGAACATCATCCCCGACTCGGTGTGGATGATCGGCACGATTCGCACTTTCGACGCCAAGGCCCGAGAAACCGTGGCCCAGCGCATGAAGACGCTCGCGCAGAAGATCGCCGAGGCACACGGCGCCACGGCCGAGGTGAACGTGGTGCTCGGCTACGGCAGCACCGTTAACAACACGGCGATGGTGTCGAGGTTCTCGCAGACCCTCAAGCGGGTGGGCACGGCGGCCGGGGTGTTCGAGAACAAGTCGGGGAGCATGGCGGGCGAAGACTTTTCGCGGTTCGCCGAGAAGGCACCCGGCTTCTTCTTCAACCTGTCGGTCACGCCGCCCGAGGTGGATCTCTTCGGCGTCGCCAGCAATCACTCCCCGCTCTTTCAGGGCGACGACCGGGCCCTGCCCGTGGGCGTACGGGCGATGAGCAGTGTAGCCGTGGAGTTTCTGACGTCGGGCGGGGTGCCGAGGGTGCCGTGAGGTTTTCAGCAGGATGACGGCGCGGGGCGTGCCGCCCCTGTCACCCTCGCGCCGCGATCGTGCGGATGGCCCTCGCCAGCGTGTCGGCGTCCGCCGGTGTGTTGTACAACGTGGGTGTCACACGCACGCAGTCGCCCTTCGCAATGCCGGTGCGCTGGAAGGTGAAGAGGCCGAACTCCTCGAACAGCGTACGGGCGAGCGCCGCATTGGCCTCGCGTGACCCGCGGCCATGCAGACGGAATCCCGTGATGGCGCCGGTAAGCGCCGGATCCTCGGGTGTGAGCACGTCCACGCCCGGCAGGTCACGCACGGCGTGCACCCAGCGATCACGCAGGTAGCGCAGACGGGCGGCTTTCTGCGGGATGCCGATCGACTGCTGGAAGTCGAGGGCATCGGGAATCGTCATGAACGTGGCGAAGCTCGTGGTGCCGGTGTGAATCCGGCTGTCGATCCGGTCGGCGGGCGCACTTTCGTCGGCGTGGGCCCGGTCGATGACGTCGAGTCGGCCGGTCCGGATGTAGAGCGCGCCGGCGCCGATCGGCGCCCCGATCCACTTGTGCAGGTTGATGCCCACGAAGTCGGCGCCGAGGTCGTCCATGGTGAGCGGCACCTGCCCGAAGGAATGCGCCGCATCCACCACCACATCCACACCGCGGGCTCTGGCCAGCGCGGCCACCGCCTTCACCGGCAGCAACAGCCCCGTCTTGTTGTTGCAGTGGGTCAGCAGCAGCAGCTTCGTGCGCGGGTGGCGGTCGAGCGCCGCCGTATAGGCCGCAAGCATGGCCTCCTGCGACGCCGGTTCGGGAATGTCGAGCGTCGCGACCGTGGCGCCGGTGCGCTGGGCGAGGGCGTTCATCGCCCACTGCATCGCGTTGTAATCCAGGTCGGCGTACATCACCGTGTCGCCGGCACCCACGCGATTGTACTGCCCGATCAGCGCCTGCAGCGCCTCCGTGGCCCCGCGCGTCAGGGCGATCTCGGTGGGTTGGGCGCCCACGAATGCCGCCACGCGCTCGCGGGCCGTGCGCAGCATGGGCCCGTACTCGCGCCGCGCGAAGAATGAATTCTCCCGATTCACGCGGTCGATGTGCTCGTGGTACTTCTGCAGCACCGGAAGGGCCATGAGTCCGAAGTATCCGGCCTCGAGGTTCGTGACCCGGTCGGTGATGCGGTACTGGGCCGCGACCTTTTTCCAGTAGCCCTCGTTGCGGGCCACTGCGGCGGGATCACCGGGCAGCGGGGCCAGCGGCGCCGCCGCGTCGGACACGGTACGGGCCTCCGCTCCCAGAGCAAGACCGGTGGCGGGCACGGCGAGGCTGGCAGCGCCCAGAACGGCGCTGCCACGAAGGAAATCGCGGCGGGACGGGTTGGCAGGCATGCTTGACGCTACGGACGCGGGCCATTCACCGCAACGCAGCGCGCAGGTAACGTTCGGCATGCCCGAACACCCCCTGCCCGCCGCGCCGCAGCCGCCGCTCACCGGCGATCTCTCCCCCGACGAGTTCCGGGCCGCCGCACACGCTGCGGTGGACTGGATTGCCGACTACCTCGAGCACGCCGGGCAGTATCCGGTGCGCAGTCGGGTGCAGCCGGGCGACATCCGGCAGGCCCTGCCTGCGGCGCCGCCGACCCGCGGCGAACCGCTCGATGCGATGCTGCGCGACTTCCACACCACCATCCTCCCCGGCATCACGCACTGGAATCATCCGGCGTTCTTCGCCTATTTCGCCAACTCCGGCTCCTACCCCGGCATCCTCGGCGAACTGCTGGCCGCCGGACTGAACGCCAACGGCATGCTGTGGGTGACCAGCCCCGCCGTGACCGAACTCGAGCAGGTCAGTCTCGACTGGCTGCGGCAGCTCATGGGGCTCGGCGAGGGCTGGTTCGGCGAGATCACCGACACCGCCAGCGTGAGCACGTTCTATGCGCTGGCCGCCGCACGTGAGCGGGCCGGCTTCGATGTGCGCGGACGCGGCATGGCCGCCCGCGACGACCTGCCGCGCCTGCGCGTGTACTGCAGCGAACATGCGCACTCGTCCATCGACAAGGCGGTGATCGCGCTGGGCCTGGGCCACGAGAACCTCGTCAAGATCCCCGCCGATGCCCAGTTCCGCCTGCGCCCCGAGGCGCTCGAGGCGGCCATGGCCGCCGACGTGGCCGCCGGCTTCGTCCCCATCGCGGTGGTGCCATGCGTCGGCACCACCAGCACCACGAGTGTCGATCCGGTGGCCGACGTGGTGCGCATCGCCCGGCACTACCGCTGCTGGGTGCACGTGGACGCGGCGTACGGCGGGGTGGCGGCCATCGTACCGGAGCTGCGGTACCTGCTGGATGGCGTCGACGGGGCGGACTCGCTGGTGGTGAACCCGCACAAGTGGCTGTTCACCCCCATGGACTGCTCGGTGTTCTACACGAAGGACCCGCAATCGCTCAAGCAGGCCTTCGCCCTGCTGCCGGAGTACCTCGTCACGCCCACGCAGGACGAGGCGGTGAACCTGATGGACTACGGCATTCAGCTGGGGCGGCGCTTCCGCTCACTCAAGCTGTGGATGGTGCTGCGGGCGTACGGCGCCGGAGGCCTCGCCGAGCGGATTCGCTTCCATTGCGAGCTGGCGCGCGACTTCGCGGGCATGGTGCACTTCGAGGGCGGCTGGGAGATCACGGCCCCGGTGACGCTCTCGCTGGTCTGCTTCCGCCATGTGCGGTCCGGCGCTACCGAAGCAGAGATCGCGTCCATCAACGCGGCCATCATGGAGCGGGTGAACGCCCGCGGGCGCGTGTACCTGTCACACACGAAGCTCGAGGGGCGCTACACGTTGCGGCTGGCCATCGGCAACATCCGCACCGAGCGGTCGCACGTGGAGCTGGCGTGGCAGGAGTTGCGCGACGCGGCGGCGTCAGTCGGCCTGGCGTCCTGACGTCACGTCGACGGCGGACGGTGTCGCTTCCGTGCGCACCGCCGCCCGCCGTGCCGCCTTCCGCTCGCGGCGCGTCCGCTGCCACTTCACGAAGGCAAGGATGGCCCCCGTGAGCGCGATCGCCCCGACCACCTCGCCCGCCTGGCTGAGGTGCCCGATGGCGCGCACGGCCGCCTCGCCGGCCGCATAGCCCACGGCCACGAACACGGCCGTCCAGGCGAAGGAGCCCAGGAGCGTCATGGGCAGGTAGCGATGGAGCGGCACCTGGGCCGCGCCACAGGCCATGGGCAGCACGATGCGGAGCCCGAAGGCGAAGCGCACGAAGAACGAGGCGGTGAGCGGGTTGCGCCGTACCACCCGCAACGCCACGGTCCCGGTGGCCCGGACCTTGGGGAAGCGACGGCGGATGGCTTCCCATTTGAGACGGCCGAGCACGTAGAGCAGCGCCGTGGCCACCCAGCCGCCCAGCGTGATGCCGACGACCACCGGCATGAGACGCAGTTCACCTTCGTGGGCGGCGATGCCGCCGAAGATCGGCGCGAGTTCCTCGAGCAGAATGGCCGACGCGCCGAGGACGGTGTACGTCCACGGCGCGTCGGTCAGCACAGTCAGCCAGCTCGGTGCGGCAAGGAGGGCGAACGGAACGCGCATAGATAGGGCAATGTAACCCCGCATATCGCGTCCGGTTCGCCCTCAGGCCACCGGTTCCTGCCGGTCAGTCACCCGCTTCCGGCACCGGCATCTCGAAGGTCGCGAACTGCCCCGTGTGCGGTGGCTTGAGGCCCACGCGCCGGGCCACGCTCGCGCGGAACTTGTCGAAGATCTCGTAGAAGGTGGGAATCACCAGCAGCGTCAGGATGGTGCTCGTGATGACACCGCCGATGACCGCCACCCCGAGGGGCGCCCGGAACTGCGCGCCTTCACCCCGGCCCAGCGCCACCGGCACCATGCCGGCGATGAGCGCGAACGTGGTCATGAGGATGGGGCGCAAACGAATGGCCCCCGCCTCGATGAGCGCCTCCCGCAGCGGCATGCCGTTCTTTTCGCGGGCCCACTTCGCGAAGTCGATCAGCAGGATCGCGTTCTTGGCCACGATGCCGCAGAGCAGGATCACGCCGATCAGGCTCATGAGGTTGATCGTGTTCCCCGTGATCGCCAGCGCCCCCATGACACCGATCAGCGACAGCGGCAGCGAAATGAGGATGGAGATGGGGTCGAGGAAGGACCCGAACTGCACCACGAGAATGAGATACATCAGCGCGACAGCCACACCGAGCGCGATGAAGATGCTGCTGAACACCTCCTGCTGCTGCTCGACCTGCCCGCCGCTGCTGAGCGTGACACCCGGCGGCAGCTGGATCTGCGCCGACTTCACCGCCAGGTCCGCCTGCACCTCCGACAGCGATCGGCCGGCCACGTTGGCCTGCACCTTGATGACGTTCTCCCGATCGAGGTGATTCACGACCGCCGGGCCGAGTTCACTCTTGATGCGCGCGACCTGAGCCAGGGGAATCAGCGTGCTGGCGTTGCCCTGCCCCACGGCAATCGGCAACTGGGCGAGATCCTCACCGCGGGCCCGCGCTTCGGGCGCCAGGCGTACCATGACCTTGCGCGTCTCGTTGGACGGGTCGACCCAGTCGCCGGCGTCGAGCCCGGCGAAGGCGGGACGGATGGCCTGCGCCACCTGCCCCACGCTCAGCCCGAGCGCGCCTGCCAGTCCGCGATCGATCTGCACCGTGAGCTCGGGCTTCTGTCCCTTGGTGCTGAGGCCCACGTCCACCGCCCCCGGCGTGGACTTGAGCGCCGCCAGATACTGGTCGGCCACGGCCTGCAGCGCCGCCTTGTTCTGCCCCTTGAGCTCGAGCGAGAACTGCTTCTCCTGGCCGGCGAAGTCGTTGGTGAACACCGACACGGTGGCCCCGCCGATCCGCCTCACGTCGTCGCGAATCTTCGCTCCCAGCTCCTCGGCGCCCAGTTCGCCCGCCGCCAGCCGCTCGCCCTTGGGCTTGAGCTTGAGGTACACGTTCGCCACGTCGACAGCACCACTGACACCACCGGCGGTCACGAACGAGTACTGCACCTCGGGGTTCCGCTCCCTGCTGGTGGTGGCCAGCGTCTCGCTGACCTTCTGCCGCAGATAGTCGAGGTTGGCGCCCGGCGGCGTTTCCACCGTCATCATCAGTTCGGCGTTGTCTTCGAGCGGGAAGAAACTGCCGCCCACCAGCCCCATCGACGGCATGGCCAGCGCGAAGGCGAACGTGCTCAGCGCCAGCGTCACCATGCTCTTGGGGTGGTCCAGCGCCCAGCTGATCAGGCGGCGGTATCCATTGGCCAGGCCGTTGAACCACGTATTGAACTTGTCGAGCTGCCTGGTGATCCAGCTCTTCTGATGCTCCTCGAGGTGCGGGTCGGGCCAGTAGGCCGAGAGCATCGGGTCGAGCGAGAAAGACACGAACAGCGACACGAGCACGGAGCAGGCGATCGTGAGCGCGAACGGCTTGAACCACTGCCCCGACTCACCCTGCAGGAACGCGATCGGCACGAACACGGCAATGATCGAGAAGGTTGTGGCTGCCACGGCCAGCCCGATCTCGTCGGTGCCCTCCCGGGCCGCCGTGTAGTGATCCTTCCCCATCTCCACATGTCGCACGATGTTTTCGCGCACCACGATGGCGTCGTCGATGAGAATGCCGATGGCGAGCGACAGCCCCAGCAGCGACATCGTGTTGAGCGTGAAGCCGAACGCCCACACGGCCACGAAGCTGGCCAGCACCGAGACCGGCAGCGCGAGGCCGGTGATGACCGTGGACCGCCACGAGTTGAGGAACAGGAAGACCACGAGCACCGTGAGCACCGCGCCTTCGATGAGCGCGCTCTGCACGTTGTTCACCGAGTTCTCGACCCGGCGACCCTTGTTCTTCACCACCTCGAAGTTGGCGCCGGCCGGCAGCGTCGGGCGCAACTGTTCGACCTTGGCGAGAATCGCCTCGGCCACGGCGGTCGTGCTATAGCCCTTGGTCTTCTTGATCTCGAGCCCCACGGCGTCGCGGCCGTTGAAGAGGGCGAGCGTGCGCTGCTCCTCGATGCCGTCACGCGCGGTGGCCACATCGCGGAGGCGCACCACGCGGCCGACCTTCTCGGCCACCACGAGCTGCATGAAGTCCTGCGGACCGTCGAGGCGTCCCCGCAGACGGATGGTGCGCTCGTCGAGCGCGCCGTTCACCCGTCCCACCGGGACCGCCAGGTTGCCGGCCTGCAGCGCCGCCACCACCTGCGGCACGGAGACGCCGGCCGCCACCAGCCGCTGCGGATCGAGGTCGATGGTGAGCTCGCGCTTCACCGCCCCGGTCACCGAGACGTCGGCCACACCGGGAATCGCCCGGATCTCGCGTGTGATGTGCGGATCGGCCAACTGCGTGAGCTGCGCCGGCGACAGCGAGTTCGACCAGAGCGACAGCGTCACGATGGGTGCATCGGTCGGGTTGAACTTCCGCAGGATCGGTTCCTCGATTTCCTGCGGCAGGTCCTGACGCTTGGTGCTGATGGCGTCGCGGATGTCCTGGGTCGCTTCCTGCAGGTCCTTGGAGTACACGAACTGGGTGACGATCTGGGCGAAGCCGTCGCGCGCCTCGCCGTTGATCGACTTCACACCGGCAATCGACTGGATCGCCTCCTCGATGGGCTCGAGGACTTCGCGCTCGACCTGTTCCGGCGACGCACCAGGGTAGATCACCGTGGTGAGCACGACCGGCGGCTGCACCTCGGGAAACTCGTCGGTCTGCAACTGCAGCAGCGCCACGAGTCCGAAGCCGACGAGCGCCAGCATGGCGACAACGGTCAGGAGCGGCCGCTTGATGGCGAAATCTGAAATGAACATGGCAGGTGCCTGGGTGAGCCCGTTACGGGCGCGCGGTGATCATCAGTTCTTGCTGCTCTTCTCGGCCATCGGCGCGGCACGACCGGCGGGCGCGGCGCCCGAGGCGTCACGCGGGGCGGACACCGTCACCGAGGCGCCCACCGAGATGCCGCGCGCCGCGCCGAGCAGGACGGTGTCGCCACCAGCCAGTCCGGCGCTGATCTCCACCAGCTCCGCCGCCGCATCACGCAGCCCCACCTGCACCTCGACCTTTTCCACCTTGCCGGCCCGCACCCGCATCACATTGGGCGTGATGCCGGTCTGATCGAGCGCCTGTTCCGGCACCAGCACGCCCACCCGCTTCTGCGCGGCCACGCGGCCCTCCACAAAGAGTCCGGCGACCAGCACGCCCGCGCTGTTCGGCACGGTGGCGAGAATCGACACCTGCTTGGTCTGCGGATTCACCATCGGGCTGACGCGAGTGACGCGCCCTTCGAGCGGGCGATCGGCACCGTTGACGGTGAACGTGACCGGCGCCCCCACACGCACCTCGCCCAGGGCCGCCGCGGGAACCGAGGCCTCGACGCGCAGGCTGCGCGGGTCGATCACGGTGAACATCGCCGAGCCGGGCGACACGATGTCGCCCGCGCTCACGGCCCGTTCGGCCACCACGCCGGCGAACGGGGCGCGCACCATCGTGTTGCGCAGGTTCTTCTCCGCCGACGACTGCCGTGCCGTGGCGTCGGCCAGTGCCGCCTGCGCCGCGAGATGCGCGCGCTCGGCGGTTTCGACCTCACGATCGGCGATGGCGCCGGCCGCGGCGAGCGACCGGGCCCGCTGCAGCTCGCGCGCAGCCTGGTCCGCTGCCACCGTGGCCTGGGTCACCCCCGACCGCGCCGAGATGGCGGCATCACGCACCGCCGCCTCGTCGATACGGGCCAGCACGGTGCCCTCGGACACACGCTGTCCGGGCTCGGCGAGAATCTGCAGCACGGCACCGCCGATCTCGGCACGAATGCGGGCCTCACGATCCGCCGCCAGGGTCCCGGAAATGGCTGGTCCGCTGCTCAGCGTGTCGCTGCGGGCCACGGCGATGTTTTCGGGACCGATGTCCTGCGATGTGGGCGCGGCGTCGGTGGCCGCCGAATCGGACGGCTTGCCGCAGGCCGTCACCGTCAGGGCCAGCAGCAGCAGGGGCGCCGTACGGCGCAAGGTGGTGTTCATCGGGAGGTACCGGGGTTCGTGGACGCCGCCTGCGGAGCCGACTGCGACAGCGGGAGATAGGGAAGGAGTTCGAGACGCTTGCGCGCCACCTGCAGATCGCGTGCGGCACGGGCTCGGTTGGCGAGCGCCTGCTGGAGCTGCACGCGGGTTTCGGAAAGCTCGAGCTGCGTCGAGATGCCTTCGCGGAAGCGCACTTCGGCAATTTCGTAGGCGCGCTTGGCCTGTTCGGCCGTGCCGATGCTCGCCTGCCAGGACGCTTCGGCCTCGGTGAGCTGGAGCGTGGCCTGCCGTGCGTCGAGGGTGGCGCCCTCTTCGGCGAGCTTCAGGCGCTGGCGGGCTTCGACAACACCAGCCTCCGCCGCCATGATCTGTCCGCGCAGGTTTCCCCCGCTGAACAACGGCATCGACAAGCCGATGCCCACGGTCCAGTTGGGAAGGAAGTCGTTGAGGTTCGTCGGGAGAAACGTCGATGTTGGGGCCAGACGCTGATAGACGGTCTGGGCCGACAACTGCGGAAGGCGCGAGCCCTTGGTGGCCTTGAGTGTCTCCCGCGCGATCTCGACGTTCTTCTGCGCCTGGCGCACCGCGGCCCGCGCCGGCGCCGACGTGTCGGTGGACGCGACGAGACGCGCCACGTCACCGGTCACGCGGGGGTCGGCGGCGAGCACCTGCGTTGCGTCGACATTCACCGTGGTGATCGGGCCGCTGTCGCTCCTCGGCGCATCGGTCGAGGCGTCGGCGATGCTGTCGGTGAGCATCACCGGTTCGGACGCCGGCAGATCCAGCAGCTGGCGCAACCGCACCAGCGCGAGGTCGCGTTGCGTGCGCGCCTGCAGCAACGAAGGCCGCTGGTTGTCGCGCGTCACCCGCGCCCGGATGAGGTCGAACTCGGACGCAGAGCCCACGTTGCGGGTCAGCTGGACCTGGCGAAGCGTCCGCTCGGCCTGCACGAACGCCGAATCGGCGATCGTGGCCAGCCGCTCCGCGAGCAGCGCATCGTAGTACGCCGACGTGACATCGAGCTGGAGTTGCGCTTCGGCGCTGGTGATGCCGATGAGCGCGGCATCCCGCGCGGCCCGCGCCGACCGAACGCCAGCCACGGCGCGCCCACCGGTGTAAAGCGGTTGGGTGGCCGTTACGCCGATGTTCAGGTTGTACGGCGAGGCGAAAATCCGCGTGATGGGATTGTCGGCCACACTATCAGCACCGGCGCCGCCACCCGCTCCGCCACCGGCATTGCCACCTCGGCCGGCCGCCGCCGCGAACTGATTCTGCAGCTGTCGCTGCCAGTTGAGCGTGGTGGCCACCTGCGGCAGCAGCGCCGAGCGCGCCTGCGCCTGCTGACCGCGCGCGCGCTGTTCGCCGGCGCGCGCCAGCGCCACCTGTTCGCTGCTGCCAGCAGCCAATCGCATCGCCTCGGCCAGGGACAGCGGTCGCGGGGCCGGCTGCGCAGCGACAGCGCGTGGCGCCGCCAGCAGGAGGCACAACGCCCAGCCGCCAGCAGGGATGGTCAGTGCACCGCGTCGGCTGGCACGGGAGGAAGCGATCATTCGGAGATCGAAGTGAGAGTCTGGACGCCTTCAGCCGTACGGCCGGTGAAGGCGACGGGTTCCGCATGCGCGCCGAGGCCACGCAGAAAGATCCGCACATAGGCGCGGAGTGTTTCGTCGACCGGGCGCGAGAACATCGCGGGCATGATGTCGCGATTCATGCCGTCGGCGAACACGGCGCCCATGAGCATGGTCACGGCGGCGGCCGCTTCGGCGGGCGCCAGTACCTCTTCGCCGGGGACGAACCCGTGCGCCCGCAACTGCGCGACGTAGCTGCGCAGTTGTGTGGCGGCGTTGTTCGGCCCGTTGGTGGCGCAATTAATCAGGTCGGGACGCTCTTCGGCATCGGACATGATCTGCCGGATGAGCGTGCGCCGGGTGCTCGTGTCCTGATGGTGGGCGCGAGCCCACCCGAGCAGTTCGTTCTCGGGATTCTTCGGGACCCCCTCGAGCGACAGGCCGGCCTTCGCCGCCGACAGCTCGCGCATCATCTGTTCGAGCAGTGCGTCCTTGGAGCCGAAGTGACGGAAGAGGGTGACCTCATTCACGCTCGCCTCCTCCGCGATCCGGCGCGTCGTGGCCCCGCGCCAGCCGTGCTGGGCGTAGACCCGGGCGGCGGCCTGCAGGATGCGCTGGTGGTTGTCGTCGGTCATACGGTGGAACAAAAGCAAGTGGTTGCTTACGCGCAAGTATGCACTTGCTTTACCGTTTTGGGAACGACTGGTCCTACCCGAGGTAACTCCGGCGGTCGGTCGGTGTACCCACCTCACCAGCGGGTCGTCACCGGCGTGCCGTACGCTGCCCGGTGGCGGCCCTGCCCGAATCCGGCATATTCCGCTGTGCCCCTCCTTCATGTCCCCAGGCGCCGGAGCGTCGGTGAACGGCTTTGTCGAGTTGGCGCAGGCGGCAGCGGCGGCCCGCCGCGAGCGCCCCGGTGTGCCGCTGGCGCTGGCCACGCTCGTGCAGGTCGATGGCTCGTCGTATCGCCAGCCGGGTGCGCGCCTGCTGGTGGACACCGAGGGGCGGGTCCTTGCCGGGGCGATCAGCGGGGGGTGCCTGGAAGGTGATGTCGCGGCGCGCGCCGCCGACGTCTGCGCCAGGGGCGTGGCCGTGCGGCTGCGCTATGACCTGCGGGCGGACCTGGAGACCATCTGGGGTTTTGGCGCCGCCTGCGACGGCGTGGCGCACCTGCTGCTCGAGCCACTGACCAACTGGCGGTGGATGGCCCAGGCGGAGGCGATCCGATCCCGGCGACAGGGCGGTGCGGTCGTCACGCTGTTCGACCAGGACGCCGGCGGCGCCACCGCGGCGCTGCTCGATGGTCCCTCAGGCAGCGGCCGGTGGCATTGGTTGCACGAGTCGGCGCGTCTGCGCGGCGACGCCGCTCTTCGCGCGTTGGCGGCCACCGCCCAGCGCACCGGCCACGCCCACCTGCTGTCGCGTCCCGAGCACGGCACGGCGTTCGTCGAGCCGCTCGTCGCCCCGATCGCCCTGCACCTTGTGGGGGCCGGGCGCGGCGCCGAGGCGTTCGCGCACTTCGCCGCCGCACTCGGCTGGCAGGTGACCCTGCTCGATCACCGCCCCGGGCTGCTGGCGTCACTCACACTCCCGCCGGGGACGCGCGCGGAAGCGGTGCGACACCTCGACGACATCGCGACCAGTCTGGCGGCGTTGCCGCACGACGGCCGGACCGCGGTGGCGCTCCTGTCGCACATCTTCGACGTGGACCTCGCCTGGCTCACGCACGCGCTGACACTGCCCCTCGGCTACATCGGCGTGCTCGGCTCGCGGCGGCGTGCGGCCCAGTTGGTGGAGGCGGCCGAGGCGGCGCTGGCGGCCCGTGGCACTCCGCTGACGCCGCGGCAGCGCCACCTGCTGCATGCGCCGATCGGCCTCGACCTCGGCGGCGAGTCGCCGGCGTCGATCGCGCTGTCGGCCATCGCCGAGATCGAAGCGGTGATGCACGCCCGTCCGGGCGGTTTCCTGCGGGAGCGGCAGAGCCCGATCCACACGCGGACCCCGACGCCGCAGCCGCGCGTACCGGATGTGGCCACGACGGTCGGCGACACGACGCTGGAGGCGGGGCGCGAGGTCACGCTCGACGGCGTCCTCGACGTGCCACCGCACTGTGACCGCACCGACCGATCGGCCGACTGAGATGGCCATGCGCACGGCCGGACTGCTGCTCGCGGCCGGCGGCTCTCGGCGGCTCGGGACACCCAAGCAGTTGCTGCCGGGCGTCGATGAGCTTCCACTCGTGACTCGCGCGGCGCAGCAGCTACTGACCGTGGGGTGCGCCCCGGTGGTCGTGGTGCTGGGCGCCGAGGCCGAGGCCGTCGGAGCGGCTGTAGGCGCCCTGCCGGTGCAGTGCGTGATCAACGCCGATTGGGAACGCGGCATGGGCGGATCGATCGCCGTCGGCATCACCGCGCTCGAGGCCGGTGGCAGCGACCGGGCGGCCGCAGACGCGGTCCTGATCGCCGCCTGCGACATGCCGTCGGTCACGGAGTCGCACCTGACGGCCTTGCTGACTGCGGCCGCCGAGGGCCGACGAGTGGCGTCGGCGTACACGCGTGACGATGGCACACTCGTGCGCGGCGTGCCGGCGGTGCTGCCGCACACCGACTGGCCGTGGCTGCGCACACTCACCGAAGACCAGGGCGCGCGCGACCTGCTGCGGCATGCCGACACACGGGCGGTGCTGCTCCCCGATGGCGCACTCGATCTCGATACTGTCGCCGACCTCGCCCGCTGGCGGGCCACCGGCGCGGCGTGGCAGCTCGCGCCGCACGCACCCCTTCCCGACCCACGCCCGTCCTGATTATGTCCATGATGGCCACGACCATGCTCGCCGATCTCGATCATGAAATGGCCAGCACGCGCACCATGCTCCAGCGGATTCCCGCCGCCCACCTCGACTTCACGCCGCATGAAAAGAGTTGGACGCTGCGCAAGCGCGCGACCATCTGACAGAATTCCCGCTGTGGGGGCAGGTGACGGTGCAGACGACCTTGGGCGAGCAGGTCGTGATGAGCATGCCGCGCATCGCGGGGACTGCTGACGACGGTCAGCGGAACGGCGGTACACGAACGGCGTAACGTGTAACGGCGTGATTGGGAGGTGCGAGGCGCTTGCTTCCCGATCACGCGGACGTCCTTCTCAGCCCTCGCGCTCCCCGCCCTGCCGTCCAAGCCGACCGCCAGGCCCCTGCGGCGTGCGTCCGGCCCCCGGGCGAAGCCCCGGCTGCCCCTCCACACCACGCCGCCCGCGAAGCCCTCGCGCGCCACGCCCGCCTCGTTCACGGGCACCCTGCCGCATGTTGTCGAGGGTCCGCTTCTGGTCGGCAGTCAGCACGGCGCGGGCCTCCTGCCGCTGCTTGAGCCCCGCGATCATGCGGTCGGTGCGCAGACGGCTCATGCGATCGAGTGCGGTGCGGGCACCGCCGAGGTTGCCGTCGCCCTGCATGGCGTCCATCAGGTCGGCGCGGGCACGCAGCATGTCCGACGCGTTGGCTTTCGGCGCCCCGGCCGCGGCCTGGGCCTCCAATCGCTTCACCTGATCGTCCGTCAGCGCGAGGCGCTCCTTGAGGCGCAGCAGCATCGCCGCAGCGTTGCCGCGCGGGCCGTCGGGGCCACGCCGCCCCTGCGGGCCGACCGGATCTCGTGACATGGCCCCCGCCTGCGGTCCCGGCGCGCCGTCACGTGGACGTCCCGGACGCTGGGCATCCGCGCTGGTGGTAACCGTGAGGCCGACCACGGCGGCGGCGAACAGAAGGTGGGAACGAGTGCGACGCATAGGTGCCTTCCCTGTTGATGGTGGCGGTCGCCAGGAGCGGCGCCCGCTTCATCCACTTGGACGCTCACGTTCCATCACCGTTAAGCGGCCGCTCGCCGACGAGTCCGGACCCAAGCGGCGTCCGGTCGCGCAGACGTGGCGGCGGCACGACCGTGTGCAACACCGCCGCCAACATCGGTGTCTCATTCTGCGTCTACAGTAGACGACCCTCGGTCCGTGGTGCACTGTCAGGCAGACCGACAGACGCCGCCGACAGGGTGGTCGCCAGCCGCTCGCCCTCCCGTCCTCCTCCGCCGACGCCTTCGTGGGTTCCTGGTTCGACGCCATCGGCTCCTGGCTCTTCAAGTTCCCGCCGCGTGCGTTTGCGCGCGGCGACTTCGTCGTGGCCCCGGTGATCCCCGCGATGCTGCTGCTGGCGCTCGCTGCCGCGCTGCTGCTGCTGGTCTTCGTCACGCATGCCCGGTTGCGCACGCTGCGTCCGGGCGACCGGTTGGTACTCGGCACCCTGCGCGCCCTCGCGCTGCTGCTCGTTGTCGGATGCCTCTTCCGCCCCGGACTCGTGATCGGGTCGGCGGTGCCGCAGCGCAATGTGCTCGCCGTGCTCTTCGATGATTCGCGCAGCATGCGCATTCGCGACACCGAGGACACGTCGCGACTTGGCGCCGTGCAGCGCAGCTTCGCCGATACCAGCGCGCTGCTGCGGACGCTCGGGGAGCGGTTCGCCGTGCGGCGCTTTCGCTTTGCGGCGGGCGCGGCCGCGGTGCGCGGCGCCGGCGAGTTGCAGGGCGGCGGCACACGTTCCGATCTCGCCCAGGCGCTGGCCGACGTACGCGAAGACCTCAACGGCATGCCGCTGGCCGGTGTGGTGCTCGTCTCCGACGGAGCGGACAACGGCGACGGATCGCTCGACGATGCGTTGCTGGCGCTGCGCGCACGGCGCGTGCCGGTGTACACCGTCGGCGTGGGACGCGAACGATTCGAACGGGACGTGGCCGTGGAGCGGGTGCAGGCCCCGCGCCGGTTGCTCGCGGGGGCCAGCAGTCTCGTGGAAGCCGACATCCGCCTGCGCGGCGTCGGCAAGGAGGGCGTGACCCTCACCGTGGAAGCCGACGGGCGTGTGGTGGCCACCGAAAAGGTGCGGCCGCCGGCGCGTGGCGACCTCGTGACCTCGCGGCTGCGGGTGCCGCCGCTCGCGGCCGGTGTCCATCGTCTGGCGGTACGCGCGCGACCGCTCGATGCCGAGATCGTGACCGAGAACAACGAATGGCAGACGAGCCTCGAGGTGCGCGCCGGCCCCGATCGCGTGCTCTACCTCGACGGAGAACCGCGCCCCGAATTCGCCTTCCTCCGCCGCGCCGTGGCCGACGACAGCGCACTGCAGGTGGTGGGACTCATGCGCAGCGCGGAGCGCAAGTTCCTGCGCCTCGGCGTGCGCGACAGCCTCGAACTCATCAGCGGCTTTCCAAGCACACGCGAGGAGCTGTTCGGCTATCGGGCGCTCATCATCGGCAGCGTGGAAGCCGGGTTCTTCACCACCGAACAGCTGCGCATGCTCGCCGACTTCGTGAGCGTGCGCGGCGGCGGCCTGCTGATGCTTGGCGGGCGCGCCTCGCTGGCCGAAGGTGGCTTTGCAGGCACGCCGGTGGCCGACGTGCTCCCGCTCACCATAGCCCGCGGCGAAGTCAACGTGGACGGGCCGGCCACCACCGTGCAGGTGCGTCCCACGCGAGTGGGTGACGTGCATCCGGCGCTGCAACTGCGCGAAACACTCGCGGCATCGCGCCAGCGGTGGGATTCCCTCCCGGCGCTGACCATCGTCAATCGGCTCGGCACGCTGCGGGCCGGCGCGACCCTGCTGCTCGCCGGCCGCACCGACGACGGGCGCAGCGACGTGCCCATCCTGTCATGGCAGCGCTACGGCCGCGGCCAGAGTGCGGTGTTCGGGGCGCAAGACTCGTGGCTCTGGCGCATGGACACGTCCATTCCCGTGGAAGACCGCACGCACCAGACCTTCTGGCGGCAGATGGTGCGGTGGCTCGTGGACGAGGCCCCGGCGCCGTTCGAGATCGCCGCCACGCCGGCGCGCGTGGCCCCCGGCGAGCCGGTGGTGCTGCGGGCGCAGGTGAGCACGCCGCAGTTTGCCGAAGTGAACGACGCCCGCGTCACCGTCACGGTGACCATGCCCGACGGCAGGACGGACACCGTGCCCCTGGAATGGGCGCTGCGCGACGACGGCAGCTACTCGGCCCGCTTCACGCCGCGCGACACGGGGCGCTACACCATCGAGGCCGAGGCCTTGCGCGGGCGCGACTCGGTGCAGCGGGCCACGACCACGCTGCTGGTGGACGAGCGCGGCGCCGACGTCGCGCAGGCGGAGTTGCGCACCCCGCTGCTGCGCCGCATCGCCGAGGAAACCGGCGGCCGCTATTACCCGCTGGCCGATGCCGGCCAGCTCGCCGACGATGCGCTGTACACCAACGCCGGCGTCACGGTGCGCGAGGCGAAGGACCTGTGGGACATGCCGGCCGTGTTTCTGCTGCTCGCGCTGCTGCTCGGTGCCGAGTGGGGCTACCGACGGATGCGGGGGCTCGCCTGATGGCTGCACAGCGTGACGACCTTCGTCAGCGGATCGCGCGGGGCGTGGTGTGCCTGGTGACCGCGGCGATGCTGAGTGTGCCCATGGCGACAGCACACGCTCAACGCACCCATGTGCTGGTGGTGGCGGGGCTGTCCGGCGACCCGGCCTTCAAGCAGCGCTTTGCCGACGCCGTGGCGACCACGCGGACGGCCGCCTCCCAGCGCTGGGGTGTGGCCGATTCCAGCCTGATCGTGCTCACGGAGGATTCCGTGTCGGCGGGGCGGCCGATGCGGCGATCGACACGTGAGAACATCGGTGGAGCGTTCCTGGCGCTGACGAAGCGTGTACAGCCGGGGGATGTCCTGCTCGTGCTGCTGTTCGGCCACGGCAGCGGGGAAGGTCCGCAGTCGAAGGTCAACATTCCGGGGCCGGATGCCACCGCCGCCGAGTACGCGGCGTGGCTGGCCCCGTTTACCGCGCAGCAGGTGCTGTTCGTGAACGCGGCCACCGGCAGCGGCGACTTCGTGCCCGTGCTGGCGCGCAACGGGCGGGTGATCGTTGCCGCCACGCGCTCGGCGATGGAGAAGAACGACTCCGAATTTCTGCAGTACTTCACGCGGGCACTTGGCGGCGACGAAGCCGACGCCGACAAGGATGGACGGTTGTCAGTCCTCGAGGCGTTCCGATTCGCGCGCACGGAGGTGGCCAAGTCGTACGAGCGCACCAACCGCATGCTCACCGAGCACGCGGTCGTGAGCGACTCGCTGGTGGCGGCACGCATCACCTTTGGCCGCCGGGTCACGGCCGCAGATCCCCGCGTGGCCGCGCTGATTGCCGACCGGCAGGCGCTGGAATCGCAAGTGGCGGCGCTGCGCGCGCGAAAGGCCACCATGGACGCCGCCGCCTACGAGGCGGAACTCGAGCGCCTGTTGCTGGCCATCGCCGAAAAGTCGGCAGCCATCAAGGCGGCCGGAGGCGACAAGTGACGGGCGCCGTCCGGTGGCTTCTGCGCGTGGGGCTGCTGCTGTGCAGCGCCGGACCGCTCCCCGCCTGTGCGCAGGAAGGTCCCGCGGCTGCACCTGATCGTTTTGCGAGCGAGATCGTGGCCGCCGAAGCGTCGGCGCGGCGGGGGCTCCGTGCCGACGTGCTGACGCGCGCCCGGCGCATCATCGACGCCTACGAGCGGGACGGCGCCCGCAGCGCCGCCGAACACACCTCCGCAGGGCGCGCGTATGTGCTGCTCGGTGACGGCAACGCCGCGGCCGTGAAGGCGGCGCTCGCTGCGTTCGATCGGGCCACGGCCCTCGACTCCACCTACCTCGAGTCCCAGCGTCGCACCGCGGTGCTGTTCCTCAGCAAGTACGACGCGCCGGAAGCCCGGGCGATGTACGAAGCCCTGCTGAAGCGCGCGCCGAACGATGCCGCGGCGCTGCTCGGGCTGGCCAGGGTGGAGGAGTTCGAGGGCAAGGGGTCGGCGCTTGCCACGGCGCGCCGGAGTGTCGGTGCCAATCCGCGGCATGCCGGTGCGCTGGCGTACGTGGCGGGGCTGCACCTCGATGCCGAGGCATTCGATTCGGCCCGCGTTGCGGCGCTGGCCGCCGTGGCCGCCGACAGCACCGAGGGTGATGGCTGGGCGGTGCTGGGGTCGCTGGCGTGGTTGACGGGGGATTCGGCCACCTACCGGCGGGCACTGCACGCCGCCACGTCGCTGCAGCCGGCTCCCGTGGACTTCTTCGTGCGGCTGGCCGAGAGCGCCGTGCGCCAGCGGCGCTACGCCGAAGCGGTGCGACTGGCCGAGCAGGCCGTGCGCTACGACAGTCTTTCGGTGCCGGCGCTTGGCGTGCTGGGCACCAACCAACTGCGGATCGGCGCCATGGACGCCGGGCGTCAGTCGCTGGAGCGGGCCTTTGCCCTTGATCCGTTCAACGTCTGGCACAAGAACACGCTCGATCTGCTCGACAGCATGCGCGGCTTCCGCACCATCGACCAGGGACGCTTCCGGGTGGTGGCGCCGGTCGATGAAGCCGACCTGCTGGCGCTGTACATCGTGCCGCTGCTCGAGCGGGCGTACGACTCGCTGGCCGTTCGCTACGGCTACCGTCCCCCGACGCCCGTGCGCCTCGAGTTCTTCCGGCAGCATGCGGACTTCTCGGTGCGCACCGTCGGATTGAGCGGCCTCGGTGCCCTCGGGGTGAGTTTCGGCAGCCTGCTGGCCATGGACACGCCCAGCGCGCGTGAGCGCGGCACCTTCAACTGGGGGAGCACGGCGTGGCACGAGCTCACGCATGCCTTCACGCTCGGTGCCTCGGCCCACCGCGTCCCGCGCTGGCTGTCCGAGGGGCTGTCGGTGCTCGAGGAGCGGCGGGCCGGTACCGGATGGGGCGCGCGCACCACGCTGCCATGGCTGCTGGCGTATCAACGCGGGCAGCTGCGGCCGCTCAGCGCGCTCACCGATGGTTTCATGCGCCCGCGCTACCCCGAGGAGACGTCGTACAGCTACTACCAGGCATCGCTCGTGTGCGAGTGGGTGGAGACCACCCGGGGAGCGCGTGCCCTGCCGGCGCTGCTCACCGCCTACCGCGATGGGCTGGACACGCCGGGCGCCTTTCGCACGGTGCTTGGACTGAGCATGCCCGACGCCGATGCGCAGTTCGATGCCTGGCTCAAGGCCCGTTTCGCCACCGAGCTGGCGGCGGTGGACGGTGCGGCGGCGCGCGACAGCAGTGGCGGTACGTTCGTGCGCACCATGCGCGAGGCGGTGGGGCTCATGGAGACGCGGCGGGATTCGGCGCGCGTGCTGCTGGAGCGGGCGCGCGCGCTGTTCCCGTCGTATGCCGGCGAAGACGGGCCTGCGTGGCATCTGTCGCAGTTGGCGCTCACCACCGGAGACACCACGCGCGCGCTGGCGATGCTCGCCGAAGTCACCAGTCGCTCGGAGACGGCCTGGCAGGCCAACCAGCTGGAGGCGCAGCTGCGCCGGCAGCGTGGTGATGCCGCCGGCGCGTCGGCGGCGTTGGAACGGCTGTTGTGGATCTGGCCGTACCAGGCGGGCGACCACGAGGCGCTGGCGGTGATGGCAGCGGCACGCGGCGAGCATGCGGTGGCGGTGCGTGAGCGCCGGGCGGTCATCGCCACCCGCCCCACCGACCTGCTGTCGGCGCGCTACGAACTCGCAAAGGCGCTGGCCGACGCCGGTGACGTAGCCGCGGCCCGCCGCGAGCTGTTGCAGGTGCTCGAGGACGCGCCGTCCTTCGAGAAAGCGCAGGCACTGTGGCTGGAGTTGCGCCGCCGGAGCGGCGGAGGAATCCGATGATGCGCAGGGTAAGCACAGGAAACCTGCGGACAACGGCCGCAGCGGTACTTGCGGTGTCCGTCGTCGCGGTGTCGGGCATGCTGGTGCGTGACGCCGGGGCCCAGCGGCGAGGCGCCCCGCAGATTGCCGAGAACGTCGCGTACGACGGGCGCCTGACGTGGGCGCGCATTCGCTACACCATGCCGGACTTCAGTGGCGGGTTTCGCGGACGCGATCTGCCGTGGGCGCACGACTATCCGCGTGGCGAGCGGCACTTCACCAAGATCATCAGTGAGCTGTCGACCACCCGGGTTCGTACCGACGCCAGCAACATCCTGGCGCTCGACGATCCGAAGCTCGGGCACTATCCGATCGCGTACATGGCCGAGGCCGGTTTCTGGCGGCCATCGGAGCAGGAAGTCCTCGGCCTTCGCCAGTATCTGACCAAGGGTGGCATCATCATCTTCGATGACTTCGCCGGCGAACACTGGATGAACTTCGAGAATCAGATGCGTCGGGTGCTGCCCAGCACGCGGGCCATCCCGCTCACGCTGGCCCATCCGGTGTTCGACTCCTTCTACCAGATCAAGTCCCTCGACTACTACCACCCGTACTACCGGGGGTACAAGTCGGAGTTCTACGGGTACTTCGAGCACAACGATCCCTCGAAGCGGCTGCTCGCGATCGTGAACTACAACAACGACCTGTCCGAGTACTGGGAGTTCTCCGACGAGGGGATGTTCCCGCTGGACCTGTCGAACGAAGCGTACAAGCTGGGCGTGAACTACGTCATCTACGCATTGACTCGCTGATGTTTCCCCTCCCCTCCCGAGGATTCGCGTGACCGCTCCTGCCTCCGGCATCGCCTCCGGCATCGCCTCCGGCATCGCCTCCGGCATCGCCTCCGGCATCGCCTCCGGCGTTTCCGCCGCCGAACTCGACCGTCTCGACGACGGCGCCTTGGCCGACCGGCTGCAGGGCGCCGGCCAACGCATCGCCAGCGAACTGCGCAAGGTCATCGTGGGCCAGGACGCGGTGGTCGAACAGGCGCTCATTGCGCTTTTCGCCGGCGGCAACTGCCTGCTGGTGGGCGTTCCCGGCCTTGCCAAGACGCTGCTCATCTCGACGCTGGCGCGCGCCCTCGATCTCAAGTTCTCGCGCATCCAGTTCACGCCCGATCTCATGCCGAGCGATGTCACCGGCACCGACGTCATCCAGGACGACCCGGCCACCGGACAGCGTCGCCTCGCCTTCATGCCGGGACCGGTGTTTGCCAATGTGCTGCTGGCCGACGAGATCAACCGCACCCCGCCCAAGACCCAGGCCGCGCTGCTCGAAGCGATGCAGGAGCGGCGCGTGACCGTGCAGGGCCGCACCTACGAGCTCGACAAGCCGTTCTTCGTGTTCGCCACGCAGAATCCCATCGAGCTCGAGGGCACGTATCCGCTCCCCGAGGCGCAGCTCGACCGGTTCATGCTCGAGGTGATGCTCGACTACCTGCCCGAGGAGGATGAAGTGTCGGTGGTGAAGGCCACCACGGCGCTTCCACCCGATGCGGTGCAGCCGGTGGTCACGAAGGACGAGATCCTCGCTTACCAGCGCGTGGTGCGGCGGCTGCCCATCGCCGATGCGGTCGTGCGGTATGCCGTCAAGCTCGTGCGGAACACGCGGCCCTCGGAGTCGGGCTCGCCCGACTATGTGCGGCAGTGGGTGAGCTACGGGGCCAGCGTGCGCGCCGCGCAGGCGCTGGTGCTGGGCGCCAAGGCGCGGGCGCTGCTGCAGGGGCGGGCGAGTGCGGGCTTCGACGATGTGAAGGCACTGGCGCGCCCCGTGCTGCGCCACCGCGTGCTCGTGAACTTCCAGGCCCAGTCGGAAAAGGTCACCACCGACCAGCTGGTCGCCCGTCTGCTCGACAGCGTCACGCTGCCCAAGTCCTCCCTCTGAGATCACTGACCCGTGCCCGCCGCCCCGGCCGCATTTCTCGACCCTGCCCTGCTCGCGACGATCTCCGATCTCGCGCTGCTGGCGCGCACGGTCGTGGACGGCTTCATGCACGGCCAGCACCGGTCCATGCGCAAGGGCTCATCGCTCGACTTCGCCGAACACCGGTCGTATCAGCCGGGTGACGACCTGCGGCGCATCGACTGGCGGGTGTACGGGCGCACCGACCGGTTCTACGTCAAGGAGTACGACGCCGACACCAACGCCAGCGTGCTCTTCGCCGTGGACGCGTCGGGGTCGATGGACTATGGCAGCGCCACGGTCACCAAGTTCGCCTATGCGCGCATGCTCACCGCGTCCCTGGCATGGCTGTCACAATCGCAAGGCGATCGGGTGGGGCTGGCCACGTTCGCGCAAGAGCTCGGCCCGGTGATCCCGCCCTCGGTGCGCCACCTGCAGCGGCTGCTGCACACCCTGGCCACCACCGACGCCGCCGGACCGAGCCGCGTCGTCGAGGCGATCGGCAAGATCGGGCTGCTCGGCAATCGCACGGGCATCATCGTGCTGGTCACGGACTGCTACGAACGCCCCGACCTGCTCGGACGCGCGGTCGATGCGCTGCGCATGCACGGGCACGACGTCATCGTCTTCCACCTCGTCGATCCGGCAGAGCGCGACCTGCCCGGCGACGACGACACCACGTTCGAGGATGCCGAAAGCGGTATGCTGCTGCCGCTCAAGCCTGCCGACCTGCGGGTGAAGTACCAGGCGCTCATCGGCGCCCATCACACGGCCCTCCAACAGCGCTTCACGGCGGCCGGTGCCGACTATGTGCGCCTCGACACCAGCGAGCCGCTGGACCGGGCGCTGCACGCCTATCTCGACGCGCGCCTGTCGCGCAGTCGCGTGCGCTGAGTATCGCCACCATGGGCCTCGGTTTCCTCGTCCCCGCATTTCTCGTCGGCCTGGTCGCGCTGGCGGTGCCGGTGCTGCTGCACCTGCGGCATCGCGACCGCGATCAGCCGCAGCGATTCCCGTCACTGATGTTTCTCGAACAGCTGCCCATCCGCACCGAGCGGCGGCAGCGCATCACCGACTGGCCGCTGCTGCTGCTGCGGGCGTTGGCGCTGGCGTTGCTGGCACTCGCGTTCGCCCGCCCCGTGCTCACCAATCGCACCGTGCTCGGCGGCGACACGCGCTCGCGAGCGGTGGTGGTGCTGCTCGACCGGTCGCTGAGCATGGGCTACACCGGCGTCTGGCCCCGCGCCCTCGATTCGGCGCGGGCCGTCATCGGGCGGCTCGGGGCGTCCGACCGGGTAGCGCTGGTGGCCTACGATGACGGCGCCGAGGTACTGCAACGACTCAGCGACGACAAGGGTGCCGCGCTCGGCTTGCTCGCCCGCGTCACCCCGCGCGCGCGGGGCACCCGCCTTGCACCGGCGCTGCGCACGGCCCGTCAACTGCTGCTCGATGCGCCGTTCGCGGCGGCCGAGATCGTGGTCATCTCCGACCTGCAACGCGCCGGCGCGGCCGGCATTGCCGGGGTGGAGGTCCCCACCGGCGTCACCGTGCGCGGGGTGCCGGTCGGAGCGTCGTCGTGGGTGAACAGCGCCGTGCGGACCGTCGAGGCTCGCCGGCTGCAGGACGGTGACCGCACACAACTCGCGGTCAAGGCGCGCGTACTCAACCACGGGCTGCCGGCCCCGCGCACCGTGATCGCGACGCTCACGGTGAACGGGCGCGACGCCGCCACCGAGTCGGTCACCCTCGCGCGCGACGGCGAATCGGTCATCACCTTTGCGCCGGTGGCAGCCCCCGATGGCGCGGTGGCGCTGCGCGTGCATCTGCCACCCGATTCACTCGCCGCTGACGACACGCTGGTGGCCGTGGTGCCACGCGACGATGCCCTGCGGGTGGCGCTTGTGACCGACGGCGGATCGGCCAACGAGACGCTGTTCCTCGAACGCGCGCTCGGCATCGGGCGAGCCCCCGAGGTGCGAGTGGAGCGCGTCGACAACGCGCCAGCGTCCGCCGACGCCCTTGGCCGCACCGGCGTGGTGCTGTTCTGGGATACGGCTCCCAGTGAAAGTGCCGCCCTCACGGAGTGGGTGCGACAGGGTGGCGGCGTGGTGGTGGTGGCCGGCCGGCGCCTCGCGGGACGCCGTGGCGACCTTCCGGGTCTCGTGCCGGCGCGCATGGGTGGCCTGGCCGATCGCCTCGGCGATCGGGGCGGAACGTTGCGCGACGTGCGCGGTGAACATCCGTTGTTCGCCCCGTTCCGCGAGGTACCGGATGCCCTCACCGCGGTGCGCGTGTGGCGCTATCCGCGCCTCGACGCACTGCCGGAGGCCGACGTGCTGGCGCGCTTCGACGACGGACAGCCGGCGGTACTCGAGCAGCGCGTGGGTGAAGGTCGGGCCCTGCTGCTCGCCCTGCCGCTGGACAATCAATACGGGGACTTTCCGTTGCAGCCGGCGTTCCTTCCGTTCGTGCGGCAGCTGGTGATGCACACGTCGGGGCGTGATGCCACGCCCCTCTGGCGCCGGACGGGCGAGAGCTGGTCACTCCCCGTTGCCCTCGCCGATCCGGTGGTACGCGCGCCGGACGGTTCGCTCATGCGCCCCACCGCTGACTCCCTTGGCGCGGCGGTGCCGCTGGCCGATGCCGGCATCTATCACGCCTTCCAGGAGCAGGCGTCGGGTGAACCGCGCGGCGTACTGGCGGTGAATGTCGCCCCGTCGGAGTCGGAGCTGACACCCATGGACACCACCGAGCTGCTGCTCGGCGTGCAGACGGCCGCGCCCACGGACAGTACGCGCGCCGCCACGGATGGTGGTGTCCCGCTCACCGTGGCCGAACTCGAACGGCGTCAGATCCCGTGGCGCGTTCTGCTGGTGTTGGTACTCGTGTTCCTGGCCGTGGAGACCTGGTTGGCCACCCGTGGACGGCGCGGCATGTCGCGCCGGGTCATGGCGACAGCGCCCCGCGCGGGCGCCGCCGACACGCCCGAAGCCGTTCGCCCCCGTTGAGCGAGGAGTCCCGATGAGTCCCGATCGTCAGTTGCTCACCACCTTGGCCGTGCTGCGTCGCCAATGGCGTACGCGGGTACTGCTCGAGTCGCTGGTGTGGATCGCCGCCGGCGTGGTGCTCGCCGTGCTCGCGGTACTCGTGATCCTGCGTGTGCTCGGCGGCGAAGGCTCGACCCTGCTCGTCGCGCGGCTCGTGGGTTACGGCCTCATCGTGGCGGCGATCGTGCGCGGGCTCGTACTGCCGCTGCTCAAACGCGCCAGCACGGAACGCTTCGCGCTGTACGTGGAGGAGCGCGCGCCGCAGCTGCGGCAGGCGCTGCTGGCGGCGGTACAGGAAGCCCAGATGCCGGTGGCCGAGCGAGCCTCACCATCGCTTTCGGAGCGGCTCATGTCGCGCGCGTCGGCAGCGATCGCCCCGCTGCAGCAGGGGGCGTCGCTCGAGCGACCGCGCATGATGCGCGCCGGGCAGACCCTCGGCGCGGTCGCCCTCGGTGCCGCCGCCCTGCTGGTGTTCGGACCCGTCGCCGTGCGTGACGGCGCCAAAGTGCTGTTCATGCCGTTCGGTACCGCGCAGGCCGCTGTTCCTTCGCGCACACTCGCCATCGAGCCGGGCAACGCAACGGTGCCGCGCGGCGGCGCCATCGAAGTGCAGGCCACGCTGGTGGGATTTACGGCCGACGGCGCCGAGCTGGTGTTCCGCACCGATAGTCTGGCTGGCACCGGGACATCGAACAGCGAGTGGCAGCGGCTGCCGATGGCTCCCGACTCCGACAGCGCCCGGTTCCGCTCGCGACTGTTCGACATCGTCGCGCCGACCGAGTATTACGTGGAGTCGGCGGATGTGCGCTCACCCGTCTATCGCCTCACGGTGAACGACCTGCCGGCGGTGACGCGGGTGTCGCTGGCGTTGCGCTTTCCTGCGTACAGCGGCCTGCCCCCGGAAGTGATCGACGATGGCGGCGACGTGGCGGCCGTGGTGGGCACCAACGTGACCGTGCGGGCGAAGGTCTCGCGTGATGTGGCTGGTGGCACTCTGCGCTTCAGCGACGGCACCGTCGTGCCGATGACGCCCGAACGTGACAGCACTGGCGCCCTCGTGGTGTCGGGATCGTTCCGCGTGAGCAGGAGCGGCTTCTATCACATCGATCTGCGCACGGCGGACGGCACCACCGTGGCCGGCGCGGTGGAGTATGTGGTGGACGCCATTCCCGATCGCGCCCCGGCAGTGCGCATCGAGGAGCCCGGCCGCGATACCAAGGTGTCGAACACGGATGAAGTGACGATTGCCGTGCGCGCGTCGGATGATCTGGGCGTGGTGTCGCTCGAGCTGCGCTACCGCGTGAACGGTGGCAGCGAGCAGAAGGTGACGATCACCGAGGGGTCGTCGCGCCGCCCGCGCGACGCGCAGGGTGCGCACACGCTGTTCCTGGAGGAGATGTCGCTGTCGCCGGGCGATCTGGTGGCGTACCACGCCGTGGCGAAGGACGGTTCGGGGCTGGTGGGCAGCAGTGATGTGTACTTCCTCGAGGTGCGCCCCTTCGGAAAGGACTATCGGCAGTCGGAGCAGGCCGGCGGTGGCGGAGGTGGCGGCGGACAGGAACAGGGCAACTCCCCCGACGGCTTCGTGGCGCGGCAGCGCGAGGTGGTGGCCGGCACGTTCAACTGGCTGCGCGACAGCAGCCGCACCGCCGACAAGAAGCGCCGGGAGGACATGACGACGCTGGCGATCGCCGAAGGACGGTTGCGGACGGATGTGGGGCAACTGGTGACGCGCCTGACGGAGCGTGGGGTGGCGGCCGGCGACACGATGTTCGCCAAGATCCGCGCCGAGTTGCAGCAGGCGACGGAGGACTTGAAGGCGGCCGAGGAGCAGCTGGGGCGGGTCCGCGGCGGCGATGCACTGGGGCCCGAGCAGCGGGCCCTGCAGCGCCTGCAGCGCGCTGAAGCGCTGTACCGTGACGTGCAGGTGCAGATGGGCGGTGGTGGGGGTGGCGGCGGCGGTGGTGGCGGTGGCCAGCAGCGCGCCGAGGACCTGGCCGATCTGTTCGAGCTGGAAACGGACAAGCAGCGCAACCAGTACGAAACGCTCCAGCAGCAGCGCGCTCAGGACGGCGGACAGCGCGAGGTCGACGAATCGCTGGAGCGGCTGCGTCAGCTGGCCAGCCGGCAGCAGCAGGAGAACGAGCGCATGCAGCGCATGGCGGAAGCCATGCGGCAGCGGCTGGCGAAGGAGCGTGGCGGACAGGGGGGCGCGCAGTCGGGGTCGGCGTCGCCGGGCGAGTCGGCGAACGGTGGCAACACCGGCAGCAACACCGGCAGCAACACCGGCGGCAGCGGCGCCCAGCGCGAGCTGGCCCGACAGGCCGAGGAAGAGGCGCGTCGTCTCGAGCGGCTGTCGCGCGAGCAGAACAATCGCGAGCTCGCCAACGCCGCCCAGCAGCTGCAACAGGCGGCCGACAACATGCGCCGCGCCGCGTCCGGATCGACGGCGCAGGCGAATGCGGCGCTCGAAGAGCTGAACCGGGCCGCCCGCAATCTCGAGGGGTCTCGCGCGGCAGAGACCACACGCGGCGTCCAGCAGCTCGCCGAACGCGCGCGCGACCTTGAAGCGCGTCAGCAGGAGATCGCCGAAGGGGTGCGCAACATGCAACGCACCTCGGGTGCGGAGCGTGGCGAGCGACTCCAGCAGTTGGCACAGCAGAAGGATGCGCTGAGCGGTGACGTACGGCGGCTCGAGGCGGAAGCCGATCGTCTTGCGCGCGGCGCCCGTCGCGATCAGCCCAAGGCGGCCGGCCAGGTGGCCGAAGCCGCCGATGCCATCCGGGACACGCGGCTCGCCGACAAGATCGAGTTCTCGAAGCAGGTCGCCCGAGGCGGATCGGCGGAGTATGCCGCGGCATTCGAGGGGCAGATTGGTGAGAACCTGCGCGATGTCGCCGAGCGGCTCCGCGCCGCCACCGGGGCGCTGCAAGGCGAGTCGGTGGCGCGGCGTCAGGAGCGGACGCTCGAACGCACGCGTGATCTGGTCGAGGGGATGGAGTCCCTGCGCGAGCGCGTGGCCGAACGGGCGCAGCGCGGTCAACAGGGGCAAGAGGGCCAGCAGGGGCAGCAGGGCCAGCAGGGCCAGCAGGGCCAGCAGGGCCAGCAGGGCCAGCAGGGGCAAGGTGGCAATCGGGCGGGCGGCCAGGCACAGGGTGCGCCCACGCAAGGCGGGAGTCCGCGGAGTGCCCCCGGGGAGTTCACGCCAGGCGGCCGCGCGGGTTACGCGATGCCGGGAGGTGACGCCGAGCAGTTTTCCCGCGAGTTCCGGATGCGGCGCGAGGCGGCGGAAGGCGTGCGCCGTGAGGCCGCACAGCAGGGCGTGGACACGCGCGATCTCGACCGGGCCATTGCCGCCATGCGGCAGCTCGAGAACGGGCGGGCGTTCAGCGACGCACGCGGACTCGAGCAGCTGCAGTCGGCGATGGTGGAACGACTCAAGGACTTCGAATTCGCCCTGCTGCGCGCCGTGGGCATGGGCACCGACGGCCGGCCGGCGGCCGGTGCGCGCGCGAGTGTGCCGGCGGAGTACCGGGCGATGGTGGAGGAGTACTACCGCGCGTTGGCGAACGGGAAGAAGCGGTGACGGCGGCACAACCAACGGCGGGACGACGAACGGCGGTACACTGACGGCGTAACGTGTAACGGCGTTATCGGGGGGGCGTGGGAATGGGTATGGTGGCGTCGTTCGGGTTACCGCGCACGGGCTCGGCGCGGCTATCGTCGCACATGAACGATCGCCGCAACCTCCGGGTCCTCGATGCGTCCTTCGCGCTCGTCGCGGCGGTGCACGCGTCGGCACGCACCGTCGACGTGGCGCAGGTCCCCGGATTGCGTGCCCAGCTGCTGCGGGCGGTGGATTCGGTCCCGTCCAACATCTCGGAGGGCGCGCGAGGCGGTCGCGCACAGTTCGCGCGATACCCGCGGCTCGCCCTCGGTTCCGCCGACGAAGCGGGAACGCACCTGCGCATTGCGTACCATGCCCGAGCGCTCGATCAGTCGACGTACTGGCAGTGTGAGGCCAAGCGCGCGGTGGTCTGCAAGATGCTCCACCGCCTCATTCGCGCCGTCGACGAGCAGGCCGCCCGCGAGCGAAACAAAAAGGGGGAACGGGCATAGCCCACTCCCCCTCCGATCACGTCCCCACACGTTACGCCGTCAGTGTACCGCCGTTCGTTGTGCCGCGGTTCGTAGTCAAGCCCCCTCTGCCCCTCCCCAGATCCTCGGCAAAATCCGCGACAGTCCCACCACCCCCGCCACCAGCACCGCCAGGAACACCAGCCCCTGCGTTGTGTGGCCATACAGAAAGCTGCCGGTTCCGAAGAGCGCCGAGTAGACGACGGAGCAGCCGAGGACCCAGCCTAGCAGCGAGTCAGCGGTGCGATCGGGTGAGTGCCCCACGCCGGCCTCGGCTTCCACTGGCTTCCAGCCGTTGCCCGATGGGCGAACCCGCCGGTAGAAGGCCACCAGCACGGCACGGTCGGTGGGCTTGGTGACGAAAGCCGTGATCACCCACGCCGCCGTCGTGACCGCCACGCCGATGATGAGCGACACGTGCGAGGCTGGCGCAAGCCCCTGCTTGCCCAGCACGAAGAACGCCACGGCGATCACGAACGACACCGCCATCGCGACGATCTCGCTCCACGCATTGATGCGCCACCAGTACCAGCGCAGCAGATACAGCAGGCCGGTACCCGCGCCGACGCTCATCAGGAGTTCGAAGCTGGCACGGGCCGAGTCGAGCACCAGCGTCATCAGCGAGGCGAGGACCATCAGCCCCGCCGTGACGAAACGACCGACCATGACGTAGTGCCGCTCGTCGCGGTCGGTTGCGACAAAGCGCCGGTACACGTCGTGCACGAGATACGACGTCCCCCAGTTAAGGTGCGTCGAAATGGTCGAGATGTACGCCGACAGGAGGCCGGCCACCATCAGGCCGAGCAGCCCCGCCGGCAGGAAGGTCAGCATGGCCGGGTACGCCATGTCGTGGTTGATGAGCTTCGGATCGACGTGTGGCAGACGCGCCTGGATGTCGGCGAGCTGGGGAAAGACCAGCATCGACGCCAGCGCCACGATGATCCACGGCCACGGCCGCAACGCATAGTGCGCCGCATTGAAGAAGAGTGTGCCCTGCAACGCATCACGCTCGCTGCGCGCCGCGAGCATGCGCTGGGCGATGTAGCTGCCGCCGCCCGGCTCGGCGCCCGGATACCACACCGACCACCACTGCACCGTGAGCGGGATGATCAGCACCGACAGCGTGAGACTCCAGTCGCTGAAGTCGGGCACGAGCGCGAGCGTGTCAGCCGGGATCTTCGCGAACAGCCCCGAAAGCCCGCCCACCTGCGGCTGCTGCACGGCGTAGTAGGCCGCCGCAAACGACCCAGCCATGGCGATGCCGAATTGAATGAAGTCCGTGACCATGACGCCCCACAGCCCGGACGTCGCCGCGAACAGCACATTGATGCCGGCACACACCAGCAGCGTCTGGCTCATGGGCCAGCCCAGGATGACATTGGCGATCTTGGCGGCGGCCAGGTTCACCGTGGCCATAATCACGCAGTTGAAGAAGAGCCCGAGATACACCGCCCGGAAGCCGCGGACAAAGCGCGCCGGCGCGCCGCTGTAGCGGATCTCGTAGAACTCGAGATCGGTGAGCACGTTGGAGCGCCGCCAGAGCCGCGCGTAGAAGAACACCGTGGCCATGCCGGTGAGCAGGAACGACCACCACGCCCAGTTGTTCGCGACGCCCTTCGTGCGGACCAGATCGGTCACCAGATTCGGCGTATCGGTGCTGAATGTCGTGGCAACCATCGAGACACCAATGAGCCACCACGGTGCCGATTGGCCTGACGTGAAGAACTCCGATGCGCTGCGCCCGGCCCGGCGCACCAGCAACAGCGCCGGAATGAAGGAAAGCACGATCGAGGCCACCACGATCGTCCAGTCGAGAGAGGTCATCTGCATGGGGCGGGAATGTGGGGCCCCGCTCACCGGGGGGCAACGACCGCCACCCGGCCCGCCGTCCGGCGACCGCCCGCCGGAACGGATGCCACGCCGCCGTGACATTCCCGCGCGACCTTCGGACCGAGACGACTCGAGTCGTACGACCGACGTTCCGATCCTCAGAAAGGAACGCGAAGCTCCCGCCGAAGCCGATGGGCGTCGCGTGCTCGTTTGCGGGACTCCGATGCCACTCGATACCGCCACCCGTCTGCTGGCCCCCTTCCTCGGGCAGCTCTCCGACGAGGAACTCGACGCCGCACCCTTCGGCGTCGTCCAGCTCGATCGTGAAGGGGTCGTACTCTCCTACAACCGGGCCGAAGCCGACGACGCCGGGTACGCCGACCGCCCCATCGGCGACACTTCTTCCGCGACGCGTACCCCAGCGCCGACGTCCCGGAATTCCACGGCGTCTTTCTCAACGGCGTGGCCGCGCGCACGCTCGACACCACGTTCCCGTTCACGTTCACCTGCGCGTACCTGCCGCGCCGGGTCTCGGTGCGCCTGTACTACTGCGTGCGGACCATGTCCATGTGGGTGTTCGTGGCCCGACCGGACGGATCGCCGCTGGAATTCGTGCGCCCCTGGGGACGGCCGGTGCTCCACTCGGCGTCGGACGCCACCTGATCGGCCGGCCGCTCAGTGCGGCCCCGCCGACCCCTCCGATCGCCGCACGCGGCCGCGCAGCACATCGAGCCGCAGCTCCACCCAGCCACTCACCTGCACATACTGTACGCGCAGCCGGTGGCTGCCGCCGCGTAGGCTGGCGTAGGCGGGCGCCGTCTCGTGCGGCGTCCAGTGATCGATGACCAGTGAATCGTTCACCCACACCCGCACGGCATCATCGGTAAGCGTGCGCAGCGTATAGTCACCTGGCGGCAGCGACAGCGCGCTCGTGGCTTCCATGGCAAAGGCCGCGGTCGGAATGCCCGGGTCGCGCGGGCGCGACCAGAGCCAATCCAGACGCGGCGCCTCGCGCGTGAGCAGTGGCGGGCCTCGCAGCAGCGAGTCGAACGCTGCAGGCGCCGTGAAGGGGTGCGTACGCTCGGTGTAGGCGAACAGCCGTTGCGTCCACCGCTGCCGCGGTTCGAAGTGCCCGTACCGGAAGCGCACGGGCACCCCCGCCGCCGACCGCACGCCACGTGGCGACACGGTGGCGCCGCCCACGTATTCGAGCGTCACCTCCCAGTCACCGGCGTCGTCGGGATGTGGCGTGACGGTGAGCGTGTCCCCCATGCGCCCCGCGCGCGCCGACAGCCGCGCGAGGCCACGCTGCGCCACCACGCGCCACCGGCCACTCGGCCCCAGCACACGCAGCCGCAGCACGGGGGCCCGCGTGCTGTCCACCGGCCAGAGCTTCGGTGAGCGCCAGTCGTACGGCCCCCACTCGTCCACCACGATGGCGCGGCGGTCGCGCCTCGCTTGCGGCGACTCGGGCCAGCGGGTGGGCGCGTCGCTGATGACCGGCAGCCGCCACCAGACGGTGGTGGGCACGATGCGGGCCGGGTCGCAGGTGCCGGACAGCGTATCACGCACCACGTTCCGGCTGGTGTCCAGCGCGGTCGTGTTGGCGATGCGCCACCGCTCGGGGACGCGCGTGAAGGTGTTCTCCACCAGGCGCCAGTCTCGGCTGCGCGTATCCCGGTGCTTCGGATAGCCCCAGTCGCTGGGCTCGAGGCTGTCGGCCCACAGCCGGATACCGAGGGTGTCGCCGGTGAAGTGATTGCCGCCGACGAGATTGTCCTGTCCGTGCTCCACGGCGATGCCGATGCGGTTGTCACCGAAGCAGTTGCCCACCACGCGCGAGTCGTAGCTGTAGCCGCCCCACAGGCCGTGCGTGCTGCCCACCACCCGGTTGCCGATGAAGGCATTGCGGCTGAAGGTGGCCTCCATGCCGTTGGTGGGCGCGTAGCTGAAATCGTTCAGGAGGAACAGGTTGTCGTTCGAGCCGCCCTGCCCCGTGTCCATCGTGTGCTGGCCGGCCCAGAGAAAGAGCCCGTCGCCGCCGTGGGTCATGCTGTTGTAGGCCACCATATTGTGCTGGCACTGCTCGAACATCAGCAGCGCTGCCGAGTCCTGCCCTCGCTGGTAGAACCCGTGCGATGAACCGCGCACGGCGTAGTCCACGCGATTGCCGACGATGGTGTGCCAGCTCGCGCGATACAGCCCGATGCCGAGCCCCGAATTGTAGGAAAAGTCATTGTGGCGGATGTCGAGCGAGTCGCTGTGCGAAAGCAACAGGCCATTCATCGACTGCCGCACGGTATTGCCCGTGAGGCGTCCGCCGGTCACGCCGCGCAGATAGATGCCGGCCCCGAAGCGCAGCCATTCCTCCTGCTCGTTGCGGTGAAACGACAGCCAGTCGGCGAGGCTCTCGTGCTCGACAAGACTGAACAGGCGTGGTTTCCATCCATAGCTCAGGTCATTGGCCTCGAGCGTGAGCCCGCGGACATCGCGGGCGAGAATGCCCACCCGATAGCCACGCGCGGTGAGGCCGCGGACACGCACATTGCGGCCACCGTCGATGCGCAGCGCCGTGCCGCGCGCGGCATCGGGCGCACTGTCCGGTGGCGTGCCAATGAACGTGACGCCGCGCAGATCCACCGTGATGTCGCGTCCGCGCACGGTGAGCAGCGCTGAATCGAGCGACGCATGCCCCAGCAGCCGGTACGTGCCCGGCGCGACGCGCACCGAGCGGGTGATCACGAGTCCGGGTCGCGGGATCACGGTGGGAAGCGGCTGCGCGGCCACCTGACCGGTCACGAGTAGCGCCGCGAGCAGCGCACCGACCGCACACGCCACCCGTCGCCACGGCGTCAGATCCACCGCGGCACCCGCGCGCAGTACGCCGCGTAGGCGTCGGGAAACTTCTGCGTGAGATGCCGCTCCTCACGACGGATCACGAAGTGCACCAGCGCCGCGAGCACCACGGGCAGCAGGGGGAGCGCCCACACCGACCGCAGCAGCAGCACCATGCCGAGGTAGAACACGGTCATGCCGACGTACATCGGGTTGCGCGTGTAGGCGAACGGTCCGCTGTCCACCACCAGCTTCGCCGGCCGGTTGGGATACACGGCCGTGCGGAAGCGCCGGAAGGTCATGATGCCGGCGTACACCAGGGCGAGCCCGCCGATCACGAGCACGCACCCCGCCACGGCGATCAGCGGCCGCTCGGGCACCGGCCACAATGGCACCAGCCGGTCAAGCAGGGCGCCGAGTCCGAGACCGGCCACGAAAAGGATCGGCGGCGGAAAGCGGACAGCAGGACCGAGATCGCGCGGGGGCGCAGGAGGCGTCATGCCCAACAATGCCCCACGCCGCGAGCCTCAGCCAGTCACGGCCCCCGGGACTCAGTCCCCGGGGAGCATGGCCCAGAGCGCCGTGCGCCCGACATTGCAGTGCACGAGGCGCGAGATGGGCGACAGCGCTCCCCACCCCAGCCAGAGCGCATGGCGCGCCAGGTGATGCGCATGGATGGCCCCGAGCCCGGCCCCCGGTGCACGAGCCAACCGCGCCAGCCGGTTGCTGCGGGACGGGACCGGGTGGAAGATCCGCTCCACGTTCACCGAACGCGTGGGCTCGTCGTCCTGCCACGCATCGAGCCGTTCGATGGCCTCGCGGACGCCGGCCACTCCCACCGTCTGCGCTGCCGCGGCGTCGGTGGCGTAGACGGCGGCCCGCGACGGCGTGGGCAGCAGCAGCACCCCGAGAAAGGCCCACAGCGTCATGCCCGCCGCGAGCGTCACGATGCCAGCGGCGGTGGCCGGCGAAGCACCGGTAAGCGCCAGCACGGCGCCGAACCCCGCCGTGTTCCACACGATGGCCCCGAGCACGCCACGCCGATGGGCGCCGCTGTCGGCGATGGCCTTGCGGCGCACGAACTGCGCCGTGAGCGCCGCGGCCGGCAGGGTGGACCACCGCAGCGGCACCACCAGGCTATCGGGCTGAATGCCGCTCCAGCCGCCCGTGAACCCCTCGTCGGGGGTATCCACCACCCGCAGCTTTGCGGGGTCGAGACCGGCCTGCTGGGCAGCCTGCACCATGGACGGCGGCGCCGGCTGCACCGGCATGCGGGCGATCACACCGACCATGCGCCCGCGCAGCGCCGCGAGCAGCAGCTGCCCCAGCGCGAACACGGCGATCACGGCGGGCACGTCCGCCGCGCGCGCCGTGAGCATCAGCGCCAGCGCCATGGTCATCCACACGACCCAGTGCACGGCCACCCCGCGCAGCCAGCGGAAGAGCCACACCTGCGCCCAGTCCTTGCGCCGCACCACCCAGGCGCCGCCGACCAGGTCGAAGAGGAAGAAGCCCATCGTGAGCAGCGCGAAGTACAGGCCGAGCGACAGCATGGCGCGGCCGAGCGGCTGGTCGGGCGATGTGGAGAAGCCCTGCGAGGCGATATCGAACCCCAGCACACAGACCGCGGCGATAACGGAGGTGCCGACGCCGGTGATGCCGAGGTAGAGCCGCGAGCGGGCGTAGGTCAGGCGGCCCGTTCGGGCGCCGATGGGAAGAGAAGGAGACGTCATGGGGCCGTAACGCGCAGGTCCCGATTTTGGTTTGCGGCTCGCGCTTTTTTCCGGCGCGCGTAGCGTATGCGTATGGACCGTCGCCTCTTCGTCTCCGATCTCGCGCGCTATGCCGCGCTCTGCGCCGTCGTGCCCAACGTCTGGCGCGTGACCAGCCGCCCCCGGTTCGCCGATACCCCCTTCACCCTCGGCGTGGCATCCGGCGATCCGACCCCCACCGGCGGCGTCCTGTGGACGCGCCTGGCGCCCCGTCCCTTCGAGCCCGACGGCGGCATGGATGGGCTGCGCACCACCGTCGACTGGGAGGTGGCCGACGACGACGGCTTCACGAAGATCGTGAAGAAGGGACGCGCCACCGCGGCGCCCGAACTCTCGTTCAGCGTGCACATCGAGGTGGACGGGCTGCTGCCGGACCGGTGGTACTTCTACCGCTTCATGGCCGGTGGGGCCACGAGTCCAACGGGGCAGTTCCGGACGACGCCAGCCGTCGGACAGACGACGCCGCTCGCGTTCGCGTTCATGTCCTGCCAGCACTGGGAGCAGGGGTATTTCACCGCCCTCGATCACGTCGCCCGCGAGGAGATCGACCTCGCCGTGCACCTCGGCGACTACATCTACGAATACGCGGGAAACAGCAGGATGGTGCGCATGCACCATGGGCTCGAGATCCGCTCGCTCGACGACTACCGGCGCCGCTACGCGCAGTACAAGACCGATCCGGCGCTGCAGGCCGCGCATGCGCGCTGCCCCTGGCTGGTCACGTGGGACGACCACGAGGTGGACAACAACTACGCCGGGCTCGTGGGCGAGAACGTCATGGAATCCACGGAGCAGATGCGCATCCGCCGGGCGGCCGCCTACCAGGCCTGGTGGGAGCATCAGCCGGTGCGCGTGCCGCAGGTGCCGTCATGGGCCGACCTCTCCATCACCCGCGCCATCGATTGGGGGACGCTCGCCCGCTTCTCGATGCTCGACACCCGGCAGTATCGTGACGATCAGTCGTGCGGTGACGGCACCCAGGCGCCGTGCGCCGAGTGGCGCGCCCCGCAGCGCACGCTGCTCGGCGCGACCCAGGAGCGGTGGTTGCTGGACGGCGTGAGTGCGTCCCGCGCGCGATGGCAGGTGCTGGCCAACCAGGTCATGGTGGCACCGTACGACGCCGACCCGAGCGACGCGGTGCGCACCTCGATGGACCAGTGGAGCGGCTATCCGGTAGCGCGCGACCGGCTGCTCGGCGAACTGTCGAAGCGCGCACCGAATCGGACGGTGGTGCTCACCGGCGACATTCACAGCAACTGGGTGAACGAACTGCGCAGCGACTTCAGCCGCCCCGACCGCGCCGTCATCGGCGCCGAATTCGTGAGCACGAGCATTTCGTCGGGAGGTGACGGCAGCGACACGCCGCCGGAACGCCTGGCGACCATGCAGGGCGAGAACCCGCACCTGCGCTGGTTCCAGAACCGCCGGGGCTACGTGCGCTGCCGTGTCGACCAGGAGGCGTGGACGGCCGAGTACCGCAGCGTGCCCTACGTGACCAGGCCGGGGGCCCCGGTCGGAACCGCCTCGGCCTGGCGGGTGGAGCACGGCCGAGCGGGGATCACGCGCATCGATTGAACACCATCTGGAGCATCCGGATACCGTCGGACCGGATGGCTGTGGCGTGCGTTCCACACAACCGTCGCACCGTTAATCATCATCGTGGTGGCGTGGCGCCGGAGGAGGCCCCACGGTCGAGGCTGCTGCCCCGGGTTTCACGCGGCGCACTCCAGCCCGCCTCAGGCACGAAGATTGCGCTCCCGGGGGAAACGACGCGGTACGTCGGACACCTCCCTCTTTCTATAACCAGGAATGCACCTCTTTTCAGTTCGTGGAGCGTCGATCGCGGCCATTGCGTGCGCGATGCTCGCGCCGTCCGCCGCCAGCGCCCAGTGCACCAGCGTGGCCAACAACCTCGTGGCCAACTGCAGCTTCGAGAACCCGGGGCTCACCGGTAACGACCCGCAGTATCCCAATGCGCCGCTGAACGACTGGTCGCCACCCCGACCAACAACGTCGAGCGTTGGGTCGGCACGTTCGAGGGCATCTCGGCGCAGCACGGCAACGCGCACGTCGAGCTCAACGTCAACGCGCCCACCAGCCTGTGGCAGAACCTGAACACGGCGAACGGCGTGACGTACGATCTGTCCTTCTGGGGCCTGCACCGTCCGGGTGGCGGCAACCAGTTCAGCATGATCCACGTCTACATCAACAACAGCTTCCTGTTCTCCACCGGCCAGTTCGGCAACTCGGTGAACAGCCCGGACAAGACGTGGTTCAACTTCAACACGTCGTTCGTCGCCACCGGCCCGCAGACCAAGCTCGAGTTCCGCGGCATGCCCAACCCGGGCAACACCAGCTTCGGCAATCACCTCGACAACGTGACCGTGACCGGGCCCGCCGTGCCGGAGCCGAGTACGATGGCGCTGCTGGGCGCTGGTCTCCTCGGCCTCGTGGGTGTGGCGCGCCGCCGGACGCGCTGATTCAGCCGGTTGTACCGAGAGACAGCATCGCCCCGCCCGACCGGCGGGGCGATGCGTTTTTCGGGCAGTCCGCAGCGTCCGCAGCAGGCAGCACGACGGCGCCGTCGATGCGCCTCCGTTCGGTCAGCCCTTGTGTCAGCCGACCCGTTCCCGACCGCCCGGGGCACCCGCGGAAGGCATGATGCTCGCGAACTCCTGCGTGGGCATACGCCCGCCTCCGCGAAGCGCGGCAATGACATCATCGGCGCGGTCGTCGTCGCACCCGGCGGCACGCAGGCTGTGGTAGGCCATGCCGAACGCCAGCTCCCGCTCGCCCATGAGCGCCTTGCTCACGCCGAGCTGTTCGAAGAGCTGCTGTTCCTCCTCGCCATGCGTCCGAACGACGATCTCGATCTGCGGGTTGCGCGCCCGCGCCCGCTCGATGATGTGGCGTGCCTGGTAGGGATCGGGCGTGGCCACCACCAACAGCCGCGCCGTTTCCGGATGGGCATGCTCGAGAATTCCGGCTCGTGTGGCGTCGCCGTACACGGCGTGCACCTCGAGCGACCGCATGGCTTCCACCACGCGGCGATCCGATTCGACGGCCATGAACGGCATCCCGACACGCTGGAAGGCTTCGCCGATCGTGCGCCCCACACGTCCGTATCCGATGAGGATCGCGTGGCGCGTCAGCGGTGCTTCGAACATGGCGGTGGTCAGCACCCGCGGCGCCGTCTGCCGCTCGACGCGGTCGAGCAGCGCCGGATAGCGTGACACCCACGCGATGAGTCGCTCCGCCGCCGCGAAGAGCAGCGGGTTGAGCAGGATGGTGAC
>JBEILM010000020.1:0-51493 GCA_040379205.1 Gemmatimonas sp.
CACCACCACGATGCGCGGGTTCTTGCGGTACACCGCGATGCCGATGCGACCGTACTCGCCGGTGGGCAGCCCGTTCCCCGTGAGCTTCGTCCACGTGGTGCCGCCGTCGGTGCTCTTCCAAAGCGCACTGCCCGGGCCACCGCCGTCGAACCCGTACGCACGGCGGCGGCGCTGATACGTGGCGGCGTACAGCACGTTGGGATCGTTCCAATCGATTGCCACGTCGGTCGCGCCCGTCTCCTCGTCGGTCTTGAGCACGTGCACCCAGGTGCGCCCGCCGTCCGTCGTCCTGTAGAGCCCACGATCCCCGCCCGGCCCCCACACACTGCCCTGCGCCGCCACCCACGCGATGTCGGGGTTGGTGGGGTGCAGCTGGATGCGCCCGATGTGCATGCTCGTACGCAGCCCCATGTTGGCCCACGTCCGGCCACCGTCGGTGCTCTTGTACACCCCGTCGCCCCAACTCACGCTCTGGCGGTTGGCGCGCTCGCCGGTGCCCACCCAGATGACCTGCGGGTTGGGTTGGAAGACGGCCACGTCGCCGATGCTGTGCACCGGGGCGTCGAAGATGGAGCTCCAGGTGATGCCGTTGTCGGTGGTGCGCCAGAGGCCGCCGGTGGCACCGGCCACGTACATGGTGTACGGGTTGGACTCGACGACATCCATGTCGACGACCCGGCCGCTCATGGAGGCCGGTCCGATGGATCGAAGGCGGAGACCGTCAAGGTCGGCAGCGGTGAAGCCCGGCGCCTGGGCCACGAGGGGGGAGGCGCAGAGGGTCGCAAGACCGGCAATGGCGGCACGAAGACGGACGGAGGTCAGCATGGTCCGAATATGCTGCGTAGACTTCCATGTCGCCTCATCCTGCCCTCCGACCCGTGGCCCCGTCTCCGTGAAGCCATCCCGTCTGTGCGCCGTGTCCGGCCTGGTCGTCGTGACCGCCAGTGCCCACGCCGCCCCGCTCGCTGCCCAGGACCGCCCGGTGTCCACACCGGTGCCGGTGCTGCTCGCCCCCAACAAGGCGCGCGGAACCGTCTGGTCGGACGAAGGTCCCCGCACCTGGGCGCCGCGTCCCACGGTACAGGCCATCACCGCCAACGACCTCCGCACACGCCTCTACCAGTTCGCCGACGATTCCATGCGTGGGCGCCGCGTCGGTGAGCCGGGCAACTACAAGGGCACCGAGTACATCGCCCGCGAGTTCAAGCGCCTTGGCCTCACGCCGGCGGGCGACAGCGGCACCTTCTTCCAGGTGCTCCCCTTCGGCCCGTCGGGCTTCGATACCACCGCCATGGCGCTGCAGGTGGGCGGCCGGTCACTGTCGGCCCGGCGGGACTGGGTGCCCATGGCGCCGAGTCCGGGGAACGGCGTGGGCACGACCGTCTCGGTAAACGGCGTACCGGCGGTGTACGCCGGGCAGTGGGGGGACACCTCGGTGATGCTCGATCCGGCGGTGTTCCGCGGCAAGGTGGCCGTGTTCAGCGCCGCGCCGGTCGCCCGCGCGGTGGCCGCGAGCAGCAGCGCCCCGGTGAGTTTCGTGAGCTGCGCCGACGTGCCCGACAAGTTCGGGGCCAACGCCGCCATTGCCGAGGAGGCGCGTCAGCGTGCGAACCCCACGGCGGCGGCAGCGGCCGCGCAGCGGCGTCCGCCTCCAGCCACGGCGGTGCGTGACCTGCGCGCCATCCGCGCCGGTGCGGCGGCCGTGCTCGTCATCGGGCTGGACGACATGCAGCCGGCGGCCATCGACGCGGCACTCACGCCACGCCTGGGCATGCAGCCCTCCCAGCCCATCAACCCGGGCGCCGTGGGAGCGGCCACCATCTCGCGCGCGGTCGCCGAGTCGCTCTTCGGCAAGCCGGTCGCTCAGCTTGGCGTGGGCGATGCCGGCGCCCCCGTCACCGCCCGGTGGAACCACGCCTGGCGGCTGTCGGCAACGCCGGCCCGCAACGTGATTGCGGTGCTGCCAGGCTCCGACCCGACGCTCAAGAGCGAGTACGTGCTGGTGGGGGCGCACAACGACCATGTGGGGGTGAACCCCGTCGTGGTCGACCACGATTCGGTGCGGGCCTACAACATGGTGGTGCGGCGTCAGGGGGCGAACGATCCCGTGTGCGTGCCAACGGCGGCGCAGCAGCAGCGCATCGATTCGCTCATCCGCGTGGCGCGTGCCATCCGGGCGCCACAGCGCGACAGCATCATGAACGGCGCCGACGACGATGGCTCGGGCACCGTGGTGATGCTGGAGATCGCCGAACAGTTCGCCAGGGAGAAGCCGGCCCGCTCCATCGTGTTCATCTCGCATCAGGGCGAGGAAGGCGGACTGCTCGGCTCGCGGTGGTTCACCGACAACCCCACCATCCCGCTCACCCAGATCGTGGCGGCGCACAACATGGACATGGTGGGCAAGGGGCGCGACTGGCAGGTGAAGTACGGCGGTCCCAACTCCGTGCAGATGCTCGGGGCGCGCCGGCTGTCGCGCGAGTTCGGGGACATCATCGACTCGGTGAATGCGAACATTCGCGAGCCGATGGCGATCGACAAGAGCTGGGACGTGCCGGCCAACCCGCTCAACCGCTTCTGCCGCAGCGACCAGGTGAACTATGTACGCAAGGACATCCCGGTGGTGTACATGTCGCTGGGCTATGCGGTTGACTACCACCAGCACACCGATG
The DNA here is from genome assembly GCA_040379205.1 of Gemmatimonas sp. Lineage (GTDB taxonomy): Bacteria > Gemmatimonadota > Gemmatimonadetes > Gemmatimonadales > Gemmatimonadaceae > Gemmatimonas. The sequence continues at coordinate 2,673 of JBEILM010000020.1, forward strand.
AGCCGCGGTACATCGATTACGACCACGCGGCCCGCCTCGGACGGTTCGTGCATCAGGTGATGACGGCCGTGGCGAATCGTCCCACCCGGCCCGCCATCGCCGGACCGGATCCGACGATGCCCACCTGCGGGCGATGAGCAGGCGCTAGTCGCGGCGGGAGACCGTCGGCAGGCAGATGGTAGCCGGTCGGGGCCACGTCGGGTAGCTTCCCGATGTGGCCCCTTCAGCTATCGTCCCGTCGGCGACCTATCGTCTAGGACTGCGGACACGGCTCCGGCTCGTAGCGGTCGCCGTGGCGCTGGCCTTCGTCGCCCTGGCGTGGATCCGGGCGCAGGACCGACTGGATGCGGAAGAGCGCCGGATCGGTGAACGGGCGCAGGAGAATGCCGCAACGGTCACGCGGGCGCTCGACGCGCAGATCGAGCAGGTGCAGGCCCTGCTGCAACGTGTGGCGTACCTCGTGGATGTCGATGTCGAGCCGCTGCGCAATGACACCCAGCTGCGCAAGCTCTTCCTCAGCACGGCCACCCCGTACGCCAACGTGTTCGCGGCCGATACGCTCGGTCGCAATGTGGGCGCGGCGCTGGTGGCGTCCGAGGGACGGGAATCGATGAACCTGTCCATCCGCCCCTACTTTGCCGAGGTGCGGCGCAGCGGCGTCTTCACCGCAGGCGCTCCGGTACGCTCCCGGGCACTGGCCGACAAGCCGTGGATCGTCCCGTTCATCGCGCCGATACCCGGCAATGGGTCGGGGAAGCCCCGCGGCTATGTCGGGGCTACGATCATTCTGGACTCGCTGGAGGCCGTGCGGATCGCGCGCCGATTGCCCGAGGGTTCGGTGCTGACCGTCCTCGACGAGTTCGGTACGGTCATCATCCGCACGCTCGATACCGACCGCTGGCTCGGCCGCAGGTACCCGACCTTCTCCGAGCAGGGCCAGCGCGACCAACCCACTGGCAACGACACCGTCATCATCAGTGCCATCGATTCTACGCATCGCCTGTTCGGCTCCGATCGCTCGGAAGCCACACCGTGGCGGGTGTACGTGGGGCTGCCCGTGGATACCATCTACGCCCCGGCCCGAAAGCAGTTCGTGCAGGATCTGGTCATCGGCCTGTTTGCCGGCCTGACGATCGTGCTCGTCGCCTACTGGGTCACGGCCCGCCTGCTCACGCCCATCGAGTCGCTCACCGCCGATGCCCTCGCCATTTCCGAAGGCGACATGACGCGGCGCTCGTGGGTGGCGACGCACGACGAGGTGGGCGACCTCGCGCGCACGTTCAATCACATGGCCGACGCCATCGTGGAGCGGAACACGGCGTTGGCCGCCTCGCAGGACCGCCTGCGCGAAGCGCAGAAGCTCGAAGCCCTCGGCTCGTTCGCCGGCGGCATCGCGCACGACTTCAACAACTACCTGTCGTCGATGCTGGGGCACGCCGAACTGGCGCTGGAGCAGCTGCCGGCGGCGCATCCGGCGCGAGAGGAGCTCGAGGCCACGCTCTCCTCGGGGCGCCGCGCCGCCGATCTCACGCGCCAGATCCTCGTGTTCAGCCGTCGTCAGGTGAGCGAACCGCGGCTGCTTGATCCCAACGACATCCTGCGCGGCGTGCAGCGCCTCGTGGAGCGCCTGCTGGGCGAGTCCATCGTGGTCGAGTACGAGGTGGCGGCGGATGCCGGCACGGTCCGCATCGATCCGGGACGTCTCGAACAGGTGCTGCTGAACCTGGCCAGCAACGCGCGTGACGCCATGCCGCAGGGCGGGCGCTTCGTCCTGTCGGTGTCCCGCGTGACGCTGGACGCGAACGAAGTGGTGGACCTCCCGCCCGGCCGCTACATCTGCTTTGCCGCGCGTGACTCCGGCATCGGCATTGCGCCCGAAGTCATCGGGCGCGTGTTCGAGCCGTTCTTCACCACCAAGGACCGTGGCAGCGGTACGGGGTTCGGGCTCGCCATTTCCTACGGCATCATCGCCCAGGCGGGCGGCGGCATGACGGTGGAGAGCACCCTCGGCCGAGGCACCACGGTTCGCGCGTTCCTGCCAGAGCGGGACGAGCCGGCGTCGGTGCCGGTGCCGGAACCGAAGCCGGTGGCACTGCCGCACGGGCACGAACGCATCCTGCTGGTGGAGGATGACCCGGCCGTGGCCGCCGTTGGCCAGCGCCTCCTCACCAGCGTGGGGTACCTCGTGATCACCGCCGGCGACAGCGCCGAAGCGCTGGCGCGACTGGAAGAACAGCGGTTCGACCTGCTCATCACCGATGTGGTGATGCCCGGCCGGTCGGGCGCCGAACTCGCGCGCGACGTCCTGCGGCGGCACGGGCCGATGCGCATTCTGTATGTGAGCGGCTACGCCGACGATGAGGTGCTGGTGGAGGAAATCGCCGCCCAGCAGGCGGCGTTCCTGGGCAAGCCCTTCACGCGGGCGAGCCTGCTGGGGAAGGTGCGCGAGGTGCTGGACGCGGCCCTGAGCTGAGCGCGGGCGCCGCTCCGGGGCTTACTTCGTCCAGCTCTCGCACCCAGCGGTGCGCCGGGTGTCCGCCAGCTCAAGGATGGTCCACGCGCCGGCGTCGTTGCGCGTCAGCAGGAAGTGATCGACGCCACAGTGCGAGAAGGTGGTGCCGCGGAAGAACGCGTAGTCCACCCACACCGACGCCAGCGGCCCGTCGATGGCCACCCGTTCGTTGCGGATGCGCTCATCCCACACCTCCGCGTGGGGCGTTCCTACCGCCCTGGCGAATGCATCGGCGCCGGTCTCGACGGTGGTCACCACGCGACCGTTGCGAGTGGTCGCGGTGATCATACGCACGCGGGGATCGAACACCGCACGCACCATCGCCGAGTCGCCGGCGCGCATGCCGTCGAAGAGGCGACGGACCACGGCCATGACGGCGGCGTCGCTGTCACCGGCCGGCGGGGCCGACTGAGCCACCAGTGGCGCGGCGTTGGCGACGGACGCGGCCAGCAGGGCCACCTGAGCGGAACGACGCAGGATGCGCAGCGAACGGGACATGGGCACTCCAGGGCGGGAAGGGATCGCGACGGGCCCGGCGACCTGCGGCCGATCCGGCGGCACCCCTAGGGTACGGTCGGTCCGCAATATAGTTTCGCCCCGTCCCCGGTCGCGCCGCCGCCTGCTTCGGCCGTCCCCCCGCCCCTCCCTCGGAGTCCGTGTGAGCCAGTCGAACGGTCCGTCTGCCGGTTTCTCCTCTCGCTGGGCCATGATGCTCGCCATGCTCAGCATGGCCGTGGGTACCGGCAACATCTGGCGCTTCCCGCGCATCGCCGCCACCAACGGCGGTGGGGAGTTCCTGGTGGCCTGGGTGATCTGCCTGTTCACCTGGTCCATCCCGCTCATCCTCGTGGAGTTCGGCATGGGGCGCATGACGCGCCTCGGGCCGATCGGCGCCTTCGTGCGCACGCAGGGGAAGAAGTCGGCATGGATGGGCGCCTTCATCGCCTTCGTGGCGGTGGCGATCATGGCGTACTACGCTGTGATCACCGGCTGGACGCTGCGCTACTCGGTGGCCGTCGTGCTGAGGCAGGTCACGGGAGACAACTCGGTGGCCTTCTGGCGCGACTTCTCCACCAGCACGGCGCCCGTGCTGCCGTTCGTCGTGTCCATGCTCGGCGCGACCGTGGTGGTGTCGCGCGGCATCAGGGGGATCGAGCGCACCACCTCCATCCTGATGCCGCTGCTCATCGTCATCATCCTGCTGCTCACCGGCCGGGCACTCATGCTGCCGGGCGCGTCGGCCGGGCTGGACTACTTCTACGGCATCGAGTGGGAGAAGCTGGGGAACGCCACCATCTGGCTGCAGGCGCTCACGCAGAACGCGTGGGACACCGGCGCCGGATGGGGCCTTGTGCTCACCTACGCCGCCTACATGCGCGCCAACGAGGACACGGCCCTCAATGGCATGCTGTTGCCGGCGATGAACAACGTCGTGTCGCTGTGCGCCGGCATGATGGTGTTCTGCACCGTGTTCACCGTCGTGCCGCAGCTGGCCAGCAACCTGGCGGCCAACCCGCAGGCGCTCGCCGACTTCCCCGCGCTGCAGGAGGCCGTGCAGAGCGGGGCCGCCCTCGACGCCGATCTCGTGCAGCGCACGATCTTCGGCGCCGGCAACGAAGGGGTCACGTTCATCTGGATCCCGAAGCTGTTCGCCACGCTGCCCGGTGGCCATGTGTTCATGGCGTTCTTCTTTCTTGCCCTGCTCTTCGCCGCCTTCACCTCGCTCATCTCGATGGTGGAACTCGGCACGCGTGTGCTGCTCGACATGGGCTGGACGCGGCAGCGCGCGGTATGGGTGGTGGGCACGTTCGGCCTCGTGCTCGGGCTGCCGTCGGCGTTTTCCATCGACATCCTGCACAACCAGGACTGGGTGTGGGGCGTCGGCCTGATGGCCTCGGGGCTCTTCTTCGCCATTGCCGTCAACCGCATCGGTGCGGCGCGTTTCCGCGAGGAGCAACTCAATCACGAGCACTCCAACATCCGCATCGGCGCCTGGTGGGACATCTGCCTGCGCTTTCTCGTCCCCCTCGAGGCGATCGTGCTGATGGGGTGGTGGATGTGGCAGGTGCGTGGCCCCGGCGCCCTCGATCCGTTCGGCATCGAGAACATCGGCACCATTCTGCTGCAGTGGGGCATCGCGTTTACCCTGCTGCTGCTGCTCAACGACCGTCTGGGGCGCATTGCGCCGCGCGAAACCGCCGCCATGGATGGCGGGATGATGCCGCCGAGCATCCCCTGACGGCACCACGTCCCGCGCTGGTGGCATTCCGACTGTGGCAGACCGCCGCTGGCGGCTCAGGCCCCCTGGCGCGGGAACGGCAGCAGGTCGGTCTCCAGCACTCCCCGCCCCACGAGTGACGCGAGCGGTGTCATGAACGACCGCAGCGCGAGATCGGCCGGCAGTTTCCTCTCGGCCTGAAGCTGGGCGAGGATCTGGGCGAAGGTCCGTGTACCGTCGCAGGTGGCAAAGAACGCGGCATCACCGGTGTCCACGGACACGCGGGTCACGAAAGGGTAGGGCACCAGCAGCAGCCCGCCGGTGGGCGCCCACGGATCGGCGGTGCCAGGCTCCACGCGGTACGACAGGTCGAGCTGCAGCCATGGCGACAGCCGCGGCCGGGCGTCGAGCAGGCGATCGAGTGCGGCACCGCCCGTGGCAAGAAACGCCTGCATCTGCAGGAGCCACACCACTTCGGACCAGCTGGTACCGGCATTGCGGCCGATGGCCAGCGCGAACCCGGGACGTGCTTCGCCGTGGCGTCGGGCCACGATCGTCACCATCTCCAGGCGCTCGATCTGCAGTTGCCGGAAGAGGCGCACCTGCGCCAACAGTCCCGGGACCTCCTCGGGCGTGGCCGCGTCGAGCTGACGCAGGAAATGGGCGGCCAAGTCGCTGACCCCGTTCTCGAGCAGCAAGAGGTCGAAGGCGTCGGCGTGGGCGCCGAGCATCTCCCGCACGCGCTGCAGCGCCGGGGTGTTCCGCCGCGCCGCCACGAGGCAGGTGACGTGCAGCACGCCACCCACGGCGAGAAAGTCGGCGGCCCGCGCGACGATGGCGCGCGAGATCTGCTCCCCATCGACGCCACCGTCACGGAAGATCGCGTGCTGGGCAGCCGCCGGTACGTATGGCGGATGGGCCACGATGCAGTCGAACTGCTCTCCCTCCACCGGGGCGTACAGATCGCCCTGGCGTGCCTCGATCGCCACCGCGTTGAGTCGGGCGTTGAACTCCGCGAAGCGCGTCGACCGTTCGGTGATGTCCACCGCCACCGCGCGCGTGGCCCCCTGCTGGGCGGCGAGCAGCGCCGCCACGCCGGTTCCCGAGCACAGCTCGAGGTAGCGGGTGCCGGTGGCCACGGGCAGCGTGGAGAGAAACATCCGGACAGAGCTGGTGAGCGCCGGATACACCACATCCAGGCCTTCCCGCGCGCGCGCGAAGCCCGCAGTTGGCGGCAGGTCGGACACGAGATAGAGCGTCCCGTTGGGGTAGAGCAGGACGGTGGCCTGCACGCCGCCGTCCTCATGTTCGAGCAGCCCGAACTGGACGAGCAGCGCCAGCGCGTCGGCGCCAAGGTGCGTCTCGGCCACGGTCGCCTCGACCGACCCGCAATCGATGAACAGGTGCCGCAGGACGTCGAGTCCGTCGGCCAGCGTGCTCTCCGCGCGCCCATCGGCGCCGGTGGACAGGTCGTACACGGTGTCCACGCCAACACGCCGGCAGAGGCCGTCGGCGGTGAAGTCGTGCGCGGCCAGGAGGGCGCGCACGTCGCCGAACTGGGCGTCGGTGCCGAAGCGAAGAGGGATCACGGGCCGTCCGAAAGGGATCGCGCTAGGTTACGAGGCACCCTTGAGCGTACCACACGCCTCCGACTCCATCAACGGGATTCTTCTCGGACCACCATGCGACGTTCCGGTTTCTTTCTCGCCCTCGTGGCATGGTCGGCGGCCCCGGCGCAGCCTTCGGCCTCCGGCTCCCAGCCCATCGGCACGATCTCCGGGGGCAACCCGGTGTTCCTCGAGCCGAAATCGGTCAAGCGCGCCGGCGACGAGATCACCGCTTCGTTCCGCACCACGTTTCTCAAGCCCGCCAAGGTGCCCGGCGGCGAATGGTACGGCTCGCGCACACTGGTCACGGTGCGCTGCAAGGCCGGCACAGCCGCGGTGAAGGAGAACCGTTACTACAGCGACGCGAGGCTCACGAAAGTCGCCAGCGAAAAGATCGTGGGCATTCCCGGCTACGGCGCCCCGGTGCCGGGGTCGGTGACGGCGCTGGCGCTCAAGGCGCTGTGCTCCGGGCAGACGTGAGACGACCGATCACGCCGACATTGAGACAACTGATCACGCAGAGCCAAGGAGACCTGGAGGCAACGACATCGATGGGTAGGCGTCGTTTCAACTCTTGAATGAAAACGGTGCCAAGCTTGCGATGTCGTTGCCTCCAGGTCTCCTCGCCTCTGCGTGATCGGTTCCACCCACGACTACCGACCCACGACCACCGACCGCACGCCACGAGGCGTGCGTCAGACCTGCTGGTCGGCCGCCACCAGCAGGGCGCCAAGCGCCGTGGCTGACCCGCCCTGCTCGGGAATGCGAATGGTGGCGCCGTAGAACTGCGCCACCAGGCCGAGGGTGCGACGAATGCTCGGCAGGTCGGTGAGATGCCCCACGATCACCGCTTCCTCGAGCTGCTGAGCGCGCGCGGCGTTGATGGCGATCACGGCGATGACCTGCCCCACCATGTTCACGATCGCGGCGGCGGTGTCCTCGCGTGACGCGTCCACCGGGTGACGCGCGACGCGACCGAAGTTGACCGCCGTGGTCTCCGGCGGCAGCGAGCCGATGGCCTGCCCCAGCACTTCGCCGATGGTCAGGTTGTGCGCCGTATCCTTGCCCTGCCGCGCCAAGGCGTCGATCTCCTGCGGGTCGACGGTGCCCAGCAGCAGGCGGGAGAGCCCCACGAGCGTACCACCGCCGACGCCGGTGCCGGTCACATGCTTCGCACCGTCCGGACGCGCGGCCACCACGGCGGTGCCGGAGCCAGCACTGGTCACCACGGCCGCCTCGAGCCCGGCGAGCGCCAGCCCGCCCCGCGCGATGGCCTGCACTTCGTCGATGCGGTATACGCGGCGATCGTCGATACGTGGCGAGAGCAGCGTGCGATTGCCGCCGGTGACGGCGATCCACGCCACATCGGCCGGCGAGAGGCCACCGGCCGCCAGCACCTGCCGGACCCGTTCGTCGTCCGGCTGCCCCTCGGTGGGCAGCGTCCAGTGCCGCGTGCCGCCCGCGTCGCGCACCACGACATCGGTGTTGCTGGCCCCGAAGTCGATGGCGGCTTCGGGGGGCAACCCGGACTGCGGCGGCACGCTCACTGCCCGGGGTGGTAGGTGCGCGTGGCGTGCTTCTCGACGTCGGCGCGATAGAAGTGCACGTCCTTGAACGCGCCGGTCGCGTACCGCTCGCCCTGATTGAAGAAGTACGGCGAGTCGGGTTCGGCGTTGACGCCGCCGGCCAGCACACTCCTCGCGCGCACAGTCGGTCCGAACTCCACGGCGGCCACGAAGCTGTTGCCGCGGTTGCCGTAGTACTTCTTCGTCGTGCGCGCACCCGTCTGGCCATAGGCCGCGAGCGAGCCCCAGTTGGCCGACGCGAACGCCACCGGCAGGCTGGGCTTGCTGTCGTCGAAGCCGGCGTCGATGGCGCCGCTCAGGCGCTGAAAGCGGTTCACGTCACCCCACGGCATCTTCCACGACCCGAAGTCGCGCGTGAGCCGGTCACTGGCCCGCGCCAGGGCGCCCAGCACCGTGGCCGCCGGCGCCTGTGTCTGCACGTAGTCGAACACCGGCAGGTTGGCCGCGCGCGCCGCGCCGGCCGCGGCCTGCGACACGTCTTCGCCGTAGGCGTTCGCCAGCGTCATGGCCACCGACGCCACGCCGAAGCGATAGTCCCAGTTCCGCAGGGTGCGCACCTGCACCGCCAGCTTCGCCTTGAGTGAATCGCCAGCCGGCAGCGCGTCATACGCCGAAATGACGGGCGGAATGAGCTGCGCCATCGCCGGCAGGTAGCTGTCGTACGCCGCGCCGATCAGCCCCTCGAGCGTGAAGTCCGTGCGGTTCTCGAGCACGCGCACCGCGTGCACGCCGCGCGCGTTGTCGGTGCGCTGCGCCGACATGTACACCGGCCAGTCTCCAATCTTCGGGCTGTTGGTACCAGCCGCGGTGAACGGCCAGTTGTTGGTGTTCATCAGCCAGCCGTTGGCCGGGTTCTTGAGCAGGATCATCTCGTCGAGAGTGTGCAGCCCCTGCCACTCGGTGGCCGGATCGCTGCCGTCCACGGGCTTCGTGAAGTCGATGGCCGGATTGCGTTTCGGGATGAAGTTGCCGTGGAAGTAGGCGATCACGCCGTCGGCGTCGGCGTACACGGTGTTGTTCGACGAGTTCGTGCGCAGCGTCATGACCTGCTTGAACTCGTCGAAGTTCTTCGCCTTCGTGCGGCCGTAGCTCTGCTGGATGGCCTCGAGCGGGTTGTTCATCATGCGCACCGCCACCCACTTGCCGTCCTGCGCCCGGATGATCGGGCCGTGGTGCGTGAAATACGCCGTCACCACACGCTCGGCCATGCCCGTCGCCGTTTTGTAGGCGAGGCGGATGGTCTTCGCGACCACGGGTCTCGTGCCGATGCCGTACCGGTACGTGAAGCCCTTGCCCTTCGGGGTGACCGTCTCGAGGTACTCGTCGATGACGTCGCCGCCCCCCGACGTGTGCATCCAACCCAGCCGGCTGTTGAAGCCCTGATAGATGAAGAACTGCCCCCATGTGACCGCCCCGTAGGCGTCGAGTCCCTCCTCGCTCGCCATGTGGATCTCGGGGCGGAAGTAGAACGATGTGTGCGGGTTGATCATCAGCAGTGCCCGGCCGTTGACCGTGTTCTGCGGCGCCACCGCGAAACCGTTCGAGCCGCCGGGCTCCTGTCCGAACGGCGATGCGGCCGCGTCGGGCTCTTCACGCGACGACGCACCGGCCGCCCCCCCGCTGCGCGGGCCGTAGAACTGCTCGAGGCCGCGCAGGTTCACCGACTCGATATCGCCCCCGATACTGCCTTCGCTGAACGAGAGCGCCATCCACGGCTCGAACTTCGTGAGGAGACGCGGCCTTACCTGCGGATGGGTGTGCAGGAAATAGTTGAGGCCATCAGCCCACCCCGTCATGAGCGCCTGCATGGCGACCGGGCTCGCGGCGTACTGCTTCTTGAGCTCCAGGGTGTCGATGAAGAGCTTCATGCGCAGGTCGCGCCAGATCTCGCGTTCGCCCTCCACTTCGGCGAGGCGCCCCATCGCGTTGATGTAGTTCATCTCCACGCGGGCGAAATCGTCCTCGGCCTGCGCGTACACCATGCCGAAGACCGCGTCGGCGTCGCTCTTGCCATACACGTGGGCGATGCCCCACTGGTCGCGGATGATCTTCACCCGCTCCGCCTGCTCGGCCCAGCGGGCCGGTTGCGCAGGGAGCGACGAGGTTGTGAGGGCCGGCGTGATGAGCAGGGCGCTCACGACGAGGAGGGCTCGGAACCGTGGGGGCATGTCAGGCAGGGGACGGACGGCGATAGACGGAAATGGCGCTGTCTTCCAGCATCGTGAACTGCGACGCCCGGGGAAGCTGGTGCGTGCGGGCGTGTTCGGCCACCAGCACCGCCGACCACGGCGCCTGCTGCCAGCGTTCGATGACCCGATCGAGCATGCGCGACTCGTAGGGCGGGTCGACGAAGGCGATGTCGTAGCGGTCGGGCGGCAGCGCGTCGGCAAAGGGGAGCGCGTCCTTCTTGTAGATACGCGTCTTCTCCGACACGCGCAGCGCCGCGATGTTGGCCTTGAGCGTGTGCAGGCTCGATGGGCGGATCTCGACGAAGTCCACGTACTTGGCCCCCCGCGACAGCGCCTCCAGCCCGATTGCGCCGGTGCCGGCGAAGAGGTCGACGACCTTCGCGCCCTCGAGCTCGTTGGCCACGAGCTTCATCATCGCCACCCGCACGGCTTCGGCGGTGGGGCGCACCTTGAAGTCATTGAGCGCCGCGAGGGTGCGGCCCTTGAACTTCCCACCGACGATGCGCATGGCTCAGCCTTCCTGGTTGCGCATGTGATCGGCGAGCTGGTGCAGCCGTTCGCGCAGCAGCGTCTTGATCTCGTCTGGCGCCTCGTGTTCGGCCAGGGCGCGGTCCATGCACCAGAGCCACTCGTCGCGCTCCCGGGCGCCGATGGCAAAGGGGAAATGGCGCATGCGAAGCCGCGGGTGGCCGTACTTCTCCACGTACATCGGCGGACCGCCGGTCCACCCGCTCATGAAGAGGTACAGCTTCTCGCGCGACACCTTGAGGTTGGCCGCGTGGAGGGCGCGCACATTGGCGGCCTCCGGCGCGGTGTCCATCAGGTCGTAGAAGCGATCGACGAGGGTGCGGATGCCGGCGTCGCCGCCGAGCTGTTCGTAGTGCGTCATCGGTCCGCGAAGGCTAGTCGCGGACCGGAGAGGGGGGCAACCCGCGCCGGGCGCGGGACGGACTCAGTACCGCGGGAAACGCCCCGCAGGCCTCGGCATGCCGCCACCGGTGGCCTCGCCGATCACGCCGCCGATCACACCACCCCAGCCGCCACGGGTGATGACCCCACCGCGCCCGCCACCGGCCACGATGATCCCGCCGCCACGGCGCCCGTTCCGGCGGTCGTGCTCCTCGCAGTTGTCCACGCCGGCTCCGCCGCCGCGGATGATCACCCCGATGATGCCGCCCAACCCGCCGCCGCGACGGCCAGCCGTCTCCCCGGCGTGCTCACCGGTGCCGTGATCGTGTCCATCGCCCGCCGACGGGCCGCGGTCGGCCGCGCTCCCGACCACCACATCGGGCGCCGGCAGCGTCACGGCAGGTTCGGGGATGGGTGCCTTCGTCGGTTCGACCTGCTCCGTGACCGCCACCGCCGGTGCTGCGGCCTCCGCGAGCTGTGGCGTGGCGGCGGATTCCTGCACTTCGGGGGCCTGAGGCGTCGCCCGCGGCGTACGACGCGGCGTGGGCACGGCGTCCCGGCGGCCGCGCGCCTGTCCACTGGGCGCACCAGTCGGACCACCCTCGATGGCCGACACGACAGCAGTGCGAGGACGCTCGGCACTGATGGCCAGCTGGAGGTCGCGCTCGAGATCGGCGGTCATGGCGCCGTGGTCCCGCTCGCCGCCACAGCCGGCCAACGCCAGCGCCGTCAGCACCCCCGCCGCCGCGACCTGCACCCGCTTCTGTCCCGCCTTCGACGACTGCATGCGCGCCCCCGGCCATCCGGCCCCAGATACGGCGTTGCCTGTCCGACCCTCGCCGGACCCAACCCCGATGAGGAGTGGCAGAGCAATTGCTGCGCCACCGCAGTACGTTGGCGCGCCCAGTCGGGAACCCGCGGCAGCCTGCCGACCCGCCGTCCCCGCCAGTGGACACCGCGTACCGTCGGTCTGTCCCCTTTTTGAGATCCGCCCCAGTGTCCCCGTTCCCTGCTTCCTGATGCCTTCTCCCTGTCGCCTGGGGGTTCTCCCCGTCGTTGCCCTCAGCCTGCTCGCCGCCTGCCAGGCCCCCACCCACATCTCCGCTACCGACCGCCGCGCCATCGCCGATTCGCTCAGCGCGCTCGTCGTCGAGGCCTACGATTTCAGCCAACCCGGCGCCGCCGAGCGCTTGCTGTCGCTGTACCCGGACAGCGGCCGCGTGATTTCGGCAGCGGCGGGGCAGGTCACCACCACGCACGACACGCTGGAGGGGGCGATTCGCGGCTTCTGGCAGCGCGTTGGCCAGAACATGCAGCAACCGCGCTTCGTGCTCGGCTCCACCTACGTGGACGTGCTCTCGCGGGACGCGGCGGTCATGACGCTGACCTATTCCATCCCCCACCGCACACCACGCGATACACCGCACGTGGTGAGCGGCGCCTGGACGATGCTCTGGCGTCGGCAGGGCGGACGCTGGCAGATCGTCCAGGAGCACCTGTCGGATACGCCGGAGAGTACGGCCCCCGGTCCGCCGTCGGCCGCCACCGACTCGACCGAGGGATCAGACTCCGACCACCAACACTGATTGGAGACCGCGGTTGAGCTTGGCAACGCAAGCGTCGGGGCGTAGCGTAGCGGCGGTCGCCACCGACTTCCCTCTGCCCTCCCCGCTCATGCTCCGCCCCGCCGTCCTGCTCGATGCCGCGATGACCGTGTTCGAGGCGCGTATCCGCCTGGCGACATATGGCTACTGGCAGAACCGCGCCGAGGCGGCCGTGCAGCGCGTCGTCGACGACCTGCTCGCCCAGTGGCAGGACGCGGCGAACGACACGAATGCGCTGCTCCCGACATCCCCGTCCGCCCCGATGACCGTGGCGACCGATGCGCCAGCCATGCCGCGCGTCGACGGCGGTGCACCACCAGATCGGGAGTCCATCCTCGATGCGCTCGAGCGACCGGTGCGGGATGGGCGCGTGGCCGTGCGACGCGAAGACGGGATCACGCTGTTCTGGTACAGCTTCGCCGTCGGCGAAGTGTTCGACCGGATGCAGTGGAGCGGTGATGACGCGCCACTTGGTATCGCGCTTGGCCTCCACGAAGGCGACAGCAAGCCCACGAAGCAGGTCGGCGAGGTGGCGGCATCGGCAGCGGTGGCACGGACCTTCGACGGCGTGGTGCTGCGGGGCACCGAGTTCGTGGCCGTCGCCGAGCCGCGCCAGAGGCCCAAGATGTCCGCGCCGGCCATGCCGGTGGCGGAAGAGACCTCGCGCAGCGCTGCGCCGATGCCAGCAGCGCCACAGCAACAGCAACAGCAACAGCAACAGCAACAGCAACAGCAACAACAGCCGCGATGGCACGAACCGCCGGCTGCCGCTGCCCCCACCCCGAGCGGCAGCGAACCACCAACGGCGCCGGTCGAGGTACGGGCGTATCCCAAGGTCGAGCACCCCGAGACCGTGACGGTCGGTGACGCCTTCAATCTGGGCATCGGTCTCGGTGCCACGGTCATGGCCGGCCAGGTCGACACCGGCGCGATGGTGCTGGCCGCGCCAGCCGGCGCGACGAGCATCACAGTGGACATCCAGATCGTGGCCGAAGGGTTCACCGCGCCGAATGGCTGGCGGCACGACCTCACGGTGTCGGTGGCCGACCCGTATGCAGCGATGCTCATCGTGCCGCTCGTTCCGGAGCCGTTCGTACCGGCGCCGACCGGTGCGCCCGTGAAAGTGCGCGCCATCACGGTGCACTACGCGTACGACGGCGTGACCCGCGGCTCGATCACGCGCCATCTCGCGGTGCTGCCAGACGGTGGGCTGCTGCCGCCTCCCGATTCCCGCGGCATCTCGCTGCTCGCCGCGCAACCGGCCGTCCCGTCCATCACGATGGCACCCGCCACGGCCATCCCGGACATCGAGGTCAACATCGCGAGGGCCGACAGCAACGGCGTGCGCGGAAAGTTCCTGGTAACACTCCGCAACGCCCATGCCCTTCCCGTACCCGACGAGGCGCCTGTCATCGACCTGGGCGACGACCCGAGCACGTTCGCCAAGAAGATCATCGACTCGATGCCGTTGTACGACGGCAAGGACGGGCTGCTTGGCTTGCAGGTAGGCAGCCACGGCAAGCGCATCGCCAGCAAGCTGCCCGCGGCGTTCTGGCAGCTGCTGCGCGAGGTGCATACCAAGGTGGGCGGCACCCGTCCGGTCACGCTGCAGCTCAACAGCGCCGATCCGTACGTGCCGTGGGAGCTCGCCACGGTCAACCCACCCCTCGATCCTTCGCGGGTCGGTATCCTCGCCGCGCAGGTGAGCATGGGGCGGTGGATTCTCGGCGACGCCGAAGTGCCGGCCACGCCGCGCTCCTCGCTCGACGTGCGCTCCTTCGCCGTGATGGCCGGGATGTACAAGAGCGCCGAGAGCGGTCTCAAGAAGTTGCCCAACGCCGAGGCCGAGGTCGACGAACTCGAAGCGACCTACAACGACCCGCGCGTCATCAGGTACGACTGCAGCGTGCCCGCGCTCACGTCGCTGCTCACGGCATCGATCGGCGGCGGGGCGCAACTCGTGCACTTTGCTGGCCACGGGCAGGTCGACCCGACGCGCCCCGGCGACGCCGCGCTCTTTCTCAGCGACGGCACGCCCCTCGACCCCTCCCTGTTCCGGGCCACGCCGCTCGGCGAGAAGCATGCGCCGTTCATGTTCCTGAATGCCTGCATGGTCGGCACCGCAGGCACCATGCTTGGCGACTACGACGGGTTTCCCGGCAACTGTCTGGCGGGCAACTTCACCGGGCTCGTGGCGCCGATCTGGGCGGTCAACGATGTCATCGCCCGATGGGTCGCCACCGAGTTCTATCGGGAGGCGCTCGCGGCCACGCCACGCCCGGTGGCCGAAATCCTGCGCGACCTGCGGCAGCAGTTCGCCACGCACTCCAATGCCTCGTCGTATCTCGCCTACGTGTTCTACGGCAATCCGTACCTCACGTTCTCGTGAGGACCACGGGGCGCGTCACCGTGGCGCGCCCCGTTTCCGTTCACCGCTTCCGATCGACGGCGCACCTGCGCCGAGGACCCATCCAACATGGAACCACTCTCCGGCGGCGCCGAACGCGTCTCCCTCGGCGGCAACGTCACCCTCATGGCCCCCGGCCTCCGGGGCAATGCCCGGCTCCTGAGCGGAACCGGCGGCGATGTGCGCGCCGCCGAGGACTCATCGGATGTACTCGACGCCGCGCTGCAGCGCGCCGAGATGAAAGGGTTGCGCACCATCGAGATTCGCGCCGCGCAGGTGCCCACGCCGCCGGCCGCCGACCTGCGCGACGCCCGCGGCGACGATGCGCTCATGCTCGAGGTGCCCGACCTCGGCGAGGACGCCGAGCAGGTCGTGCTGTCGGTGGACGAAGCGGGCGCGATGACCTGGCACTTCGCCACTGACGTACACAGCGTCGACGATGTGAATGAGGTGCCGGTCCGCTCGCACTCGCCCGCGAGTACCGTGCGCGGCGTGGAGAAGCGGCGCTTCCTGATCCACAAGCGCATCCCGCCAGTGGACGAGTCGTCGGAGGCCGGAACACACCGCGCTCTTTTCGGCGCCCTCGGCCGCAAGCTGCTCAAGGTGCTCGTGTTTCCGGTGAGCGATGCGCTGATCAACAAGCCGGCGCGCGTGATCGCCGAGCGGTGGGAGTCCGACAACCGCACGTATGGCCTGCGCCGCTTCACGCCGGCCGACTACCGGCTTCCCACCGGCACACCGGCGGAGCGCGACGCATTGGCGCTCACGGGTGACGAGGCGGCCAAGCTCACGAACGGCCGCGCGCTGCTGTTCGTGCACGGCACCTTCAGCACGGCCCACGGGGCGTTTCATGGCATTCCCCCCGAGCTGATGCAGGAGCTGCATCAGCGCTACGAGGGGCGCGTGTTCGCGTTCAACCATCACTCGCTCTCGCACGATCCGGTGGAGAACGTGCGCCGGTTCAACACCATGCTGCAGGAGGTGCTCCCGTCGGGCTCGCTCGACGTGGACATCATTGCCCACAGTCGCGGCGGCCTGGTGGCCCGCACGCTTGCCGACGGCGCCGACGCCTTCGGCCTCGACACCAGCCGTGTCCGGGTGCATCGCGCGGTGTTCGCCGGTGTGCCGAATCAGGGCACCAAGCTGGCCCAGCCCGATTACATGATCGACATGATCGATCGGCTCACCACGGGGCTCAACGTGGTGCCGGCCGGCGGGGTGGCCGACATCCTCGAGGGGCTGCTGATCGCGGTCAAGATCATCGGGCATGGCGCGCTCAAGGCACTGGCGGGGCTGCGCTCGATGGACCCCAGCGGCGACTTCCTGAAGGCGCTCAACGCCCCGGGCCGTCGGCACGAGGGCTTTCTCGCCATCGCCGCCGACTACCAGCCGCAGGACACCGGGCTCAAGGCCCTGGTGGGTGGCGCGGCCAACTCGCTGGTCGACCGCATCTTCGGGCACGACGCCAACGACCTCGTGGTGCCCGAGCAGGGTGTCTACGGCGACAACGGCTGCGACAGCTTCCCGATCGCCGAGGAGCGACTCCTGCGCCTGCCGCCGGCAGCGGGGATCATGCACACCAGCATGTTCAACCACCCGGAGGTGGTGTCGCATTTGCGGAGTTGGCTGGTGGTCTAGCAAAGCGCGAGGGCGTGGACGGCGCGGGGACGCTCGCCCCTTGGGCGCGCCCCGCGGCCGACGCTCCGCGGCTACCGCCGATGCCGGTACTCGCAGGCTTTGTGCTTCTGCTGGGCGAGCTGGACGTTGGCCCCTTCCACCGCGAGCAGTTGCCGACGAAGTGTGGTCGGCACACACACCGACGAACGTTCTTGCAGGCGTTTGAGCAGACGCGCCGGATCGATATCCCACTGCCGAAACGCGGCCAGGGTGCGTGAGGCGTGCCCCTCCACCCTGCCCTCCGTGAGCAGGGCCACCGAAGCGATCCTCCGGGGCGTGTTCGTCACCGCGGTGCTGACGGTCGGCACGTAGGTGGAATAGGGCAGCGGGTCGGCATGGGGGAGGAGGATGTTGCGATAGGTACCATCCATCTGAAACACTCGCACCCGCCCGTCAGATGCCGTAGCCACCACGAGCGAATCATCCGGGCTGAAGGCCACATGCGAGACTTCGAGCGCATGCGACTGGATAACCGTGTCAGGAGTGATCAGTGTCGTATCAGGTCCGGTGGCGACGTCGAGCCGGAAGAACTGCACGGTCTTGTCCCACGTCCCGGTGACGAGGTGCGTGCCGTTGTGGCTGAAGGCGGCCGACAGAATGGAGTAGTGCGCACTCTCGATGAGGCGTTCCCGCTGTAACCCCGCACCGTCGAGCAGGTACGGATACCACCCTGACCCGCCGACGAACAACGCCTTCCCGTCGGGGCGCAAGCGCAGGACCTGGACGTCGTCGAGCTGACTCACCGAGTGCTCCCAAGTGGAATCCGGCGTCGCTACGACGACCGACTTTCGCCCGTCACACACGAGCGCGACCACGCTTCCGTCCCGGGACACATCGATCGCGCGAACGGTCGTGTCGCAGCGCGCCACCGTGTCCAGCGAGGCACCGGTTCGACCATCCGCCCGGATGACCGTCCCATCGGTCTGCTCCAGCACCAGGGTAGAGCCATCGGCGCTGAAGAGGCCGCGGACGAGCATCGTCGACGAATCCCGCGGCAAAGGGCGCGCAGGCGTGTCGTCGATATCCCACAGGAAACCACCCACACCGACCGGGATGATGAGTGCGCGATCGCCGGCCGGCGACACGGCCATTGCGTACAGCGAGTCGGGGCGGCGACCCGACCATGGCATGACCAGTGACTCGCGCGCTTGCCCGGGAAACTGGGCGAGCACCGTGGCATCCGCGAACGTGGTCACGGCGACGGTGCCGGTTGCGGACAGCGCCGCATTTTTCGGTGCCCCCATCGTGGCCGGCGGAGTGAACGTCGACGCATCGCCGGACCCGCCCCAGACCCGCACGGTCCGCTCACGGTCGAGCAGGGCGGCGCGAGCGCCGAAGGCCGCCGTGTGCAGGTCCCCGGGATCGTCGCGATGGCCCATCAGGCGAGCGGACGACGTCTTGCTCGATGCCGCGGTCCACCGCACCGTTCGATCATTGGCGGTCGAAACCACGACGCGCCCGGAATCGGCAAAGGCCACATGCACCACCGGCTGCGCATGGGCATCCTCAAGATGCCACCGCGTCCGGAGGGACTTGAGATCGACCAGCGCCACGCCGCCCTCGATGGTGCCCACCGCAAGCACGCTGCCATCGGGCGACACCGCTGCCGCCGTGGGCATCAATCCCTCCAGCAAACGTTCACCACCTCGGCTGTCGATCACCCGGGTCGACATCTGGTATCCGCCCACGACAACCCAGTCGCCACGCGGGTTCACGACGAGGAACCCCGGCTCCCTGGCACTCGTCTTCTCGTCGCTCGTCTTGCGCCAGGTGACCGAGTCGATCTCTCCCCGCACCAGATCCTTGCGGAACACCGTGCCATCACGTGTGGCCTCGTACAGGCGACCGGTCGCGTCGAAGGCCGTCAACAGACGGTTGGCCACCGTATCCGACGGCTCACCGGGGCCCCGCCTCCAGACGAAGAGCGCGCCGTCTTCGCCGAATGCCGTCAGATACCGACCATCGGGCGACTCACGGACGCTCGCCAGATAGTCATCGCGTATCCACCAGCGGGCCTCCGTGATACCCGTGGCCAGACCAACACGACGCACGGTTGAATCCGACACGACCAACAGTGAACGTCGGTCGACCGCAAACGCCAGCGCCGTAATCGGTGACAGATTGCGCTCGACGGGTCCCCGCGCGCCATCGATGGTCCAGAGATCCCGTCGCCAGATCTCCGGCCCTCGGCCGTCCGCCGTGCGAAGGGCCACGGTGCCATCGGCGTACCCCAACGCGATCTGCCCGCCCCGCTCGTCGAGCGCGACGGCCGTGACCTCGGTGTACTCCGCCAGCGCCGCGGGGGCAGCCAGCACGCGGTGCACCAGCTCCAGACGATCGGGGTTGGCGAGTTGTGCGGTGTCGAACTCGGCCGCGAGCGCGGTGGCGTAGGTCGGATCCGTCTCCGCCAGTCGGCCGATCGTGAAATCGCGACTGAGCGAATCGGCCTGCTCCAGATACCCCGCCAGGAGCGCCCCGCGAATCGACTCGCGCCCGACGTAGCCCCCGCCGAGCGTTCCGAGCGCAACGATGACCACCATGGCAGCGGCACCAGCCAGCCTCCGGAACCTGGCGCGCTGCGCCTCCCGGCGCTTCCGCTCGATCGCCTCACGGCTGCGCTGGATGTATTCGAGTGTTTCGGTGAAGGTGGCGCCCGGCCCCTTGTAGCGCTGCGCCCAGGCCTCGGAGATGCGGTTTCGCTCGAGGCGCTC
Source organism: Gemmatimonas sp. (assembly GCA_040379205.1). GTDB lineage: Bacteria > Gemmatimonadota > Gemmatimonadetes > Gemmatimonadales > Gemmatimonadaceae > Gemmatimonas. The sequence continues at coordinate 22,093 of JBEILM010000020.1, forward strand.
CTCAGCCTCCTGCAGGGCGCGCGGCCGCAACAGCTCCTCCTCGGTGCGCGACCCGGCACCCGGTGCCTCGTCGGGACGGACCAGCGGGTCGGAGAAGTCCGGTGGTGCGGCCGCCGCCTTGCGCTGCATCTCCAGCCACCAGTCGCGCAGATCCCGCTCCTCATCCACCCACGCGCGCAGCGCCGGCCACTGGCGGATGAGGCTCTCGTGCACGATGTCATAGCGGGGATCGTGCGAATTGCCGTCGGGGGCGCCGTACAGGAAGTTCACCCCCTCCTTCACCAAACGCGCCAGCAACGCCTTCACGGTGTCCGCTGGCGCGCCGCTCACGGCGACCAGATCGGAGAGACGCGCCGGACTGCGCACCCGGCGACGGCGGACGTCCGTGGTCGTGAGCCGCTTGAAAATCCGCTCCACCGCGCCAGGGTCGACACCGGCCGTGACCTCGCCGGCCTGCTGCGCCAGCGCCCCGTCCAGTCCACCGGCCTGCTCGAAGTGCGCCAGATCCAACGGGCCGAGCCGGCCGCCAGCCTCCCAGCGTTCCCACGTGCGCAGCAGGGCGTGCTGCAGCACCGGCAGTTGGTCGCCCCGATCCCCCACGTCGTTCAGCACGCGGTCCACGAGACGCGGAGCCACCTGCGCGCCGTGCAGGCGCGCAGGTCCCACGACGCACTCGCGCAGCTGCTTCCGGGTGAGCCGCGGCACCAGATAGCCGGACTTGTTGATGGCTTCGGGCAGCCCCTCGAAGAGGTCGCAGTCCCCCAGGAAGTCCGTGCGCATGGTGATGCACACGTACACGGGAATGGTGACCTTCCTGGGATCGGAGAGCGCGAGGAGCAGCGAGACCAGCGATGCCGCATCCTGCCGCCGGCGAATGCGCTCGGCCGTCTGCTCCGCCGTGGGGGCGAGTGCGGCGTCGTCCTCGCCCTCGCCCGCCGCCGCTGAGCGGAACGCGAACAGCTCCTCGAACTGGTCGACGAGGACAAACAGGTTTGCGTTGCCCTTCAGCAGCCGCGGCCGGACGTACTCGACGATGGCGTCGGTGTGCTCGTCGCGCATGCGCTGCGCCAACGCGGCCGCCGCGGCCGGTACCCGCCCCTCGCCCATCGCGTACTGCAGCGCCTCGGCAAGATTCTCCAGCGGCGCGTCTCCCGGGCGACATTTGGCCATGCGCCAGCCATCGTGATCCGACACGAGGAACCCGCCCTGCAGCATCGGAATGAGCCCGGCCCGGACCAGCGACGACTTGCCGCTGCCCGAGCTACCCAGCACCGGCACGAAGCGGTGCTCGTGGAGGAGCTGCAGCAGGTCGGAGGTCTGCTCGCCGCGACCGAAGAAGTAAAACGCGTCCTCGTCGAAGAACGGCCGCAGGCCGACGAACGGATTCGTGCGTTCGATGTCGGCGTTCATCCGGCGGGCTGGGTGATATCGGTCCACAACTCGTCCAATCGCTGCTCCTCGATGGTCTCACCGTCCCCGAACATCTGCACCCGCGGGAGACGTGGTGGGCGCCCTCGACCCGGGAGGCGCACGATGGCCACCTCGGTGGCCGGGACCCGATCTGCCCCGGCGTCGAGGGCTGCCTTGGCGCGCCCCATCACCCAGGGGTCATCTGCTGAGCCGGCCACGACGATCACCAGCGGCACGTTGCGCACGGCGTCGACGAATGGATTGACCACACCATGGGATGCCGCCACCGCGTTCGGCCGCAGCACCTTCACGCCCCGCTGCTCGAGGAACCTGATCACCACCGAAGCCGCCTGTTCATCCTGCCGATGCACATCGACGTAGACGCCGTTCATGTCCACCGGTGTTTCCATCAGGTCGGTGCGCTTGCGAAGGATCTCGCCGACCATGGCATCCATCGAGGTGGTGATCATCTCGAGGCGGGCGGCGCGCCGTGGCTGTCGTTCGATCTCCTCGATGAAGCTCCGGTATGCCGCATCGGGCACCCCCGTCGACGTCAGCCCCAGAGGGAAAAACACCAGTTGGGCCCGGGCGCACTGGTGCCCGATCCGGTACTGCTCCATGGCGTACGTACGGCCATCGGGTGCCCCATCCACCGGCTCCCCGGGCAGGTCGCCCAGCACGTGCACGAACAGGTCGGCCGACCCGGCACAGGCGCGAATGGCCGCCTCGTGTTCGCCGAGCGGTGTGGGCTCGGCGATCTGCACGGTGATGCCGTGCTCGGGCAGCTCGCGCAACGCCCGGCGCTCCCACGGCCGCACGCGATCGCTCGTGGTGGCGAGAAACACGGTGAAGGGCTGCGTGACCTGCCCCTGCGGTTCGACGACCCGCACCGAGGGAATCGACTCGACACTTTCGCGGGTATCAGTCCGCTGAAAGAGCTCCCCGCTCTTCGAGCGCATGAACAGCACCGGCGTCGCCCACTCGGCGTGGTCGCGAGAGTACACCCGATTGCGGGCCGCACGCACGGCAGCATCCACCGGCTCACTTTCCACCAGCGCCTGGTAGAAGACGGTCGAGAACGCGATGGCCGCGCCGTCGGTGATGGGAAACTGCATGGCCAGCACCGCCGTGACGCCACCGCGTACCAGCGAGGTGGCCACACCCGCGAAGGGATCGGTCGTCGATGTCACGCCCGTCACGGCCGTTCGGCACGCGTTCAGGAACACGAGCCGCAGGCGGTACTCGCCCATGAACTCGATCGCCAACGCTTCGGCATCCACCGGGTCGGGCGCGCCCTGTCCGCTGTCATCGACATCGTCCGTCTCGAACAGCAGCACGCCTCGGCCCTCGCGAAAGTCGCCGTGCCCCATGAAGTGGATCACGTGCGGATCTTCTTCCTTGAGGCTCTCTTCGAGATTTCGGCGGGTCGCTCGGCGAAACTCCACGCGCACGTTCGGCAATCCCGCCCACGCCTTGCGAAGCTCCGCCTCCTCGTGCTTGAGGTCCAGCTTGCCGTGCCCGCGTGGCGACGCCATGAGGACCAGTACCACGAACTCGCGCTCGAAGGTGACCGTCTCCTTGGCCGGCTTGTCCACCTCGAGATGGCGAACGAGCGTGTACTGCGGCATCACGGTGAGCGGCGACTCGTCGACCGACCTGGCCAGCAGCTCCCACGGTAGCCCCAGCACCTGCGGCATGTCGTCGCGCGACATGTCGAACGACAGCCGGATGCGCAGCCCCCTCCCTTCGGGCTTTCGAGCTTCCGCCTCAACGAGCGACAGCGCGATCTGATCACGGAACAGCGCGTCGTACAGTTTCTTGCCGAAGGCACGCGGCGTCTCCTGCACCGGCATCTCGGCCGTCATCGACCGCGGCATGATGTCGCGCGCGATCGCCTCGCGGAGCCATGCCGGCGGAAGCACTGCCCGCCCCATCCGGCGCAGAAAAGCCTGCAGATCGGCGGACGGCACCGGCAGCTCCATGGTGCCGCGACGGACCGTGCCGTCGAAGGAGGTCGCCTTCACCCGGTAGCGCCCGGGGGTATCCGGGGAGATCTCGATCTCGAGCTCCTCGTACCGCAGGCCCTGCCGCGGCGCAGTCATCGGCGGTGGGTCATGGACGATCGGGTCGGGCGCTCACACCGGGGCGCGCCGCACGACGTACGACGTGACCACGGTGGTCCAATCGTCGACCGGGCCCGCCGACGTCTTGGGCATGACATCCCGGGTGACGCCCATCTGCTGCTCGAACAGCAGTTGCAGCGCGGTATCGGGCGGCAGCGTCACCGACGACTCGTCCGATCGTACCCCGACGCGCTCGTGCAGAAAGCCGAAGCTGGCGGCCGTCGAGGTGACGAACAGCTTGAGCGTGCCTTGGCCCGCCGTACGCACCGGCAGCGTACCCGCCGCGACATACGGATAGACCTCGGGGAACCCGACCGGCGCCTCTCGGCCAGACTCGGTGAACAGATCGATCTTCTGCCCCGGTGCGAGGAACTCCGTGGCGCCGTCGGGCGGATACAGCGGCATCACCTTGCCGGAGAGCCCGAACATGAGCAGCGAGAAGTACACCTTCTGCGCGTGCGGGTTGTGGATGCGTATGCCGACGTACTCCCCCTCCTGATACTCCGGCAACCCACCGACCGCCGGTTCGGCTGGTTGCCACGAGCCGTCCGGCAGTTGCCGCAGCAGCTGCATGGTGGGGCGCTGCCGAGCGAGCGAGCTCTTCGGATCGGCATTGTCCAGCGCCATGGCCAGCGCCTGGCGCGCCAACACCACGATGTTGCTCACGACGTCGACGGTGCGGTCGAGCGGCTTTGGCGGCGCCACTGGCTGGCCATCCACCCCGGTCAGCATCCAGCTCGGTTCGGTGCCGATGCCCGTGTGCTCGGCCGGCCACGCGGTGACGGTGATGGCACTCGGTTCCGGCTGGTCTACGAGACGGACCACCGGGACGTTGCCGAGCAGCGTCTTCAGCGCGACCCATTCAGCGGGCGGCACCAGCGCTTCGGCCGCCGCATCGATGCGAACCGGACGCCGCACGTCCGTCGCCACGACGGGCGTGAGCACCGCCCGTGCATCGGCCGAGACCTCGCTGGTGATCGAGGCCTCGATGAGCACCGCCGTGCTGTCGAACGGTCGCACCTCCGTGACCGTCGCCCGCGCCAGCGGTGTGCGCGCGTCGGTACTCACGGTGTCCACCGGATAGAGCGCCACCTCGGTGCCCATGGTGACGCCCAGTGCGGCGCCGGCCGTCAGCGTCACCGCCGTGCCCGCGTCGTTCACGTCCGACAGGCGCACATAGCGCATGGGGGGGATCTCCGCGAGGCCGAAGAGTACCCGGTCGCCCTTGCCTTCCATCTGCGGGTGCTGCTTGCCCTGCCGCAGCTGCGTGACCTTGGCCGCGACATCTTCGAACACCGCGCGATACGTGGTGCCCTCCGTCGCCCGCTCCAACGCCCGGGCCAGAAAATACGTGAGCGCGCCATGGCGCGCCTGGCTGCCGTCCTCGAGCGTCCAGAGAAACTCTCCGGAAAGTTCCTCATCCCGGCAGCCGCTGATCAGTACATACTGCTCATGCAGCGGCAGCCAGCCCGAGGCGGTCTCCCGGCTGCGCCCGACGTCGGCACTGCGGGTGCCCGCACCACCACCGAACCGCGGCCACAGCTCCGGCGGAATGGGCGACGGCACCGTCGACGTGCGCATGTCCGGCGGCAGCCCGCGCACCGCGAACCCCGGCATGTCGAACTCGGCGTCGCGCGTGATCGTCCCCGAGTGGCAGGCGTCCACGATGACGGTGATCGCCGACGTTTTCGCCGTAAGCCGCTCGAGCCAGAGGAAGATCTCGTCATCCGTGATGTCGAGGTTCTCCTCCGGGGTCCCGAACTTCCCCTTGGTGTCGAACGGCATCAGCGTGCTGTCCAGCCCCGAGGGCTCGTCGCCTTCGCGGTCAGTCACCTGCGAGCCGTGACCGGCAAAGTAGAACACGACCACGTCACCGGGTTGGGTCTCCTGGGCGAACGTTTCGAACGCCGCAAGGATGCCCGACCGCGTCGCCTGCTCGTTCTCGAGACGCGTGCAGTGCGTGACGTCGAAGCGGTTGCGCAGGACGGACTCCATGAGTCGCGCATCGTTCACGCACCCACCCAGCTTGGAGATGTGCTGGTAGTCCTGCACCCCGATGAGCAGGGCGCGCCGGGCTCCGGTCGGGTTCGCCGCGAAAGCGGTCATCGTGAGCTGGCGCCTCAGGCCGTGGCGTCGGGTGCCTGGAGCCGGTCGATCACCGGCGTCGGCTTCGGCAGCGGGTCGGCGTCGGGCATGTCCGCCAGCAACATCGGCTCGCGGTCGATCGCCTCGATGGGCTTGGGTAGCGGATCGCGATCGATCGCCTCGATGGGCTTGGGCAACGGATCGCGATCGATCGCCTCGATGGGCTTGGGCAGCGGATCGCGATCAATCGCCTCGATGGGCTTGGGCAGCGGATCGCGATCAATCGCCTCGATGGGCTTGGGCAGCGGATCGCGATCAATCGCTTCGATGGGCTTGGGCAGGGGATCAGGAGCGGCAGACATGGTTTCTCCCAGCGTTGGGTGAACGAACTCAACGGGCAGTGGTGCGCACGGCCGTCATGGCCGAGAGCCCGGCAAGCCGCGTCTGGAGCTGTGCCGCGCGCCGGCTCTCACCGAGCGCGTTGGCTGCGGCCACGCGGACTTCCAGACTCGCGCGAAGGTACAGCGGAAACGAGGCGGGCGCAGCCAACTCCAGCGATTCGGCCACGCGCTGTGCCTCACGCGATTGCCCTTGCGCCAACAGCAGACGCGACAGCAGCAGGCGTTCCGCGCCCAGCCCCCCGAGCGGCGTCCAGGCGAGCAGACTGCCCGGCGGCAACGGCCGCTGCAGCACAGCCCGCAGCGCGCGCACGGCGGCCGTGGTGTCTCCCGCCGCGAACAACGCGTGGGCCTGCGTCGCGGCCGCATAAAGGCCAAGCTCGCTGCTGGTATCGCTGCGAGCGCGCTCCGCCAACACGTTCGCGATCGTGGTCACCGGCGTCGTCTCGCCGCGGGCGGCGAAGTACTGCGCCAGGATCCAGCAGCGTTCCGGCGTGCTGCACCGCGCCATGTCGGCGCCGAAGCGTTCGGCGTCGCGGGCCGCCACCTCGGCCGCAGCGGGTGCCAGCGCTGGCGCCACCGGGGCGGCCACCATGAGCAGCGACGACCCGCCATCACCGCGCGCGACGGCCTGCCCGATGCGCACGACCGCCGTGTCGCCACGTCCTTCGGCGATCAGCACTCCGACCAGCCCCACCAGCGCGCTTTGGCGCAGGGCCACGGTACCCGGCTGAGCGGCGGTGACGCTGTCCATGCCGAGCACCGCTTCGTACGCGGCGGCAGCGCAGCGCGTATTCGCCGCGTGCACGCCCAGGGCCACCCCCGCCGACAGCACGGCGAGCGGATCGGCGCGCACCGCCTTGCCCCACGCGGGAGCGTTCGGCCCCTCCCGGGCGCACTGCGCCACCAACCGGATCTCACTCGCCTGCGTGCTGTCCGGGTTCGCAGCGAGGAAACGCGCGGCCCACGCGGCCGCCTGCTCGCGGTCGCTGCGCCGAGCCGCGATCTCGATGGGATGCAGCAGGACGTGCGTGGCCGTGGAGTCGATGCGGCGGGCCTCGGCGAAGGCGTGATCGGCGAGGCTGTCGGCCGCCCCCACGAACGGCACCAGGTGGATGTACGTCTCGCCCAGCTGCGCCCAGGCCGCCCCCAGTTCGGGGTCGGTGCGAATGGCCTCGGCGAAGGCGGCGATCGCCGAGTCGGCGCGCCCGTCGAGGTAGGCCGCATAGCCGCGAGCGAAGGCCGCGTATTGCGGCGGCAACGACTGGCCGAGGGCGCGCTGCACCAGCGCCCGCGCTTCGCCTGGTTGGTGCGCCGCCGTAGCCGCCTGGGCGCCACGTACCGCCGCCAGCGCGAAGGCGGAATCGTCGCGCACGGCGGCGCGGTAGTGCGCGAGCGCGTCCGCCGGCCGCGCGCGACGGAACGCCGCCTCGCCGGCGAGAAAGCTGGCCACGGCCGCCGGCTCGCGATCCACCCACGCGTCCTCGAGGTCGCGGGCATTGGCGCCGGGCACCAGCGCCGGGAGCAGCTGATTCACCGACCGGATGGCCACCCGCCACAGCGTCGCCGCGTCTCCCGACGCCCGCGGGCGCGCGGCCACGGTATCCGCGCCCGCATCGACGAGGTCGAGCAGCACGTCCACCGAGTCACCGCGCAGCACGATGCGCCCCGTCACGTACCACGCGGCCCCCTGCGCCCGCGCGATGTCGCGCATGGCCTGCGCTGACAACGCCGACGGCTCTTCACGCTCGGCGTTGGGCAGGTACCGCCATCCGTCGACCCAGCGCAGCGCCTCACGACGGTCGAGTGCGCTGCCGATGAGCGTGGCCACATCCTCGCCGGCCGTTCGGCTCGCGCCCACCAGCGGCGGCGCCACCAGCGGAAAGCCGACCACCTTGTGCGGATCAAGTGTCGGTCCCACCGCCCGGCGCGCTAACATGGCGCCGGCGGCCACCACGGCCGTCACGCCCAGGGCCACGGCGACCGGCCGCGCCCACCGGCGGCGCGAGGCGGTGGCTGCCGTGAGCGGGCCGGTGCCTACGGGGATGTTACTCGTGTGATCGAGCAGCAGCGGGTCGCGCAGCGCCGCCTGGAAGTCGCGCGCCGACGGGAAACGATCGGCCGGCACCTTGGCCAACGCCGTGTTCACCACCGCCTCGAGACGCCGCGTGACCGTGGGTCGCACGGTGCGCAGGCTCGGCACCTCGTCGCGCGCATGTCGCGCCAGCACCGCTCGCGCGGTGGGACCGGTGAACGGCGGCGCGCCGCCGAGCATCTCGTACAGCACGCACCCCAGCGCATAGATGTCACTGCGCTGGTCGACCCCCTCGGCGACGCCCTGCTCGGGACTCATGTACTCCACCGTCCCGACCGCGATGCCGGTCTCGGTGAGCGTCTCGGTGCCGGTGTCGACGGCGCGGGCGATGCCGAAGTCGGCAAGCAGCGCGCGCCCGCCCGACAACAGCACGTTGCCCGGCTTGATGTCGCGATGCAGCACGCCGGCGTCGTGGGCATACGCGAGGGCATCGGTGAGCTCGCGCATGATGCCGAGTGCTTCGGGAATGGGCAGCTGCTTCTCGCGCGCGAGACGCTGAGACAGCGTCTCCCCCTCGACGAAGGGCATGGTGTAGAACGGCACGCCGTCCACCTCGCCCGTGTCCAGCAGCGCCACGATGCCCGGGTGCCGGAGCTGCGCCGTGATGCGCATCTCGCGCGCAAAGCGGTCGCCGCCCATGTACGGCGCGAGCTCGGGCTTGAGCACCTTCACGGCCACGAGGCCACCTGTCTGCCGGTCGAGCGCGGCATAGACGGTGGCCATGCCGCCCTGCCCGGCTTCGCGCTGGACTTCGTACCGTCCCGCGAGGAGACGGCCCGGCGTTACAGCCATGGTGACGGTTGGGGAGTGGGAAACGAGGGCGTGCCCGATAATAGTGGCGCCCCGGTGAGTGATGAGGCAAGACGACGCGCCGACGCGACGTCGATGCCGGTGCTATCGTTGTGCGCGAGGGCCGTCAGCGTGCCCTCGGCGCATCGTCCCTGCATCGTCTCTGCATCGTCTCTGCATCGTCTCTGCATCGTCCCTCTGCCGGCGTCCTCCTGGTGCTCTTGCTCCCCGCCCCGTTTCGCACCACCGCCGACGTGCACGCCGGACTCACGGCCCTCGAGCAGCACTTCCTGCGCACGCGCGATCGGCGGGGCGCCTTTCTCACCGCCTATCGCACCATCACCGAGGCGGTGGACGCCCGGATCTCCGCGAACGGCTTTCGTGACCCCGCGTGGGTGCGCCAGTGTCTCGTCGCCTTCGGCACGCTGTTCCGCGACGCCCTGGTGGCCGACACGGCGGGCGACCGCACCCAGGTGCCCAAGGCGTGGCGCATCGCCTTCGATGCCGAGCGGGCCGGGCAGGGGTGGGTCATCCAGCACCTCATCCTCGGCGTCAACGCGCACATCAATCACGACCTCGCGCTCGCCCTGCTCATGGCTGGCATCGATGGCGACCGCGCCATGCGCTACGCCGATCACACCGCGGTCAACGCGGTGCTCGAGCGCGCCACGCCGACACTCAAGGCGCAGGTGTCGGCGCTGTGGGCCCCGCTTCTCACGCGGCTCGATGGCGCAGCCGGTACGCTCGATGACGACGTGACCGCCTTCAGCATCCCCAGGGCGCGCGATCGTGCGTGGGCGATGGCCGTGGCCATCGACACCACCCGCGGCCTCCCCGGTGAAGCGCTGTTGCGCGCGGCGCTCGACGAACAGGCCGCCGTGGTGGCGCGGCTCATCCTCGCCCCGCCGGTGCACGCCCCCGTGATCGACCGCTCGAAGCGGCTGCTCGAGCGCGTCGACCACGCGATACGGTTCGGCTTGCGTGTCAGGGATTTGATGAATTGACGCCTTTTCCAGCCTGAGGCAACGTCACGGGACCGATGCGCGCGACGCTCCGGCTCGCCTGACCATCCAGGCAGCCGATCGGACGTGAGCCCATGGAATCGCCATCGGTGACCATGTCCGGAGGAACGCGGCGCGCGGGTGCGGACCCCGGTTTCGTTCTCCGGGGCGGCCCCGAGCAGCCGACGCCCCCCGGCCGCCGTGGCGTTGGTGGTAGTTTCCGCGCATGCCCGCGCCGCGCCCCAGTCTCGCCGCCTCCTCATGACCGACGGGTCGCTCAGCGACATCGCGGGCGTGCTCGCTGCCCAGTGGCCGACCGTGGTCTCGGCGGCCCACGTGACCGGCGCCCTCGTGGTCACCGTGCACGCCGTGCTCGGCCGCCGCGATGTGCCGGCGATCGTCGGGTGGGTGGGGCTGGCCTGGCTGGCGCCGGTGGTGGGGTCGCTGCTCTACCTGCTGCTCGGCATCAATCGCATTCAGCGACGCTCCATCCGCAAGCGCGGGCGCACGGTGGTGAACCTCGGCCGGTACACTGGCGAGGAGCTTGCCAACAGCGCGCTGCCGGCGCCGCTCGAGGCCCGCCACCCCGGACTGGCGGGGCTCGCCGCGCTCGCCGCGCGGGTCACCGGCCGGCCACTCACGCCGGACAACGCGGTCCTGCCCCTCCCCGACGGCGACCTCGCCTACGACACCATGCTGGGGGCGATTGACGGGGCCGCGCGTTCGGTCACGCTGCTCACGTACATCTTCGACGACGATCGCGCCGGGGCCCGCTTCGTGACGGCGCTGCGCGAGGCACAGGCGCGTGGCGTGGCGGTGCGGGTGCTCGTCGATGCCGTCGGGGCCCGCTATTCGCGCCCCACCATCATCGCGCGGTTGCAGGAGGCCGGCGTGCCTGCCGCCACGTTTCTGCCCACGCGGGTCCCCTGGCGCTTCCCGTACGCCAACCTGCGCAACCACCGCAAGATCCTCGTCGTCGACGGGCGTGTGGGCTTCACCGGCGGCATGAACATCCGCGAAGGGCACCAACCGTCGCTGGCACCCGAGAGCCCCTTGCGCTGCCTGCACTTCCGCCTCGACGGCCCGGTCGTGCGGGACATGCAACAGGTGTTCGCCGACGACTGGTATTTCGCCACCGGCGAACTGCTCCCCGACAACGACACCTGGTACGCCCCCGGCGAGTCGTGCGGGCCGGTGGCGGCGCGCGGGGTCAGCGACGGTCCCGACAGTGAACTGGGGGTCATGCCCACCGTGCTGTTCGGCGCGCTGGCGGCGGCCACGCACCGCGTCTCGCTCATCACGCCGTATTTCCTCCCCGACATGCGCCTGCGCGCCGCCCTCATGGTGGCGGCCCTGCGTGGCGTGCGGGTGGATATCGTGCTGCCGTCGCGCAGCAACATTCCGCTCATGGACTGGGCCATGGAGCCGCAGCTGGCCGAACTGGTGGAGGCCGGTGTGCGGGTGTGGCGCAGCCCTCCGCCGTTCGACCACACCAAGCTGTTCGTGATCGACGGCGCATGGTCACTGATCGGCTCCACCAACTGGGATGCCCGTAGCCTGCGTCTCAACTTCGAATACAACATCGAGTGTTATGACACCCGGCTCGCCGGGCAGCTCGACCAGTTGATGAACGAGCATCTCGCCGTGGCGGCGCCGGTGGAGCTGGCCGCGCTGCGGGCGGCGCCGCTGCTCTTCCGCCTGCGGAACGGGGTTGTGCGCCTCCTGTCGCCGTACCTGTAGTACCCGCGAACAGGCTGATTGCGAAGTCCGCGCCACCGCCCGCAGCGACCAGCGCAGGAGCGCGCCCCGAACGGTATGCTTCCCGGACACAGTTGGCGTCTCCGTCTCTTCGCCGCCTCCCCATGATGCCTTGCGCTTGCCGTTCCGCTGCGCTGCGCCGCCTGCTGGTGCCGCTGCTGCTGCTGCTGTGTACCATACCGGAACGCGCGCCGGCGCAGACCGCGCGGCGTCTCGCCGGGTGCGAACTCGCCTACACCGCGCCGGCCGGCTGGACGCTGGCCGGCGCCGACGGCACCGCGCTGCTGTAGGGGGCGCAGTTCGCGGGCGCGCCTCACGGCGGCGTTTCTTGGCGCGTCGGCCACACTGGGGCTCCTGCCCGCCATCCCCATGCTCACCGTCGGCATCAGCCGCGGCATGTGGACGCTGGTGGCAGTCGACCTGACGGCGCTGCTGACCACCTTCTACCTGCTGCTTTCGCGGCGTGTCGGCAACCAGCTGCGCAGCCTCTTCCTCACCGGTGCGTGCTTCGGCATCGGCGTCATGTCGGTGGTGTTCCGCAGCCCCGGTTCGACCGTGCTGGGCTGGCTCTTCATGAGCGTCTTCCTGTCGGCGTTCCTGCTGGGCCCGCGCGCGACGGCGTGAGTGGTGCTGGGCATCCTCGCCGTACTCGGCGGCGTGGCGCTGGCGATCGCGCGGGCATGGATGCCGTGGGCACACGGTGACCCGCTCGCATTGAACGAGTAGCTACTCACCTCGCTCAACTTCGCCTTCCTGATCGTGGTCTTCGCGATCGCCAACGGCATCATCATTCGCCTGCTCGAAACCGAAGATCGGGCCCGCGCCCGCGCCGAACGACGGCTGCGCGAAGCCCGGCACAACGAAGCGCTGGGCACGCTGGCCGGCGGCATCGCACACGACTTCAACAACCTGCTGGTACCGGTGCTCGCCAACGTGGAGGCGGTGCGCCGGTCGCTGCCGCCAGGCAGCGACGACGACGCCACCCTGCATGACGCGCAACGCTCGGTGCATCGGGCCCGGGACCTCGTGCAGCGCATCCTCACCTTCGGGCGCGGCATGCGGGCCGAACGCCATGCGCACGACCTCGTGCCCGCCACGCGGGAGGTGCTGGAGCTGTCACGGCTCTCGCTGCTGACCGGCGTGCGTCTCGATCTGCACGACGACGCGGCGCCGCTCGTGCACGCCTCCTCCGCCGAGGTGCATCAGATCGCGGCCAATCTCATCACCAACGCGGTGCACGCGGTCGGGGAACGCGGACAGATCGAGGTCCGCATCGACTCGGCCCGCTCCAGCCGGGGGCCACGCGCGCGACTTCGCGTGCGCGACGACGGCATGGGCATGGACGCGCGGACCCGCGAGCGCCTGTTCGATCCATAATTCTCCACCAAGGAGCCGGGGCGCGGCACCGGCCTCGGCCTGCCCATCGTGCACAGCGTGGTCACATCGTTGGGCGACCGGATCGATGTGGACAGCCAGCCAGGACGCGGGACGACGTTCACCGTGCTCCTCCCCGAGATCGAGCCGCCGGCCGGGATCACGGCGTCGACGGAGGCCGTGCTGCCGGACGACGAACCGAGCGTGCGACGCGTGGCCACGCGACTGCTGGAGTCCCTCAGCTGTCTTGTGATCGGTGCCGCCAACGCCGGCGACGCCCTCGCCCACGCGCGGCGCGCCGCCGACAGCTTCGATGTGCTGGTGACCGACTATCGCATGCCCGGCGGCTCCGGCACGGAGCTGGTGGCGGCCATTCGGCGCGAAGCGGGGCCGCTACCGGCGGTCCTCATCAGCGGCCACCTCGACGACGCCACCGACGACGGGCCACTTCCGTCTGACATCGTGCTGCTGGCCAAGCCGTTCACGCGCGAGGCGCTGGCGCAGGCGCTCACAACTGCCCTGTACTCCCCCAGTCCGCTAACCGGGCCACGTACGCCGGATCATCGTAGCGCGACGGCAGAAACGCCGCCTCGTACGACGGCCGAGTGGCCCCGGTGATCTGCGCCGCCACCAGCTCGGCAGCCGCCGGCGCGGCCATGAGCCCGTACCCGGACATGGCCGCGCACACGTACGCCCCGTCGGCGCCGCTGGGGCCCATCAGCGGCCGGTTCTCGATCGTCTTGGTGTAGTAGCCGCCGTCCACGTACGCGTGCGGCAACCGCTCGAGATACGCTGCCAGCCCGGGCGCCAGGCGCGTCATGCCACGCAGCACCACCTCGGGATAGAACGGATCGTCGGGCAACGGAAACTCCGGCGCGTCGTAGCGGTGCGCACTGTGATAGTCCCACAGCATCAGCACGGTCGTGGCGCGACCATACCCCTCGGGGCGCAGATGAATGCCCGCCGGCAGCGGCTCGGTCAGCCAGCGGGTGTCATCATCGGCGGCCAGCTCGGCGCGCTCCTCGTCGCTCCACGCCAGCGCCTGCGCATCGTCGAGAATCACCAGCCCCGTGTTGCGGTCGATCACGCCCCGCGTGTCCTCGATGCCGATCTTGTAGTGCGCCTCCAAGAACAGCGGCAGCGCTGCCCCCACCAGTTTCCCCACCGATTCGGCATACGGGCCGGCGGCATTCACGAACACCGGCGTGTCGATGTGGAGGTCGTGTCCGTCGGCACTGGCCACCTGCACGCCCGCCACCCGGCCGCCTTTCGTGTGCACACCCACCACGCGGCCGGCCAGCACCGTGGCGCCCGCGCCCGTGGCCTGCTCCAGCAACAGCATCCCCAACTGCTGCCCGCTCATCCACCCGCACCGCCGCGCATGCAGCACCGCGCACAGGTCGGGCGAGAGCCACGGGAAATGCGCGTCAATTGCGTCGCGGTCGAGAAACAGGTCGGCGCCCTCCGGATGATCGCGGTAGCCGCTGTGTGCCGACGGGCGATACGCCGACGCCTCGGCCACCGACCGATACGTGCGCACCGGCCCCGCACCTTGCGCCGCAGCCAACGCCGCGTCGGCCTCGAACTGCGCCGCGCGCTCCGGACGCGCCGTGGCATACACATACCCGCGCCGGTTGAGCAGAAAACGATTGTCGCTCGCCTGGGCCCACTGCTCCAGCAGGTCGATGCTGCGATTCATGAGGCGCACCATCGCGTCGTCGGGACCGGGCCACCAGTTGCGGTACGCCTCGGTGCTCTTGTCGCTGGTGAGCGTCAGCGGGGCGTGCGGGTCCACCAGCACCACCCGATGCAGCCCGTGCGTCACCGCCAGCGCCTGCGCCACCGCCACCCCGGCGATCCCGGCGCCGCACACCACCGCGTCGGCCACCAGACGAGCCCCGCGGGCACCGACGCTCGTACCCTCTGCGGCAACGGGCGCCCCGGTCATACACGCGCCCCCGCGTGCACGCCGAACGCCCACAACGCGCGCTCCACCCGCGACGCATGCCAGCCGGCACCGAGGGCGGCCGCCCGCTCGATGAGCGCCGCTGCATATCGGCGGTAGTAGCCGGCCGTCCACGCCACCGCGCCAAGGGTGGGCACCTGACCAGCCACGATCTCGTCGAAGAACGGGAAGCGGTCGGGCGCCATGACCGCCAGCACCGCCGACGCCGTGGCCGGCCCCACGCCGCCAAGCTCGCATACCGCCCCCAGCGCCTTGCCGGGTACGTCAAGCAGCGTCGCCGCGCGGGCAGTGGCCGCTTCCACCGCGCCGTCCGGATTGTTGCGTACCAGCGCGAGGTTGGGTGCCCGCCACACCCCGCGCGCCATCTTCCACTCGGTGATGCGCACCATCTCCGCGTGGGTCACATGCATCGGCGAACGTGAGGCCATCAGGGCCGGCAGCACCTCGCGGTACCACGCATCATGCTCGGCCAGGCGGTGGCTCGGCAGCAACGCCAGGGCCGCGCCGTATGAGTCGAGCGCGGACTGCCACACGCGGGTCTCCACCGCGTCCCAAAGGACCGGCGACGGCGACGAAGGCGAAGTCATGCCGGGAATCTCGCGTGGCGCCGCGTGAGCAGCCAGCAGCGCCCAACGGCGTCGCGCCAGCGCATTGCTCGTTCGCTACCGCGGGACACGCAGCACCTCCACCGACTGCACACGCCAGGGCGCGTCGGTGCGTGCCAGCCGCACACGCCACGCCGTCCGGCAGTGCTCACCGCACGCCCGTCCGATGATGATCTGCGCCGAGTCGCCGCTGATGCGCGGCCGGACGATCTCCACCACGCCGGCATTGCCGGGGTGTGCCTCGAACCACGCGTCCCAGCCTTCGGGATCGGTGCGAAAGGACGCCTCCATGTCACGCAGCGTCGTTCGCTCCACGCGAAATGGTACGTCGAGCGCGAGCTGTGCCGTGGCAATCAGGGCGAGCGTGTCCGCGTCGTCGAACGACCCGCCGAACGCCGCCATCGTGGGCGCGAATCGTCGCCCGTCTTCCCACACGGTGATGCTCCGGGCGCGCTCGCGGCGGGCGAACAGTTCGGTAAGGGCGGCATCGAGTACCTCCACCTCATGTGCCGACGCGGCGCCGGCGGAGGTGTGCGACCCATCAGCGGGTTTGCACGCTACCAGCATGGCGACCGTCATCAGGCGCCAGCCACGGGGGCGCACGGCGCGTGCCCATCGCGTCATCGCGGCGGACGGGGGTACTGGTCGGTGGCCGGCTGAAAGGTCCGCCAGCTGTGCCAGAACTCCTGACTCGCGTTGAGCGCCACCAGCGCGCCTGCGGGCCCCTTGCCGTTGAAGGCGAAGCGGGCGTCTCCGGCGGCAAGAGAATCGCCGTCGACACCGAACACCGTCGCCACATCCGGACGCTCGAACGCGAAGAAACTCGCACTGTCCGACGCCAGCACCAGCACCACGGGCGTCGTGCCGATCACATCGTTGATCACCCGCACCCGCTCGAGATGATTCCAGTCGTAGGCGCGGCTGACGCCGCCCACCGTCATGCCCACCACCCACGATTTGTCCGCCCACGACGCCGTATCGGTGCCGGTGAGTGCCTTGCGGCTGGTGCCGCGCTCGTAGGCGTAGTCCTTGCTGTACTCGTCCAGGAACTGGCTGTCCGCCTGCATGACCAGCGCGTGCGGATAGAGCGCAAGCCACTGCTGCAACGTGACCTGCCGGCTCGGCAGCTCCGGCATCGTGATGCCCTTGCGTGGCCCGATCACCGCTTCGCCGTTTGCCTGCCGCCACCAGCTACCGGTGGTCCGGTCCTCGAGCATGGCGTTGAAGTGGTCCATGCCCACCAGGCGGAACGTCTCCGTGGCGCCCTCCACCACCGGCAGGAACACGCGCCCGGTACGGCACACCGTGCAGTAGCTCACCAGCACGTCGCGCCCGGCCACCGTGTCGCGCACCTGATGGTGATAGCCGATGTACTGCAGCGGATACGCCCGCGCCTCGCCATCCACCTCGATACCGACGACGAGCCGGTCCATCGCCACCCGGTTGCGCGCCGCCGGCTCCAGGCGCACCACCGTCGGTTGCAGGAACATGCGGTCGGCGGACATGCGGAAGTTGAAGAGATACGTCACCGCCGTGACCACAACCAGCACTGCCGGTGCCAGCCAGCGGCGCCAGCCCGTGACCCGCCACGCCGCGAACAGCCCGCTGAGCATCAGCAGACCGGCGACACCACGTACGGCCCAACGCCAGGTGTACAGCGCGTACGCCACGTCGATGCTGCGCATGCGCTGGCTGCCTGGCATGGGCATGATGAAGTACACGTTCGCCACCTCGAACAGCGTCAGCAGCAACGCCCCGACATAGAACAGCAGGCGTGTCATGGTGTGGCCTCCGATGTTCGCTGCAACCCCGGCATCAGGTACGTGGGCGCGCGAACACCCGCCTCGCGCGCCTGCGCCGCCGTGGTCACCCCCGTGAGCACGATCGCCGACGCGATCCCCACCGCCTGCGCGCCGGCCACGTCGGTGTGCAGCGTGTCGCCCAGCATCACCGCGTCGCGCGTGCCCACCATCTGCAGCGCCGCCTCGAAGTGCCGCGTGGCCGGCTTGCCCAGCACCTCGAACGTCGGCGCCGCCGCGCCCAGCAGCAGCGTCAGCGCCTCTTCCAGCATCCGCGCCAGCGACCCCGCCGTGAAACCAAAAGTGCCCTGCCCCGACGGATACACGAGATCGGGGTTGGCCAGGAGCAGCGCCGTGTCGCGTCCGGCCGCGTGCGCGCGCAGGACCATGGACAGCACCAGGCCGAGCGTCCCCAGCGGGTCGAGGAACCCCTCGTCGGCCATCACCACGGCATCGGCGGGCTCGTCGAGGCTCGGCTCCACCACCACCGCCCCGATCGCCCGCGCGTAGTCGGCGGAGTCACCGGTGCCGAGCACCACCACGCGACGCCCGGCCATACCGCGCGCCTGCAGCGCCGGCGCGATGAGCATACCCGACGACAGCACATGCTCCGGCGCCACCGGAATACCGAGGCGCCGGAAGCGCCGCGACGCGCGCTCCGGCGAGCGCGACGCATCGTTGGTGACGACAAGGAACGGCTGCCCGCGATGCAGCAACGTGGATACCGCGTCAGCCGCACCGGGCAGGGCACCGGCCGCGTTCACCAGCACCCCGTACGCATCGAAGAGAATCGCATCGTGCCGGTCGATAAGCGCGGCAAAGGTGATCTCGTGCGGAAGCGTCGGCACACCCTGCGCCACACTCATGCCGCCTCGCCCGGCATGAGCGCCAGCAGCTTCTGCATCGTGCCCCAGTTGCGCGCGGTGATGTGGTTGCCGAGGGCACGCGCGGTCTTCTCGTAGACGACGCTCGCCGAAATGCCGTCGGGCAGCCACAGGTAGATGGCGTGCACGCCCACCACGAACCGCTCCCGCACCACGGGCGCCTGGGCGAACAGCGCCCGCTGGGCCGGTGAGGTGGTGTCGTCCCACAGCGTCACCAGCAATCGCGACGGCGCCTCCACAGCCTCGGTCACGAACGGGTTCGCGGCAAGGATGGTCGCCAGCTCCTCGCGGGTACGCACGAACACCGTGGTGTCCACCTGCAGCTCGCTGGCCACGGCCACGTGCAGCAGCCGTGCCGCCTGTTCCGCTGTCACGCCGGTCGTGCGGTACACGAGGTTGCCGCTGTTGAGCAGCGTGATGGCGTCGGTGAACCCCAGGTCGGCGGCGATGCGCTTGAGCGCGGCCATCGGGACCTTCGTGTTGCGGCCCACGTTCACGCCCCGCAGCAGGGCGACATGCCAGGCGGTGTGGGCGGAGGCGGGAGGCGCGGCGGGTGTCATGCGCTGAGAGCTAGACGGCGGTCGCAGGCGGGGCAAGCTTGAGGCATGCGACCGTCTGCCCCCCTTCGTATTGCCGTGGCGTGCCTGACGCTGGCGGCGCTCCCCCGCTCAGCCGCCGCCCAGATGGCCACTCCCGCCCTCGCCGAGCCGAGTCTCTCGCCCGACGGCCGCGAGATCGCGTTCGTGAGCGGCGGCGACATCTGGACCGTGCCCAGCGTCGGCGGCGAAGCGCGTCTGCTGGTGGCGCACCCCGCCACCGAGTCGCGCCCGCTCTACTCGCCCGACGGCGCCACGCTCGCCTTCACCAGCAACCGCACCGGCGGCGGCGACGTGTACCTGCTGGAGCTCCGCACGGGGGCCCTGCGCCGCCTCACCCTCGACGACGCGGCCGAATCGCTGTCGGCCTTTTCGCGCGACGGACGCTGGCTGTACTTCCACAGCTCGGCGCAGGACATCTCGGGCATGCAGGACGTGTACCGTGTGCCGGTGAGCGGCGGCACCCCGATGGCCGTCGCCGCCGACCGCTACGCCACCGAATTCTTCGGCGCGCCGTCACCCGACGGCTGGACGCTCGCCATCTCGGCGCGCGGCACGGCCAGCGGCCAGTGGTGGCGCAAGGGGCGCTCGCACCTCGATGAAGCGGAGCTCTGGCTGGTCCGCCCGGGGAGCGCGGCCGGCGCGCCGCCGCGGTACGACCGCCTGTCGGAGAACGGCGGCAGCAAGGACCTGTGGCCCATGTGGACGCCCGACGGGCAGACGGTGTACTACATGAGCGACCGGAGCGGCAGCGAGAACCTCTGGTCGCGTCCGGTCGGGGGCGGGACCGCCACCCGCGAGACGGCGTTCACCGACGGCCGCGTGCTGTGGCCCAGCATGAGCGCCGACGGGCGCGCCATCGTCTTCGAGCGGGACTTCGCGATCTGGCGCTATGATCTGGGCTCGCGGCAGGCGCGCGCGGTGCCGATCGCGTTGCGCGGGGCCAATGTCTCGCGCGGCACCGAGCGGCTGACCGTGGCGCAGGGGCTCGGCGCGTCGCTCTCGGGAGATGCCCGCAAGCTGGCGCTGATCGGGCGGGGGGAGCTGTGGGCCAGCGATGCCCGTGAAGGCGGCGAGGCGGTGCGCCTCACACAGACGCCGGCGCTGGAGACGCAGGCGCGCTGGCTGCGCGGCGACCGTGTGGTGGTGTACGTGGCCTGGAACGTCGACGGCGGCCGCCTCATGCGGCACGATGTCGCCGCCGGCACCACGCGCGCCCTCACGCGCGACGGCGATGCCACGCACCCCACGCCGTCCCGCGACGGCCGCCGCATCGCGTACCTGCGCGACGGCACGGAGCTGCGGGTGATGAACGCCGACGGCACCGACGATCGGCGGCTGGCCACCGGCATCTTCCCGCGGGCGCCGTTCGACGGCGGGCGGCTGGTGGCGTGGTCCCCCGACGATCAGTGGGTGGCGTACCTTACCCGCGGCGCCCGCGGCTTCACCAACGCCCACGTGGTACCGGCAACCGGCGGCGAGCCGCGTCCGGTGAGCTTCCTTGGCAGCAGCAACAGCGGCGACCTGGTGTGGACGCCCGACGGTACGGCGCTGCTGTTCGTGACCTCGCAGCGCACCGAACCGGCGCACCTCATCCGGGTCGACCTGGTGCCGCGCACGCCGAAGTTCCGCGAAGACCGGTTCCGCGATCTGTTCAGCCCCGCGCCATCGCGTGACAGCGCCGCCGCACCGGCCGCCGCGCGCCCCGACAGCGCCAGCCGCGCCGGCGCCGCGCGCCCCGCCACGCCGGCCACCCGGATCGAGTTCGAGGGGCTGCGCCAGCGGGCCACGGTGCTCGACCCGGGCATCCCCTTGGGCGGTATCGCCCTCACCCCCGACGGCCGTACCCTCGTGCTGGTGAGCGCCGGGGGCGGCCAGCCCAACCTCTACGCCTGGTCGCTCGACGAACTGGCGCGCGAACCGGCCACACCGCGCCAGATCACCAGTACCGCCGGCAACAAGAGCATCATCGGCTTCTCGCCTGACTCCCGCGACGTGTGGGTGAGCGACGGCGGGCGCCTGTCGATCGTGCCGGTGGCCGGCGGCGCAGCGCGCCCGGTGGCCATCTCGGCGGAACTCGACACCGACTTCCATGCCGACAAGATCTTGGCCTTCGAACAGGCGTGGGCCACCCAGCGCGATCAGTTCTACGACCCCGACATGCACGGGGTGGATTGGAACGGCGTCCGCGAGCGCTTCGCCCCCTACGTGCGGGCCGCCCAGACCCCCGACGAACTGCGCCGCCTTTTGCAGCTCATGGTGGGCGAGCTCAACGCGTCGCACTCCGGGGCCAGCGGCCCCAGCGGGTTCGCCGCCGCGCCGGTGGGGAAACTGGGGCTGCGCTTCGACCGCACCGCCTACGAGCAGGACGGCACACTCCGGGTGCGCGAGGTCATCGCGCTCGGCCCGGCGGCCATCGCCGGCGTGGCCATGGGAGACCGCCTCGTGGCGGTGAATGGCCAGCCGCTCACCCGCGCCGACAACCTCGACGCCCGACTGCTCAACATGGTGGGACGGCGGGTGGAGCTCACGGTGGCCACCGGCGCCACCGAGCGACAGGTCGCGGTGCGGCCGGTGACCACCAACACCGAGAAGGGGCTGCTCTACCGGCAGTGGGTGAATGAGCGGCGCGCCTACGTGGCGCGGGTGTCCAACGGGCGCCTCGGGTACGTGCACATGAACGACATGAGCGCCGAAGCGCTCGACCAGCTGCACCTCGACCTCGACGCCGAGAACTTCGGCCGCGACGGCGTGGTGATCGACCTGCGCAACAACAACGGCGGCTTCGTGAACGCCTACGCGCTCGACGTGTTCACCCGGCGCGGCTACATGACGATGACCACCCGTGGCTCGGTGGCAGTGCCGGCGCGCACCCAGTTGGGGCAGCGGGCGCTCGAAAAGCCCACGGTCCTCGTGGTGAACCAGCACACGCTGTCGGATGGGGAGGACTTCACCGAGGGCTACCGCAATCTCGGGCTGGGCCCCGTGGTCGGGGAGCCGACGGCGGGGTGGATCATCTACACCTCGAACGTGACCCTGGTGGACGGGACGTCGCTGCGGGTACCGTTCATCAAGGTGGAAGGCGCCGATGGCCGGAACATGGAGCTGGTCCCCCGACCGGTGGACGTGCCGGTGACCCGGCCGGTGGGCGAGTCCTACGCCGGCAGCGACCGGCAGCTCGACGCCGCGGTCCGGGCGTTGCTGGAGCGACTGGGGCGCTGATCCCCGTCTGAGGAAATCTTCAGGAACCGATTGCGTTCGGCCGGGCCTTTCTCTAAGTTTTATCTCAGCGATGCACGTGCCTTGGGGCGCGTGGACATGTTCCGACTCAACGGGCCTGCCAAAGCGAGCGGGCCCGTTTGTGTTTGCACCGTAGCCATCAGGTGATGGCGCCCGTCGTGAGGGCGATCACGAGCACGTGGAAGTCGGTATCGTTTTGCATGCGTGTCCCCAGGACCAGTGCTCCGACAGATCCAAACACCGATCCAACAGTAAGGAGTACTACCATGCGTACGACCGGCACCGTGAAGTGGTTCAACGACGCGAAGGGCTTCGGCTTCATCACCCCGTCGAACGGCCAGAAGGATTGCTTCGTGCATCACTCGGCCATCCAGGGCAACGGCTTCAAGTCGCTGACCGAAGGCGAGACCGTCGAGTTCGACATCGTGCAGGGGCAGAAGGGCCCGGCGGCCGAGAACGTCACGCGCTCGCGCTAAGCGGGATCGCTCGACCGTTCCAACACGTGGGAGCAGCCGTCTGCTGCTCCCACGTGGCGTTGTCCCCCTGGAAAGGAGCACACATGATCGAACAGGCGTCGCCCGACCAAGTGCGGGAATCCCGCCTCGGTCCAGACCGTACCGCCTTTCTCTCGTCGCACCGCGCCCAGTCCGTCGGCGTCCGCGAGTTCACCCGCTTCACCGACACCCTGGTCGCCCACGCCAAGCGCATCGCCACCCAGAATGCGATGGCGGCCCCGGTGCTCCGCATGGCTCCCGAGCGCTGCATCATCCAGCTCGGCCCGGTCGCCCTGACGGCAGCCCACATTCGCACCGGCAACGATGTGCCCCCGGGCGGTCAGTTGCTGTGCATCATCTGGAAGGGCACCATCGCCCCCCGCGGTGAGCACATCCCGGAGCGCCTTGGCGCCCGCCATGTCCCCGTCCCCCCCGTGTCGGTCTGGGAAGAATCCCTGACGGTGTCCGCCGACAACGAGTCCAGTTGGCACTGGCACCCCCGCGGACTCGAGCGGGAAGGCTATACTTCTACCGAGCTGGCCGAACGCTGCATCGTGCAGCTGGAACAGGCCTTCGAGCAGAACCGCGCCCTCGACGCCCTCACGGCCGGCGACGCGGCGTTGTGATCCACCGAAGCCCGGAGTGTGCGTGAAGCAAGACATGATCGAGTTCGAAGGCACCGTCACCGACGTCCTTCCCAGCACGATGTTCCGCGTCAATCTCGAAAACGGCCATGAGATCCTGGCCACCGTCGCCGGCAAGATGCGCAAGTTCCGCATCCGCATTCTGGCAGGCGACAAGGTGACGGTCGAAGTGTCGCCGTACGACCTGAATCGCGGTCGCATCACCTTCCGCCACAAGTAACACCGGCGGACAGCCATCCGGCGCGCACGCGGCAGCCCCTCGACACCCCATGGGGGTGACGAGTAGTCTCTGCCGATGCGCGCCGTTCGCTTGTCCGCCCCCGGGCGTCCCGTCGAGGATGCCGAGATCCCGACCCCGCCCTGCGGACCGCACGACGTGCTCGTGCGCGTGCGCGCGGCGGGGATCTGTCATTCCGACGTTCACTACCGAGCGGGACGCTCGCCGGTGGAGCCGCTGCCGCTGACGCTTGGCCACGAGGCGGCCGGAGAGATCGTCGAGGTGGGTGCCGCCGTGCACGACCGTCGTGTGGGCGACGCCGTGGCGCTTCACTACCTCACCACCTGCGCCAGCT
The DNA here is from genome assembly GCA_040379205.1 of Gemmatimonas sp. Taxonomy (GTDB): domain Bacteria; phylum Gemmatimonadota; class Gemmatimonadetes; order Gemmatimonadales; family Gemmatimonadaceae; genus Gemmatimonas. The sequence continues at coordinate 45,926 of JBEILM010000020.1, forward strand.
GCGACGACTGCCGACACGGGCGCGAGATGTTCTGCAGCGAGGCCTCGATGCTGGGGCATTTCCGCGACGGCGGGTGGGCCGAGTACATCGTGGTGCCGGCGCGCAATGCGGTACCACTGCCTCCCGGCACATCGTTCGCGCACGCGGCGGTCATGATGTGCTCATCGGCCACGTCGCTGCACGCGCTGCGCAAGGGACGCCTCGCCGCCGGCGAGTCGGTACTGGTGATCGGTGCCGGCGGGCTTGGCATGTCGGCCATTCAACTCGCCCGCATCCTCAGAGCGTCCACCGTGATCGCGGTCGATCGCGACGAAGGCAAACTCGCATTGGCGACCCGCTTCGGCGCCGAGGTGGTGCAGGCCACCGGCCTGAGTCCGGCAGAAGTCGCCGCCGCCGTGCGGTCGCGCACGGGCGGGCGTGGCGTGCACGTGGCGCTCGAACTGGTGGGCCACGCCGACACGGTGCAGACCGCCCTGCTGTCACTCGCCCCCCAAGGGCGGGCGGTGGTGGTGGGACTCAACGACGTGCCGGTACGCGTAGACACGTACCGTGATCTCATCGGCCGCGAAGCGGAGCTCATCGGCTCCAACGACCACCTGCTCAGCGAACTGCACGAGCTGATGGGCTACGCTGCCAGCGGCGCGCTCGACCTGGGGCCGGTGGTGACCAACACCGTGCCGCTCGACGCCGCCGCCATCAATGCGGTCCTCGACGCGCTCGACCGCCACGCCGCCCCCGTGCGCACGGTCATCGTACCGTAGCCCCCGGCGGGCGCCAGCCCGTGTCCCGGAGATGCTGAAGCGGGAGAAACAGCGGCGCCGGCATCGCATCCCACGCGAACCATGCCCAGCGCTCGCACTTCTCGGGTTCACACACCTCGGGCGCGCCCGCCGCGCTCTCGACCAGCATGAACAGTGTGACATAGTGCTTACCCTCGGCCTCGAACACGTCGTTGGTCCAGGGGCCCGGCTGGAGGTCGTGAACGACGAGGCCGGTCTCCTCGCGCACCTCACGTGTGGCGCACGCCTCGACCGTCTCACCCCATTCGAGATGCCCACCCGGACACTGCCAGGTGCCGGCCCCATGCGCACCGCGGCGCAGGCCGAGCAGAACGCGGCCATCACGAAGGACGAGGGCAGCGACACCGACTGCCGGACGTTGCTGCATACCGCGAGATGGTGAGAGGTGGGAGTCGTGACGTGCGTGGGAGAATTGAGACGACGACAGAGGGTTGATTCCCTCATCTCAATTCTGCCCGCGCGCGTCTCCTGCGGAAGCGGGTTGGTCGGTGGGCAGGACCACATCCTGCAGGAAGAATGCGGCCAGTTCGGCGCGTCCCTGCAGGCCGGCTTTGCGATACACGTCGACCGCCTGCTGACGCACGGTGCGCTCCGACCGGCCGAGGTGGGCGGCCACCTGCTTGTGCCCGAATCCCTTCAGCAGCAACAGGGCCACCTCCCGTTCGGCGCGGCTCAGCTGCCAGTGGGCGAACTGCCGGTCGATGGCGGCGCCGAAGCCCGCGAGCACCTGCTCGGCGTTGGCCCTCCAGGCATCGCGCTCCTGCTGGCGTTCCGCCAACGCCCGCGTGGTCGAGGCCAAGGCCGCCTGAGTCTCCGCAAGGACGATCACCGAGCGGCGCCAGTACGCATAGAGCAGCACGGAGAAGCCGAAGCTCGCGACCACCAGCAGTATCTCCAGAGCCACGTGCCACGACAGCCACGTCGTCGGCCGGTCGAACGCGAGATCGACGATGCCCCCAACCGTGACGAGCAGGAGAAAGGCGGCAAGAACGACTGGCAACGGACCGGCCATGCCCGCTGGGGAGTCCGATTCAAACTCGGTCATATCGACTGGTTTTGCTGGTGAGAAGGCACAAACAGACCGAAGAACAGGCGGATGAGACACATGTCGGATCGCCGATGCGCAGATTCCCGACACCTGCCGGATGGTGAGCGACGATGAAACGGCAGATACTTGGTCTCGAGGGCGCGCAACACACCGCCCGTCCCATTCAACCGGAGCTGACCATGACCTTCCAATCGCTGCCCCTGCATGCGCTGATCGTGCACATGCCGATCGCCTTGACCGTGCTCGTTCCCCTGCTCGTGCTGGTCGCCCTGGTGGCCGGCACGCGGTGGATGAAGCCGCATCACGCCTGGTTCCTTCCAGTGGGAGGGCTGGCGCTTCTGCTCGTCAGTGGCCTGGTGGCCGAGAAGACCGGAGAGGAGGAGGAAGATACTGTCGAAAAGATCGTCCCGAAGCAGGCGATCCATACCCACGAAGAAGCCGCCGAGCTGTTCGTGCTGGTGACCGGCGGGGTGCTGGTCATCGCCGCCGGAGGGCTGCTCCCCAACCGCATCGGCAGTGCGATGCGTATGGCGGGCGCCATCGGAACCCTTGGCGTGCTCGCGGCGGGCTGGAACGTAGGGCACAGCGGAGGCAAACTGGTCTACGAACACAATGCCGGAGCAGCCTACTCCCCCACCGTACCGGCCCCCGGGGCAGATGGTGAGCGGTGAGACGTGTGCGGGAGAATCGAGACGACGACTGAGGGTTGAGACGGTGAGCCACGCAAGACGGTGAGAACACCGAGCACTTCATCCGCCGGGAGGCGTGTGTCGTGCCCCCGCCAGTGGGCGCCACTCTCCGCGAGGATGCAGCGCTCTGGTGATCGGCTCTTTCGTCGCTCACCGTCTCAACCTTCTATCGTCGTCTCGATTCTCCCACTCGACTCTCCCCGCCTCACGGTCTCGCTTACGGGACCAGCGGTCCGAGCGGTTGTCCCATCTGCACTGCCGCCCCGACAGTGAGCGGTTCGATGGTCCCGCACTCGCGTGAGCAAACGAGAATGACGGTGGAGCCGAACTCGAAGTGACCGAGTGGGCCGCCGGCCTGCACCGGGATGGTGGGCGAGTAGCGCCGGTCCTGCACGGTGCGCCGCTTGGCGTTCGTGTGCAGGTCATCGAACACCACACGGGTCATGCCGACCATGGTGGCCCCGACAGCGACGACCGCCATCACGCCGCCATTGGCACGTTCGAGCGCAACCACGAGGCGCTCGTTCACCGCGAACAGGTCGGGGACGTGGGCGACCGCGGCGGCATTCACGGGCCAGAGCGCGCCGGGGATGTACATGGCCCGGATGATGCGACCATCCACCGGCACGTGAATGCGGTGGTAATCCTTGGGGGACAGGTACAGCGTGGTGTAGGTGCCACCGTCGAAGCGTTCGGCAAAGGCGCGGTCGCCGAGCAGCGAGGCGAGCGAGTACGTGCGGCCCTTGGCCTGGACCAGCGTGTCGTGGGCCACCACGCCGTACGCGCCCACGGCCGCATCGACCGGGCTGACGACGGCGTTGGGCGCCACCGGCCGCAAGCCGGGCTTGAGCGCGCGCGTGAAGAACGCATTGAGCGTGGGATACGCCTCGAGCGGCAGCTCGGCGTCTTCGGGCCTCGCCCCGAAAAGGCGACTGTACCCGCGGTACACCGATGCCCGCCACGACGGCGGCACCGGGCGACTGGCGAGAAAGCCAGCGGCCCGGCTAAGCAGGTGCTTGGGCAGCACCGCGAGCAGCGAAATGAGCAGACGGTCGAGCATGCTGCGGCGAAATATACCGGACAGGCCTGTCGCGAACGCGACCCGATCACGGGACGACGGCACGGAAACGACACGGGAACGGCCTGCGTACGGTCCGCGCGTAGCCGACAGAGCGCCGCCGTCAGTCGCTCAGCGCGCGAGCCCACCCCGCCAGCAGTCGCGTGTGCGTGCGCAGCCGCTGCTGATGGCGCGTTTCGTCGGCCTCTCCCTTGGAGCGAATCACGGCGGCGAGGCGGAGGCGCTCGGTGTGCGTCCACGTCTCGAGATCGTCCACGAGATCGAGCGCCGGCAGCCACTGCTCGAACATGGACCGTGAGGCGGCGGGCCATCGCGCTACACCACCGGCCGGCAGCACGTCGCGCAGCAGCGCCTGCACGCGCCGGCGCGCGGCCGCGAGTGCGCGCGGCCGGTCGCCGGCGTACCAGGTCACGATGTGCCGCGACACAGCCGCCGTGAGGGCGCCGGCATCGAGGACGCCGGCAGCAGCCGCCGCCGAGCTGCTGGCCACCGGCAACTCGAGGCCGGCCTCGACCAGTTGCCGCAACACACGCGAAGGCACCGCATATCCGCGCCGCGTCGTCAATCGGGCGAACTCACGTTCGGCGACACGCTGAAGCATCGGCTGTGCCGGGCGGAAGCCGAGCCGAAAGTAGAACCAGTACGCGCCCGATCGCAGCCCCTCGGGATTGTGGAAGCCCAGCTGGTAGTTCTCGGCTTCGAAGGTCTCGACACGGAACCGGTCGCGGTACAGCCGCAGCAGCTGCGCGAAGAACCACGCCGACTCGCCGCCACGCTGCGCAGGGAACACGTTGATGCCGATCTTGGAGCGGCCAGGAAAGATCCACGCACCGCCGTAGGCCAGCGGTACGCCGTTGCGGAACGCCATGAACCCCACGTAACTGTCGAACGGCAGGCGATGCGGCACGTCGAGCGAGAAGAGAGCGATGCGCAGCCCTCGGCCCATGTCGTGCAGCGTCACCGCACTGGCGTGGGTGACGGGATCGGTTTCCCGCGCCATCGTGGCGAGCACGGTGCGCGCGGTGTCCACCAGTGCGCGCGCGGCCTGCGGCGTGATGCGCAGCGGAGGCGGTACCGGCTGTGCCACCACGGCGGCCACATCGACGCCGCGGTGCAGGCCGTCCGGGAGCGTGAAGGGCGCCGCCGTCGGCGCGCGCGCCTGCGTGACCGCGCAGCTCACGGCGCCGCCGCCGATGCGCACCCACGCCCGCAGACGGGCGAACCACTGCTCACGCATGGCGTCCGGCACCGTCAGCGCCTCGAAACAGGCCAGCAGCAGCGGCAGCCACCGCACGTCATCGTCCCCGAAAATCAACGCCAGCAGCGACTCGGCATCGGTTACCGGCTCGTCCACCGTTTCGCGTTCTGCGGGCAGCACCAACGCCCGCAGCACATCGCGCACGTCGTCGAGCGGCGCGTCCACCTGAGTCAGCCGGACATGGCCCGGCCAACGCGCCATCAGCCACTGCACCAGAGGCAGCGAGAACGCGCCCTCCACCGGCGCACCGGCCAGCCCGCTGTCGAGCAGCCCGCCCTGCGCCCGCTCGGGCAGCTGCGCCACCCGGCTCGCGATCCGATCGAGTTGCGCCGTGGCCCACACCGCCTCCTCCGCGTCACCGGGATGCGCGAGCAGGAACAGCAGGAGGTCATGCCACTCGCGCAGCACGACCGCGGCCCGGATGGGGCGGTCCGCGGCGGCGCGCAACAGCGCAAGGCGCTCGTCGGCCCCATGCGATACAAGGCGGCGCAGCGCGACGACATCGGTGCGGCGGAGCGGGGGGCGTCGGGACATACCCACACGGTGTCACCACAGCCGACGAGGCGGACTCAGGGGAGACCTGACACGCCGCCGCGCCCCGACCGAGACCAAGAGAGGGGAGAACAGAGACGGGGGAATAGTATTTCGATGGGCAGAGAGAAAAACACAAAAACCCTCTAGGTTGTACCCCAGAC
>JBEILM010000021.1:0-51271 GCA_040379205.1 Gemmatimonas sp.
CGTCGAGCTCGATGACGTACTGGTCGGTGCCCCACGCATCGGCGACGAGCGCCACTTCGGTGACGCCCCGGAGGCGCACCGAGCGAGCACGGGCAAGCGCCTCCCCCCGTTCGCGGGAGGGGGCGGCGAAGTAGCGGACAAGACCGGCGTGGGGCATGCTGCCAAGTTAGCCTGGGGACTCTCTGGTATGCTGCATTGCTTCAAGCACCAGAATGTCGGCAGTGTCCTGCGGGCGTCCCGTACGCTTCGACGCCATGAGCGTCTCCAGCGACGCGGTCGGGATGGGAATGCCCTCCACCTCGAACACGGCGATCGATTGGCTGGCTTCCGGCCACTGCACATTCCACGCGCGCGTCAGCACATCGACATTGGGGATGTCGCCAATCATGGTCACTCCACGCTGCAGGATCGCGTTGGGGGTGAGCTCCGCGGCCACGCCGAACGGCAGACGCGCGAGTGCGTCGAGCACGCGGGTGGCATTCTCCAGCGTTGGCTCGATGAGGACATCCACATCGCGCGTGGCCCGGCTGGTGCCCCAGAGCTGCATGGCGGTGGCACCCACGACTACGTAGCGCGCCTCGGCGGCATTCAGCAGCGCACACACGCGCGCCACCCGTGTCGTGGGTTCAGTCACCGCCGGTTCGCGCACGGCGCCAGGCCACGAAGTCGTCGTAGTGCTCGAACCGACGCGGCTGCTCGATACGCACCGGCGCCGACCCGCCGACCGTGCTGATGTCATGCTCGGCCTCACGCACCCGCTGCTCGGCGGTCAGCGCGAGGTCCCGGCGCAGCTGCGCGGCACGCGAGGTATCGAGTTCGTGGCTGAGCCGTTCGTTCGCCACGAAGCGCCGCAGCGCCTCGCTCAGCACCCAGCTGCGCGACCGCCCCAGCGATTTGGCGAGCACATCGGCCGCCGCGAGGTCCGCCGGCGGGATGGTGATGGCGATCTTTGCGGACTTGGTCATACCAAATCATACCAGAGGGTCTCGACTTGAGCCAGTGCGGCATGCGATCGGCTGCCGCCATCGCACGGTCGCGCGCGCGGTGCCTGCAGATCGTCGATGGAGGGGAGAACTCACCGGCTTCCCGCGCATACTCGGTCATTCAGGATAGATCGATATAGACGGTCAGATTAGGTTGACCAATCATGCCGACCATTCCCATTTCCGAGGCGAAAGCCAAGCTGGCCGCGCTCGTCCGGGAGGTCGCGGCCTCCGGCGAGGGGTACGTAATCAGAGTGAACGGACACCCCGTGGCGGAGCTCCGTCCGTTCGTGCCCGTGCCGACGCCGGGGCGTTTCAAGGACGTCATCCGCTTCAGCGACGATGCGTTCGTGCCCCTTTCCGATGACGAGGCCGACGCGTCGGGGCTATGACGGAGCCCGATCGGCCGCTGCTGCTCGACAGCGTCGTGTTCATCCTGTGGCACGCCGATAGCCCACGGCTGTCGTCGTCAGCGCGCCGCGCCATGCTGGGTGCGACGCAGCGCACGGTGTACGTGAGTGCCGCCACCGCGTTCGAGACCGCGACCAAAGTGCCACTCGGCAAGCTGAGCGTGCCTGCCGTCATGCTCAACGACTTCGCGTACGTGGTGGAGGCCGATGGCTTTCGCGTGCTCGACGTGAATGTCGCCTCGGACATTCGTGCGGGACAGCTGGCAAGCGCCCATCGCGATCCGTTCGATCGACCGATTGGTGCGCAGGCGCTGGACATAGGCGCCGCCGTGGTGACCAACGATGTCGCCTTCAGTACCCTTGGCGTGGATGTCTACTGGTAGCTGTGCGGAAAGCTCTCGTGCTCGCTATCCATCGCAGATGAGCGCGCACGAAGAGCTCCCACGCCGCCACGCACGGCAGGTGCGCGTGTTCCGGCGTGGCGAGGAGCCGTCGGACGACCTCACGAGCGGCACGAGCGCTGAGGAACGTTTCGAACTGGTGGCCATGCTGTCGGCGCGCATGGCGGAGTTCACTCCCATACCACCGTCACTGCCGATGCCTCGCGGGCACCCCGTACGCATCTTGCGGCCGTGATCGGTGACGAGTGTTCGCGCTCCTCACCACGCCGGGCATGGTGATTCAGATCGGCCTGCCGCTCAACCGCGTCGACGTGCCGACAGCAATCGCTGGCGTCGACGATTTCTCTGCCCCATGGGACGCACGCGTGAAGCACGTCATCCGCGGTCGCGCCATTCCGTTCCTGGATCTCGAACGGTTGCGGCAGAACACGCGGGCCGGCGGGCAGCGCAAGGATCTGGCCGATCTCGAGCAGCTGGGCGGATCCGACTGACCGCGAGCGGGGGAGCCTCCGCTCGCGGTCAGTCGGCGCTTCGCGCCTGGTCGCTCGACCTCGGGGGACGCGCGAGGTCGAGACCGACCAAACCGGAATTACGCCACCCGCGAATCGCGGCGGCGGACCCGGGGCGGCAACAGCCCGCCCAGCGCGGGCAACAGCAGCAGGGCCGCGGACGGCTCGGGGACGAGCGTGGCGGTGCCGTTCGCGACGAGTCGGCGGACGGGTGGGGAAACTGTCAGATCTGACTCATCGGCGACGCTGCATTGGCGAAACGGTACCGTCGGACAGCTCGCCGGATACGCCTGAATCACACCACCAGCGAAGGACGCCCCGGCCCAGTGAACCAGAGAGTGAGCGACGCAGAAATGCTCGGGCTGTATCATCTGGAGGGAGAACTCATTGGGAACGAGGTTGCTCTCCCCACCGAAAAAACGAACTGTCGGTCCCGGCGCTGGTGAGAGTCCGCGGTGCCGGCGAGCTGGAAGGTTCGCACCTGCGCCGGCAGCTCCGCGCCGAGGGCGATGGTCAGCAGGAGGGCGGACCAGATGGATCGCATGCAGAGGCTCCAAGGGATCAGGTGTTCCGAAAGGAAGCAGGACGAGACGTCCTGCGGCCGAATCGGCACAACGCGTCGCCACCGCCACGCTGCGCATTCTCTGGATGCTGCAGGCCGAGCGCCATCGGCAGGTCGCAACATCCGGGCAATGAGCCGCAACCTCGGGGGAATGCCGGGGCGACGGCCGCGAGGTACTCTCCTCCTGACCGCTCCTGCCCCTGGTGCCTTCACCCCAGGCATTGCGCGACAATAGCTTGCGACCCGTGGCCACGGGCCTCACGCGGCTCGGCCCCCGAACCCTGGCTGTCCACCGGACCGACATGGCTGTCATACGAGAGCGACGCCACGTCTCCCCCCGTCGCATGAGACACTGGTCGGTCGGACTCGGCGCCGGCGCGATGCTCGCGATGGGGGACCCGGCGTGCTTGTGGCCCAACGGGCGACGCTGCGGCCCTCCCCCGCCTTCGGCGGCGCCGAGGTGATCCACGAAACGTGGACGGTGGCGGACGGCCTGCCGGTGAACTCCATCAACCATCTCACCCAGACCAGGGACGGTTACATCTGGGCCGCCACCTTCGATGGGCTGGTGCGCTTCGACGGCGTGACGTTCACCGTCTTCAACAGCGCGAACAGTCCGGGGCTGCCGAGCAATCGCATCCTGCGCCTGCTGGAGAGTGAACGCGGCGACCTGTGGATCTGGACCGAACAGGAACAGCTGGTGCGACGGCGCGCCGGGCGGTTCACCACCTTTGCGCGCCCCGGCTGCGTCTGGGCTTTCGGGGTGCCGGTGGTCCCTGCGTCCGGCCACGACTGGGTGGGCACCTGCGAGGGGTTGGCGCGCGTGCACGGCGACTCGCTCGTGCCGATCCGTCGCGATCTGCTGCCCGATACGGTGTCGCACGTGCTGCGGCTGCGCGACGGCACGGTGAGCATCGGCACGGCACGGCGGGGCCTCCTGCGACTGCGTGTCGGGGCCGACGGGTCGGCCGAACCGCTGGTCGTGCCTCGGGACTCAGCGCTGGCGCGCCGACAGATCACCGAGCAGTTCGAGGCACCGGACGGGCGTCTGTGGGTGGCGACCGATTCGGGGATCTGGTATGACCGGAACGGGTGGCGACAGCTCCCGATCAGCCCCACGACCGACATGATCGTGCTCTTCAACCTGCGGGCCGATCCCCGTGGTCGCGGGGTGCTGTTCCATGGACGGGGCCGTGGCGGCACGGTCGCGCTCGCGGACGACCAGTCCATCTCCGTGCTCGATGTCGGGCCGACGGTCATCCCGAACGTCCCGCTCTGGACGTCCGCCGACAGCTGGTGGCATGGGCGCCGCAGCACGTTGAAGCGGAACGGGGTGCCCGTCCTGACCCTGGGCCCCGAGTCCGCCAGCGCGAATGGCCGCCTCGCCGTCGATGCCCTGTTGATCACCACGGGGTTGACGGATTCGGAAGGCAGCGTGGGGTTCGGCACCTTCGCCGGCGGGCTGCACCGCATCAAGCCGACGCTGGTCCGTACGCTCAGCGAACCCGAAGGGCTGGGTGGCCGAAATGTGTACGGCGTGTACGCCGACCGGGCGGGCGGGGTCTGGGTCGGATCGCTGGGCCGCGGCTTCTCCCGTATCGATGCGCGAACCGGCCGTGCGGAACGCACCTGGCTGCCGGGGTTCACCTCCCGGTCGGTCCGCACCTTTCTCGAGGGTCGCGACGGCACCTTGTGGATGGGCACCGACGGCAAAAGCGACGCGCTGTTCCGCTGCACCCGCGTTCCCGAGGTGCGGTGCATCGCCGAGCAACTCGAAAGCGGCGTTTTCACGGATGTGTACGCGCTCCACGAGGATCCCGCGTCGGACGACTCTGGGTCGGAAGCAACGCGGGCGTCCTCTGGTGGGAGAATGGGCGGCTGTTCCGTGCCAGTGGCACCGCTGGTGCCCCCACTCATATCGTGCGCGCCTCGCCCGCACGCCCGACGGGGCGCTGTGGATGGGGACCAACGGGGGAGGCGTGGTGCGCTATCGCGACGGCGCGTTCCGATCGGTCACCACGGCGGATGGTCTGCCGAGCGACCTCGTGCGGGCGCTGCACGTGGACGACGCCGGCATGCTCTGGGCCGGCACCGAAGGCCGCGGGCTGGCGCGACTCGATCCCGCCGCGTGGTCCGGCAGCGGCCAGCCGTCCGGCGGCCGGCGCATGGCCACGCTGTCGAAGCGGCACGGGCTGTATGACGAATCCATCCACGAGATCCTCGCCGATGACTTCGGGCGTTTGTGGATGAGCTCCAACCGCGGCCTGTTCTGGATTGCGCGGGCGGAAGCAAACGCCGTGCTGGACGGGCAGGCGACGGCGCTCCGCTCCACCAGCTACACCGAGCGGGACGGGATGTGCAACCAGGAGTGCAACGGCGGCTTTCAGCCATCCGGCGCGCGGACGAGCGACGGGCGCCTCTGGTTTGCAACGCAGGATGGCGTTGCGGTCGTCGATCCTTCGGCCATCGTGCCGGACACCGTGCCGCCGCCCATCGTCATCGAGCAGGTGGTGGCCGGTGATTCCTCGAGCCGCGCAACGTGCGCTTCCGCTATCGGCTCGACGGCTACAACGACACCTGGGTGGACAACGACACCCGCCGCAGTGCGTTCTTCGCCAAGCTGCCGCTCGGCACGTACACCTTTCGGGTGCAGGCGACCAAGCCGGGGCAGGCGTGGCAGGAGTCACCGGCCCGCCTCACGGTGATCGTGGAGCCACGGTTCTTCGAAACCCCGTGGTTCCGCAGCCTCGCCGGCCTGGGGCTGGTGACGCTGCTGCTCGCGACCATCCAGCGACGCAATCGGGCGTCGGTCATCCGCGCGCGCGAGCTCGAGCAGCTCGTCACCGAACGCACGCTCACCCTGCGCGATCGCGAGCAGCAGCTCGAGCGACAGAACCGGCAGCTGGAAACACAGGCGGCCGAGTTGCAGCAGCTCGACCAGGCACGCAGCCGCTTCTTCGCCAACGTGTCACACGAGCTGCGTACGCCGCTCACGCTCATGATTGCGCCGCTCGATCGCCTGCGCGATCAGCAGCAGGTGCAGGAACAGGGGCGGCAGTGGCTCGACCTCGCGCAGCGCAACGCGCGCCGGTTGCTGGAGCTGGTCAACCAGCTGCGCGGCGCCGTGGAAGCCTTCCGGCTCCCCGCCGAGCGCAAGCAGCTGCAGCTGCTGGTGGATACGCCCGCGCAGTGCCACGTCACACTCGACAGCGACGCCGTGGAGAAGATCGTGGGCAACCTGCTGTCGAACGCCGTGAAGTTCACGCTGCCCGACGGGACGATCACCCTCGCGCTGCGCCGCGAACCCACGTCGATCGTGATCGAGGTGTCCAACACGGGGGCCGGCCATACCGCCCGCGCAACTCGCGCTGGTGTTCGAGCGCTTCTATCGGGTGGACGAGTCCAACACGACGGTGCAGCCCGGTACCGGCATTGGCCTGTCGCTCGTGAAGGAGCTCGTGGAGTTGCAGGGCGGCTCGGTGCGCGCCACGGACTCCTGGCAGAACTCGGGACCCGTCCCGATCGATGTGTCCGGCCTGCGCGACGATCGCGAGTTCGACATCCCCACACTGCTCGTGGTGGACGACAGCGACGACATGCGCACGTTCGTGCGCGACCATTTCGCGGCGCGCTTCCGCGTGATCGAAGCGGCCGACGGATTGGAGGCGCTGTCGCTCGCCAAGTCGCAGCTCCCCGACGTGATCATTTCCGACGTCATGATGCCACGGCTCGACGGTCGCGAACTGGTGCGACGCCTGCGCCGGGATCCGGAAACGGAGTACCTCGCGGTCATCCTCCTCACGGCGCAGGCGGAGCACGAGCAGCGCATCTCCGGGCTCGAAACCGGCGCCGACGACTACCTCGGCAGGCCGTTCGAGATGCGCGAGCTCGATGTGCGCGTGCGCAATCTCATTGCCGCCCAGCGGCGGCTCCAGCTGCGCTTCGGCATCGCCGCGCCGCCGAGCGAGCCACCGCGCGACATGCCGAACGGTGCGGTGAACGGTGCAGGGGACAGCGACGCCGACACACCGGGCATGGCGATCGCGCCTATCGTGACCGGGTGCTGGCCGCGATTCGGGCGCGGATGGGTGATGCCGACTTCGGGGTGACCGAGCTGGCCGATGCGGTGGCTCAGGATCGCACGTACCTGTTCCGCCGGGTGCGGCAGGTGACGGGGCTGACGTCTTCGGAGCTGCTGCGCCGTCTGCGGGTGGAGGAAGCGGCCCGGCTGCTGCTCACCAACAGCGGCTCGGTGGCCGACGTGGCCTTCAGCGTGGGGTTCCGCAGCATTTCGCATTTCTTCCGCTGTTTCAACGAGCGGTACGGCGTCACACCCAGCGAATATCTGCTGTCGGGGGCGGGGGTTGGCGGGAACATCGTGCCCTGACGACGTCACAACATGCCGGCACCGCATCCGCGCATTCGGATGCGCGGCCACAATCGCCGGCCAGCGGTGTACACTCCCGACGCGCCATACCCTTCGCACCGCTGATGCCTGAGCGAACCGCACGTTTCCGGATCGTGACGTGCGGCGCACCGCGATCTCCCGGATCGGAGCGCACCACATGCTGGCTGTACGATGGATACTCACGGTGGTGACCGGTCTGCTGCTCGATGCCGGCGCCCAGCGTGCCGCCGAGCGGGATCTGCTGGGGTTGTCGTCGGCGGCAGCGGGAGACAGCCTTCCTCCCGATTGGCAGGTCCGGCCGGTTCGCGGGGCGCGCGCGCCGACCTCGGTGGTGCGCGTTCAGGGGCAAGGCCCGCTGTTTTCGATCAGTGGACAGGGCCAGGCTGCCTGGTACGGCCGTGATCTGCGCAGCGACCCGCTCTCCTCCCATGGTACGGCCATCCTGCAGTTTCGCACGCCGATCCTTCCGCTGGGCGCCGACCTCACACGGACTGCGCAGTCGGATGCCGCGCTGCGGCTGTATTTCGTGTTCGATGCGCCGCGGCTCGGGCTTCGGCGTCCGCGCACGCTGTTCTATTCGATTGGCGCGGTCCCCCGAGGCCCGAGGACGACGGTGGCCGACCGGATCTGTGACATTCGCGTCGCCCACGCCGATACGTCAGCGTGGCAGCAGCTCTCGTTCGCCCCCGCGTCGGATGCGGCGGCGCACTGTCAGTGGACCGTGGAGCGTATTCAGGCGGTCGGGATCATGCAGGACACCGAGCAGACCGGCGCCCGGGCGGCCGTGGAGATCCGCACGTTCCGCTGGCGCCACTGAGCGCTTTCCCGACCTCGTCAGGCTGCCTGCCGGTGTCTTCGGCCATGGCCGGCAGGAACCAAAACGGCCACCAGCGACTTACCCCACGGACGATTGTCTCCGTTGGTCTCCGACCCGTTTCCCGAGGCGTTCTCCCATGCGACACTCACTTCGTGCCTTGGTGCTGTCCGGTGTCCTTCTCCTGGGGTGTGGCGGCGGCGATCCGCCGACGGCGCCCGATGCGGCGCCGCTCGCACCAGGGGACATGGCGCCATCGGGCTCCGGCGTCATGGCGCAGCTGCGGCGCACCGGTTACGCGGTCACGGGTTCCGTGACACTCGTGGTGAACGGCACGGCGGCGCGCCTGGAGTTCAGTCCCGATTTCACCATCGGGCAGACGCCGGGGCCGACGATCTACCTGAATACCACCAACAACCCCAATTCCGGGCAGCCGCTGCGCATTGGCGCCCTGCGCAGCAACCGCGGCGGCCAGAGCTACACCTTTCAGATCCCGGCCGGCGCGCCGGCGTATTCGTGGGTGATCATCTGGTGTGACCCGGTGAACGTGCCCATGGCGGAAGCACGCCTGCCGTGAGGTGACTGCGGCGCACGGGCGCGGCGCCGGTTCATGAACCGGCACCCGTCACGTCGTCGAGCGCCTGCCGGTAGCTCTCTGGATCGACGGCTGGATAGCGGTAGAGCGCCCCCTCCGCGTCGGCGAAAGCCGCCCGCAATCCGTTGGCCGTCACCAGTCCGGCGTCGAGCATCGCGCGCACGTCCGCCAGGTCGCGCACATGGCTGCGTTCGATCTTGGCGAGCGCCTGGGCCGTCAGATCGTAATGGCGCACGGTCAACAGGCCAATGCGCTTCACGACGGGGCTGCGCTCCTCCCAATGCGGCGGCACCGGGATGAAATGATCGGGCGCCGCGAACTCCACGTTGATCGCGAGCTGCTCCTTCAGCCTGGGGATCGCGCGCAGGATCGCATCGGATTCCGGGCGAATGACGAGATCGATGTCGCGGGTGCTCTCGCGCCACCCGATGAGCACGGCCGTGGCTCCGCCGACGAGGTACACCGTGGTCGGCTCCGTGGCGACCTGAGCGAGCGCGCCGAGAAAGCGATCGATGCGTTCGCTCGTCGCGACCTCACGCATGCGAACGCCCCGCGATGGCGGCTGCGCGCGCGAAACTCACGATCCGACGGACGAGCGCATTGTAGCGCGAGTGCGCCGCGTTGCCGTACGCATCCTCGAGCAGGTCGAAGAGCGCGTCCTCCGGGTGCGCGAACCCTTCTGGTACGCGGACGCCAAGCCGCCGAAATCGCGGCGCCGCCATGGAGACGAGAAAGGCATCGATGGAGCGTTCGCGTCGGGCGAGATCACGAAGGCCTGCACGCACGATCTCCACCCCCGGCAGATCGGAGGTGGGCGCGCCGATCGCCGAGTGCTCGAACTCCCGCACGGCCCGCTTGGCCTCGCGACTGACGACCATGGCCCGCGCCTGTTCGGGCGTGAGGATACGCCGACTGCGCATGCCGCCGCGCCGGCCGATTTTGGCCAGGTATCGTCGCACCGGTTCGTTCATGCTGTATCCTAAGCAGCTTATAATCGTAAAATAACTACTCACAATCGATTACATGGAAAAAAGCTCACCGCTCACGAGGCCGTTCGTCGGCGGTCGCCACGAAGGTGTTGGCTTATACAGCCACTATAGACCTAGTTGACAGAGCCGTCTACGATTGCCATAGTACTACGTGGATCGTGGCTAGCCCGCCGCAACCCACGCGGGCATGGCCGGTCTGCCCTCCCACCCCGCACCTTCCGCCCCGTGAACGACGCCCCCCTCGGCGATCGCGAACTCGAGGTCATGTCCACGCTCTGGGAGCTCGGCTCCGGCACCGTGAACGAAGTGCGGGACCAGCTGAGCGACCCGCTGGCCTACACCACGGTGCTCACCGTGCTGCGCAACCTCGAAGCCAAGCACTACGTGCGACACGAGGAGGAAGGCCGTGCCCATCGGTACTTCCCCCTCGTCGAGCGGCAGACCGCCCAGCGCCATGCCTTGTCGCGCCTCATGGCCAACCTCTTCGCCGGCTCACCGCGCGCCCTGATCGCGCAGCTGGTGAGCGAACATGGCATCTCCGCCGACGAGCTCCAGACGCTCGCCCGCGACCTCAAGACCAAGCCGGGCGGAAACCGATGATCGGCCTCTGGATGCTGGCGGCCACGAGCTTTGCCCTGCTCATCGGGGTGGCCGCGCTCGGGGGGGAACGCCTGCTGCGCGTGGCCCGGCGTCCCACCCGGGCGGTGTGGCTTGCCGCCCTCGCCGTCGCGTTCGTCTGGCCGCCGATGGCGTGGCTCTCTCTCACCAAGCCCGCCAGCGACCCGGCCAGCGTACGCATGGGTGATGTCGTCGCGATCGCCGAGCCGCTCCCCGACGCTCCGGCGACGTTCCTCGACCTGCTGCTGCGCCATCTCGACACCACACTGCTCGCGCTATGGGCCGTGGTCAGCCTGGTCATGCTGCTGCAGACGGCGCGCGCCATCGTCATGCTGCGGCGCATCCGCGCCACCGCCACGCCGCGTGACCTGGATGGCGACGCCGTGCTCGTCTCGGAGTCGCTGGGCCCCGCCGTGATCGGCCTGCGCGATATGCACATCGTGGTGCCCGCGTGGCTGCTCGAGCTCGATGCCCCGCTGCGTGCGCTCGTGCTGCGTCATGAACGCGAACACTGCCGGGCGCGCGACCCGTGGCTGGTGTGGCTGGCGGTGGCCGCCACCACGTTCGCGCCGTGGAATGCGGGCCTCTGGTTCATCGCCAGCCGTCTGCGCCTCGCCATGGAGGTGGACTGCGATGCCCGCACGCGTGCTGCCGAATCCGACCGTCAGCGCTACGCCAGACTGCTGCTGCTCATTGCGCAACGTGGCAGCGCGGCACGCTTCGCCCCGATGCTTGCCCCGTCCCGTTCACAACTCGCCCGGAGAATCGCCGTCATGACTGCCACGCCTCCCCGCCGTCCGTCCGCGCAGATCCTCGCGGCCTCCGTCGTGGCGTCGCTCGCGCTCGCCGCCGCCTGCTCCAATCGCGTGAGCGATGGGCTGATGGGGCCCACGCCCGCCGCCGCGCGCCAGAACGTGGCGCCCATCGCTGCCGATCAGCCGGTGACCACGACCCCGGACAGGCCCTACTTCGATTTCCAGGTCGATACGCCCACCCTGATGGTGCGGGGCAGCAAGGGCCCGACCTATCCGCCATCGCTCCGTGCGGCGAAGGTCGAAGGCGCGGTGCTCACGCAGTTCGTGGTGACACCAAACGGCACGGTCGACATGTCGACCTTCAAGGTGCTCAATTCGGACGATCCGCTCTTCGCCGAGGCCGTGCGCGTGGCGGTCGCGGACATGCAGTTCACGCCGGCGCTGCTTGGTGGGCGTGCGGTCCAACAGCTCGTGCAGCAGGGGTTTCAGTTCTCGCTCCAATAGTAGGCCGGCGCCCTGGTGATTCGGCCGCCGCCGCGACAAGCTTCGCTGTATGCCGCCGGCCAATGACCTCCCTCGCCAATCCGCGTTCTACGCCGCCCCCATTGCGACCTTCCTCACCGCCGATGAGCCCACCGTACTGGGCCATCTGGCCGGGGGGAGCGGCCTCCCCATCGACGGCGCACAAACGGAGGCGTGGAAGGAGCAGATCCGGGTTCTGAAACAGTCGCTCGCCGGGATCGATGGCTCGCTCTTCCTCGAGTTCGATGTCCCGCGACTCGGCAGCCGCATCGACAGCGTGGTGGTGGCGAAGTCAGCGGTCGTTCCGATCGAGTTCAAGGTTGGCGAGCAGAGCTACACCCGTGCGGATTACAACCAGGCGTGGGATTACGCCCTCGATCTCAAGAACTTCCATGAGGCGAGTCGCGACACGCCGATCTTCCCGGTGCTTTGTGCCACCAGCGGCACATCGCCCGACAGCAGTTGGCAGCCACCCCACGCCGACGGCGTGTATCCACCGCTCAATGCCAACGCCCGCACCGTCGGTGAAGCGGTGCGCTCGGCGCTCGACCTCGCACCGACGGGCGCGCTCGATGCCGACCAGTGGGTGAGGGCGCCGTATCGCCCCAGTCCCACCATCGTTGAGGCAGCCAAGGCGCTATACGCCCGGCACTCGGTGCTGGCCATTGCGCGCAGTGACGCCGGTGCACGCAACCTGCATTCGACGACGGCCTGTGTCGAGGAGATCATCGCACGCAGTCGCGCGCACCGCGAGAAGGCCGTCGTGTTCGTGACCGGTGTGCCCGGCGCAGGCAAGACGCTGGTGGGACTCAACATTGCCACCCAACACCTCGGCCACGACGATACGCATGCCGTGTTCCTGTCCGGCAATGGTCCGCTCGTTGCCGTTCTGCGCGAGGCACTGGTGGAGGATGACCTCGCGCGTCGGGCGGCGCTCGGCGGCGCCGTGGAACGCAAGGGTGTGGTGCGCCAGAAGGTAAAGCCGTTCATCCAGAACGTGCACCACTTCCGCGACGAGGGGCTACGTGATACCGTGCGCCCGCCCGTGGAGCACGTGGCCATCTTCGATGAGGCACAGCGCGCGTGGAATCGCAACAAGACCGCGCTGTTCATGAAGCAGCGCAAGGGTGTCCGCGACTTCACCATGTCGGAGCCGGAGTTCCTGCTCTCGTACATGGATCGCCACCGCGACTGGGCGGTGGTGGTGTGCCTGGTGGGCGGCGGACAGGAGATCCATACCGGCGAGGCGGGCATCGGGGCCTGGCTCGACGCGGTGCGGGCGCGTTATCCGCACTGGCACACGTACATCTCGCCGGAGCTGCACGACAGCGAGTATGCCGCGGGGCAGTCGATCGCGCGTCTTGGGTCACGCGCCCACGTGGAGACGCAGTACGCCCTGCATCTGGCGGTGTCCATGCGCTCATTTCGTGCCGAGCAGGTCTCTGGTTTCGTGAAGGCCGCGCTCGACGCGGACGAGGATCGCGCGCGCGACCTGCTCGGGAGCGTGCTTCCTCGGTATCCGATCGTACTCACGCGTGATCGGACGGTGGCCAAGACGTGGGTGCGCAACCAGGCGCGGGGTAGTGAGCGCTACGGTCTCCTGGCGTCATCGCAGGCGCAGCGGCTCAAGGCCTATTGCATCGATGTGCGCGTGAATGTGGACCCCGTCAAGTATTTCCTGACCGATCGCGCCGACACGCGCTCATCCTACTACCTCGAGGACGCGGCCACCGAGTTCCAGACGCAGGGGCTGGAGCTCGACTGGACCCTTGTGAGCTGGGATGCGGACCTGCGCCGACAGCGGGAGGCATGGTCGTTTCACGGCTTCCGCGGTGACCGATGGGTGACCGTGCGCAACGCCGACCGGCAGCGTTACCTGCTCAACGCCTATCGTGTGCTGCTCACACGGGCCCGGCAGGGAATGGCGCTCTTCGTACCCAAGGGTCGCAAGTCGGACAACACGCTGCAGCCGGCCAACTACGACGAGACCTATCGCTATCTGGCCGGCCTCGGCATCCCGACGCTCTGAACCGCACGCCGGGTCGTCCGTGTGTATCGAGCGCCAAAGTGTCGGAGTATCGAGCTGTCGAACAGCCCGGGGTTGACGCCCCTCAGTCCGTCGCCCTCGCGAAACAGGACGGACAGATGCCGTGCGTCACCGGGGTGCGGTTGCGGTTGGCGAGATAGATGTCGGGCGTTACCCATGACCCGTCTTCCTCGCGCACGTTGCGGCACCACGAGCAGCAGGTCACCAGGCTTTGCAACAGCCGCAGCTCCTCGAGGGTGGCGCGCACGGTGAGCTCGTGCACCCACAGCAGCCCCACCACCGTGGCCACGAACAGCACGTGCTCGGTGCCCTTCACCACATTGGGCATGTCGCGTGGCGGCTGGCCGAAGCTGATTCCCTGCGACTGCGCCACCACCACGAGGACGCCCAGCAACAGGGCCGCCACCGTGGCGATCAGCATGGGCCGCCCGCAGGTCGATGGCACGGCACCCTCGGCGGGCTCCTCGTTGGAAAACACCGCCCGCGCACTCAATGGCAGCAGCACCAGCCAGAAGAGCTGGTCGAGCCGCGTGCTGGTGCTCACCAGCGCCACGAGCGACAGAAACACCCCGAGCTGGAAGATGGCCATCCAGGCCACGCGCGTGGGCGAGACGCCCAGCCGGCCGGCCAGCAGCACGAGGAGCGTGCCCACCGCGTAGCCGCCGAAGAGCGTGAACGCGAGCGGGCTGCCGCCGCGGCTCTGCACGGCGGAGTACAGCGTGACCACCAGCGCGAACAGGCTGTACGCCACCACGCAGCGCAGCTGGAACAGCGCCTGCCGGGACAGTTCACGGGCGGGCCGCCACCAGTCGAGCACCCGGATCAGCGCAGCATATCGTACGGTCGGGGATCGCATTCGCACTCCGTCACAGGTCGGTCATACCGCCGCGCTCGCTAAGACGGTAATGGACGGCGTGCACTTCTGGAAGCCGAGTATCTCCCCCACATGGTGTCGGCCGACACCGCTGCTAATCACCCCATCACATCCGATATCGGGAAGCGCAGCCCTGCACGCTCCTCGGCCGCCCGCTGCCGGCGATGCTCCCCCGGTGACTGCCCCACGCTGCGCTTGAACGCCTTGGAGAACGCGAACGCGTCGCGATAGCCCACCGCGGTGGCGATCCGCTCCAGCGTGTCCATGCTTTCCACCAGCAACCGCATGGCCCGCTGCAACCGCACCGTGCGCAGATACGACAACGGCGTGTCGTGCATTGCCATCCGAAAGCATTCGGCGAGCACCGTGCGCGACAGCCCCGCCTCACGGGACAGTGCGTCCAGCGTCCAGTCGCGAGCGCAATCCTCGTGCATGCACTGCGCCACCCGCAGCAGCTGCGGGTCGTGCACCGCCTGGCTGAACGACGCCCCCTGCGCCGCCCGCCTGTCGCTCATGTCGCGCAGGAGCTGCGTGAAGATCACGTCGAGCAGCGCGTGCACCACCGTATCGCGCCCCATGGCCTCTTCGGCCATCTCCCGCATGAGCAGCTTCACACACAGCGGCACCGGCGCCAGCGAGGCGGTGTGGCTGCCGCGCACCACATGCCACGCCGGCCATTCCGCAAGAAACGGGTGCAGCGGCGCGTTCCAGAGCTGATACGCTCCGCTCACCACCCGCGCGCTTCCCGGCCACGCCGGCGTCGCGCCGGCCATGTCGCGGCGGGCCGAGAGCTCCGCCACCGGCAGACCGCGCACGTCGGCGCGCGCCGCCAGCCGGTGATGGCAGCCGCGCCCCATCACCGCCACGTCGCCCGCTTCCAGCATGAGCGGCGCCGCCTCGCCGTCGGTGTGCACGCACAGCGTGCCTTTGAGCACCACGTGAAAGCCCACGCTCCGCTCGCACGGAAAGCGCAGCACGTCGATGTCCCGCACCTCATGCACGTCCAGCACACGCCGCCGCAGCCCCGCCTCGCGGAGCAGGTCGCTCAGGATATCCAGCTCCTGAACATTGAGTAAGCCGGACGGAAGGACAAGAAAAACGAACTCTGCTCCATTCTCCGTCCGCTGGTCTCGGGCAGATTCCGCTCCGATCCATCATCGCTCACCACTCAGGAGCTGCGCCACGTCCACCTTTCTCGTCATCGGGGCCACCGGGACCGTCGGCAGTGAACTTGCCTGCCTGCTGGAAAGCGCCGGCCACACGGTGCGCCGCGCTACCAGCCGCAACGCCGGTCCCGGCCAGGTGCACCTCGACCTGACCACCGGCGCCGGTCTGTCGCAGGCGCTTTCCGGCGCCGACGGAGCGTTTCTGCTCTCGCCGCCGGGCCACACCAACCAGGATGTGCTGCTCGGGCCGGTCATCGAGGCTGCCAGCGCGCACGGCGTCGGCAAGATCGTGCTCATGACCGCTATGGGTGCCGACGCCGACCCGTCGGCGCCCATGCGCTGCCTCGAACTCCAGCTCGAAGCGTCGGGGCTCACCTGGAACTTGATCCGCCCCAACTGGCTCATGCAGAACTTCCACACCTTCTGGCTGTACGGCATCCGCACGCAGGGCGCCATCCAACTCCCCACGGGCTCGGCGAAGGGCAGCTTCCTCGACGCCCGCGATATCGCCGCCGTGGCGGCCGCGCTGCTCACCGGCGATCGCTTCGCCAACCGGGCGTTCGATCTCACCGGCGACGAGGCACTCGATCATGCGCAGGTGGCGGCGCTGCTGTCCGCCGAGCTGGGGCGCCTCATGCGCTACGACGACATCACGCCGGAGCTCATGCGCCCCGGACTGCTGGCGGCGGGGCTGCCGGAGGCGTACGCGTAGTACGCCCGTTCGCCTTCGTGGCCAGATCGGACCATCCGGTGAACCTCCGGGCGCCGTCGGCCGTTGCATACGGACGCGCAGCGGCCGCCGGGCCGTGGATGCACCAAGACGTTCGGGACACGTGAGGAACTGACGCTTGGCCATGCTGTCATTTCTGCGGGACCCGCTGGGGGCGCTGGCGGCGGTGGATGACGTACGCGCCTACCTCGACGCCGGGCTCGCGCTGTACGGGCCGCTCACGCTGCCGGTGGCACGCTGGCTCGAACATCTGCCGCTGCCGGCGGCGCGGCGCTTCGTGACCCACCGCGCGCGCCTCGATGCCCGCATCAACGCCCTCATCGCGCAGGCCGCCGAGCGCGACGATCTGCTGGCCATGCTGCTCGCGGCGCGCGACGCCGAGGCCGGCGACGACGAACGCGAGACCGCGCGCACGGCCGGCCGCCCGCTCGACGATTGCTGGGTGCGCGATGAGATCATGACGCTCGTGCTTGCAGGACACGAAACCACCGCCAGCGCGCTCACTTAGGCGTGGCGGCTGCTGGCGCAGCACCCCGAGGCGGAGGCGCGTCTGCACGCCGAAGTCGATGCGCTGGGTGGACGGCCGCCGACACTCGAGGACCTGCCGCGGCTGCCGTACACCCGCGCGCCATACCAACGTCACGCGGCGTTCAGAACCGCTCGAGCGTCTCCGGTATGCGCCCGCCGTGTCGGCGTTGGCGAAAGATCGCCTCGCCGAACCGGAAGGCGATGACTTCGAGTTCGCGGTGGTCGTACCGTCCCGTCGCCGCCGACAGCGCGCGCGGGGGCCGTCCACCGTGGTAGTCCTTTTCGAGCCGCGACTGCACATGCACCCAGCCGTGTCGCTCCGCGAGCGCGCGGGCCGCCGCGATGCCCCGCCGGGCCACGGTGGCATTGGTGCCGATGTAGTGATCGTGCGGGTGTCCGTAGGCTTCGCGCACGAACGCCGCGGCCCACTGATTGGCCTGACCCCGATCTTCGCCGAGTTGGCGCAGGTGGTCGGTGTACGCCATCGTGGCGTCACGCAGGCCGTACGAGATGGGAATGGCCCACCCGATGGGGCCGGCCCAGGTGGCGAAGAAGCTCGAGCTGGCCAGTGACGTGGCCGATGGCGCGATGCCGGGGATCGCGCGCATCAGCACCCGCGTCAGCCCCGGGCCCGCGCGCAGCGCCAGCTGCCGCATGGCGAGCGCACTGGGGCCGATGAGCATGGCCCCCTCCACTGAGCCGGTGGCCTCGGTCGACCGGCTTTCCAGCGCCGTCCGTTGGAAGTGGGCGCGCACGCCGAAGAAGCAGAAGTCGGAATCGGCCTGCACATCGACGGTGAGGTTGGTGTCGTCGGTGCCGAACTGTACGCGCGGGTTGAAGCCCCGGATGAGCGCCGACACGAAGCCGCGCGGCGACGGATTCGCGATCAGCCGATCCATGCGCGTCGCCGCCAGCTCGGTGCTGGCGCCGACGGTGATGTTTTCGGCGATCCGCCGTTCGGCACCGAGTGTGAGCGTGCGTTCGGTGCCGATGGTGGGGCGGCCGGTGGTGCGATCATGGCCCGTCGACGCGGTCCCGCCGTCGGCGATGGTGAGCGGCCCCCGGGCAGCGACGCTCGCCGCGGCCGCAATGCCGAACTTGAAGCGCACGAGTCCGATCTCGACCGGGCCGAGCGGGACCTCTATTCCATAAACGGTGGACACGATCTCCCTCGCGCGGTTTCAGGACGGGCACGGCGGGGCGGTCGGCAGCGGGTTTCCCGCGCCCGCGCAGCAACGCTGCGGCCTCGGCACACGCCCTGAACATGCACGCGTGAGGGCGGCGCGGCGACGTGCCACCCCCTCAAGGCCAGACGAAGATGCCGCTGGTGGGGCCGGCCACCCGCGCCCGCGTGAGCGCCGCCGGCTCGCGCCAGAACTCGCGCCCCGTGATCTGCCACCCCACATGCAGCGCCCACGCGCCCGCGCCATCGTCGGGGACCAGCGGGACTACCACGTCCACACGCCCGAGCCCGCGCGACGAGCGCGGTACCGCATGCCCTTCGTGTTCGTGCGCGCGGTGTACGAACCGTGGGTGGAGCAGCGCAACCGGTCCCGCATGAAGGGGGTGCGCCGCGTCCCCGAGACGATGCCGCCCACGTCGAACGGGCGCGCCTGGTGTTCGCCAACAGCCGCGACCAGGAGAACTCGAACATCGTGCTGACCGTGCGCGAGCGGAGTCTCACGGTGCCGATCGTCTCGCTGGTGGAGTCGGAGGAGTCAATCGACGTGCTCGAACTCCCCGGCGCCACGCACGTGCTCCCGCTCACGCAGCCGCTCGGCGAACATCTCGCCAACCGCGTGCACGCCGGCTTCACCCGCGCCAACGTCATTCGGCAGCTCTATGGTCTGCAGCTCGCCGAGTTTCCCGTGGCGGGTTCGCCCTTCCAGGACAAGGCCATCGGGGAGCTGGCGCTGCACGACGAGCTGGGGCTCACCGTCGTGGGCGTCTGGCGCAACGGGCGGCTCATCGCCCCCAGCCCGGAGTTCGTGCTCGGCCCGAGTTGCATCCCGGTCGTGATGGGCACACCGGAACAGATCGCCGAGCTCGACGGAGTGCTGGTAATCTACAACCGTAACCCGCATCCGGTGATCGTGCTCGGGGGCGGCAAGGTGGCGCGGGCGGCCGCGCGGGCGCTGATGGCGCGCGGCGTGCGGGTGCACATGGTGGAGAAGTCACCAGGCTTCGCGGCCCGTGCCGAAGGGCTGGTGGACCGCCTCATCGTGGGCGACGCCGCCGCCCGCGACGTCCTCGGGGAGGCGGGCATCGCGCAGGCGCCGAGCATCCTGCTCACGACGCACGACGACGCGATGAACATCTATCTCACCGTCTACTGCCGTCGCCTCAACCCCACGGCCCGCATTCTCACCCGCGTCACGCACGAGTGGATGGCCGACGCGGAATCACGAACGTCCGGCGGTGCGGCGGTGAAGTCGAGCCGCTCCACGTTCGCCAGGATCACCGCCAGCAGGTTGTTGAAGTCGTGCGCCACCCCGCCGGCAAGCAGCCCCACCGCTTCGAGACGCTGCGCGTGCTCCAGTTGTTCGCGCAGGGCCATCCGCTCACGCTCCGCCGCCCGTTCGCCGACCAGGCTGCGAATGGAGCCGGCGATGTATCCGATGCCCCCATGCCACACGGCCCGCGACTTGATCCAGACAGGAATCTCGCCCGCCCCGGTGGTCCGATGGATCGTTTCGAAGGCGAGCGGGCCGATGGTCGTCAGGTGTTGCCACGACGCCTCGAGATCCGCCAGGGTCCACTGCGGATCGAGGTCGGTCGCCCGCAGGGTGAGCAAGTCGGCTGCCGGCCGGCCATAGTGCCGTTCTGCGGCCTGGTTCACATAGACGAAGCGGAACTGCTGGTCCGGGCGCATCACGTACAGCGCGTCTGTGCTCTGCTGCAGGATGCTGCGCAGCAGGTCGAGCTGATCGCTCATGCCGGCCTCGCTCGTGACATCGCGCACGAGCTCCGCCACGTGCGTGGGCTTCCCGGTCCGGTTGGCCGCCGCGTGCCATACGGGCACGTAGTCGCAGTCGAACACGCGCTCGCCCTGATCGCGCGTCGTCTGGCCCCGCACGCGCACGCGCGGCGATCCCCGTGGCGAGCGCCGTGGCCAGCAGGGTGCGCACTTCGGCCGCAACCGGTGAGGGCAGGTTCTCTTCGACCGTCTTCCCGGCATACGCGGCGGCCGCGCACCCATTGATGGCCGCCAAGGCGTCGTTGACGTACACGTACGGCATCGTCGCGTCGTGGAGCGCAAAACCGAACGGCAGGCTGGACAGCGCCAGTTGAAACGGGGCGGCGACCGGGTCTTCGATCGGCGGCGAGGGCCCCCTGCGACCGTCCGCCGGTTCAGTCCAGCACCCGCTTCGCCACCTTCTCCATCGTCAGCCCCTGCACCAGGATGGAGAAGCAAACCACCACGTAGGTCACGGCCAGCAGCGTCGTACGTACCGGTCCCGCCGGCAACGCGAGCGCCAGTGCAATGGAGATGCCGCCGCGTACGCCGGCCCAGGTGAGCAGCCGCAGCGAGCCGCGCGGCAGACTGAAGCGGGTGCGCAGCGGGCCGAGTGGCAGCGCAATCGACGCGAAGCGAGCCAGCAGCGTGAGCGGAATCATGACCACGCCCAGCCACAGCGCCGGTGCCTGGAAGTCGAGCACGAGAATCTCGACGCCAATGAGCACGAACAGCGCGGCGTTGAGGAACTCGTCGATCAGCTCCCAGAACTCGTCGAGGCGCTGCTGGGTGACGGGCGAGAGGGCCACGGCGCGGCCGCTCTGGCCGATGATGAGCCCGAGCACCACCATGCCCAGCACCCCCGACACATGGAGGTGGCGCGAGAGGGAGAAGCCGGCCGACACCAGTGCCAGAGTCACGAGGATCTCCACCTGATAATTGTCCACGGCGCGCAGCAGGCGCACGGCAACCCAGCCGAGCACGAGCCCGAATACGATGCCGCCGCCCACCTCGATCGCGAGCAACGAGGCCACCGCCCCGGCATCCGGCGCCGCGCCGCTGGCCAGCACGCCGAGCAGCGCGAGGAAGAGCACGACCGCCACGCCGTCATTGAAGAGCGACTCGCCGGTGATGGTCACCTGCAGCTGCGGCGGGACGCCGGCCTTCTTGAGCAGCGCGCCCACCGCGATGGGATCGGTGGGAGCGATGAGCACCCCGAAGGCAAGCGCCCAGATCACGGGGATCGTGAAGCCGAACAGCGGGGCGATGCCCCACAGCCCCAACGCGATCCCGCCCGCGGCGAGCACCGTGCCGAGGGTGGCAAGCAGCAGGACGGGCCAGCGCTGCTCGCGCAACACCGTCCAATCCACATGCAGCGCGCCGGCAAAGAGCAGGGGGCCAAGCATCCCCTCGAGCAGCGTCTCGCGGAAGTCGATTTCCTGCAGCACGCGCACGACCGGCGACAGGTCGACGAGTCCGAAGGCGGCGGCCGCCTTGACGCCCATGGAGCTGAGCAGCGCGGTGAGCAGCAGGCCGATGGCCGACGGCAGCCGGATCCAGCGGATGTTGATGTACGCGAAGGTCGCCGTGAGGGCGAGGACGGCGGCGACAAGGTCGATCATCAATCACAAGGGCAAGGGGAGCTGAGCACCGGGACCGGCTGGGAGTAACCACGACGTCACGCCATGGTTCCATCACCTGCAAAGCGTCGCGGACATGCCGCTGCGCGTGCAACTTGCCACATGCCCTGCCGTGATTCCATGCCCCGCCCGCTGCTGATCGTCGCCGCGCTCGCGCTGCTGATGGCCGGCTGCCACTCCCGCGCGACTCGTCCCGACGCCCCGCCGCCCAAGGCGGTGTTCGTGCTGCTCGACGGCATCCCGGCAGATGTGCTCGAACAGGTGCCCACGCCGGCGCTGGATGCCATTGCCGCCGCCGGCGGCTACGCACGCGCCCACGTGGGCGGCGAACTCGGGGGGCCAACGGAGACACCCACCATCTCGGCGCCCGGCTACATGAGCCTCCTCACCGGCACCTGGGCCAACAAGCACAACGTGCGCGGTAACAGCAACCAGTCGCCCAACTACGCCTACTGGAACCTGTTCCGCATCGTCGAAACGGTCGCCCCGTCACGAGTGACGGCGCTCTTCTCCACCTGGCAGGACAACCGCACGGTGCTCATCGGCGAAGGGCGCGCCGGCGCCGGGGATTTCCGCCTCGATCACACCGCTGACGGCTTCGAACTCGACACCGTGGCGTTTCCCCACGACAAGTCGGCCGAATACATCCGGGCCATCGACGACCGGGTGACGAGGGAGGCGGCCGCGTACATCGCCGAGCGCGGCCCCGATCTCACGTGGGTGTATCTGCAGCACACCGACGACATGGGGCACGCGCACGGCGACAGCGCGCCCTTTCACAACGCGGTGCGTGAAGCCGATGCCCGCGTGGGGCGCATCTGGGCGGCCGTACAGCAGCGACAGGCGCTGGGCGAGCCGTGGATGATTGTGGTGACCACCGATCATGGCCGCGACCCGCGCACCGGCAAGGGGCATGGCGGCCAGTCTTCGCGGGAGCGCACGACGTGGATCGTGACCAACCGCACGCCGCTCACGCCGCGATTCACGAATGGTCAGGCGGCCATCGTGGACATCGCCCCGTCCATTCTGCAGCATCTGCGGATCGCCCCCCCATCCGCCGTGGCGCGGCAGATGGAGGGGGTATCGTTCCTCAGGGAATGATCTGATCGCCGGCGGGCACCCCCGCTCAGAAGATCGCCAGCTCCTCGTCGCGCACCGCCCGCCGTGCCGAGGAGGCGACTTCGTGGGTAGTGTCATCGGCGATGGCGAACTGATCGACGAGGGCCAGCAGCGTGCCAGCCTGCGACGACATTTCCGCGGCGGCGGAGGCCGTCTCCTCGGCGCCGGCGGCACTCGCGCTCACCACATCCGACAGCCCCTCGGCGCTCGTGGTGATGCCGGTGATGCCGACGGCCTGCTCGGCGGCATGACGGGCGATGTTGCCAACCAGCTGTTCGGCATCCTGCGCATGCGCCGCGATGTCGCGCAGTACGCCCACCGCCAGTTCACCGAGCTGCACCCCTTCGGCGACACTCTCGGCCGCGCCATCGATGACACGCTGCGTTTCGCGCGCGGCCTCGCTGGCCCGCAGGGCGAGTGAGCGCACCTCGTCGGCCACCACCGCAAAACCGGCCCCGGCACTGCCGGCCCGGGCTGCTTCGACGGCGGCGTTGAGCGCCAGCAGGTTGGTCTGGAAGGCGATCTCCTCGATCTGCTTGGCGATCTTCTGCGTTTCGGTGGCCCGTGCACGAATGACCTGCATGGCCGACGCAACCGCCTCCACCCGCACCCGCCCTTCGCCCGCAGCGCGGTGGGTGGCCCCGACCAGCGTGCTCAGCGTCTCCGCCTCGCGCGCCGTTTCGGCGCTGGAGTGGCGCTGGGTGGCGGCCTCCGCGCTCACATGCTGCAGCAGCTCCGCCTGACGGGTAGCGCCGCGCGCCTGCTCCTGCGCCGACGCGGCAATCTGCTCGGTCGATGCCGCCATGCTGTGCGCCTCGCGCTGCACGTCGGCGAACGCGGCCCCGAGGTCGGCGATGGCCCGGTTGAGGCTCGTGGCCAGCGCCGCATGATCGCCGGCATAGCGGCCGTGCATGCGCACCGTGAGATCGTGCTCGGCGACCCGCGCCAGCACGGCGCCGGCCTCCGACAGCGGCGTCGAGACGGCATCGAGCGTCTCGTTCACGCCGCGCACCAGCTGGTTGAAGGCGCCGGCGAACGGCGCCGCATCACCGCGCCGCGCCAGATCGCCCGACTTGGCGGCATCGGCCAGCGCGTTGGTCTCGCGCACGAGTGCCGCCAGCGTATCGCGCAGCGTGATAAACGCCTGCCCCAGATCGTCGTGCGACGAACGCATGGTCGCAGCCACGGTGGTGTCACCCTGCGCCAGCTGCCGCGCCGTCTGGGCGAGGTCACGCTGCGAGTCCACCACGTCGTTGAGGGAGCGGGCCACCAGTCCCACCTCGTCGTTCCACATCCAGTCGGCGCGACGGTCCAGGCGCCCGACGGCCACATCGGCGGCGACGTCGGCCACACGACGCACCTGGGTAGCCACTTTGCGGCCGATCAGCAGCGCGAGCGCGATGATCAGCGCGCCGATGCCGAACGTGAGAGCCAGCGCCATCAGCCGCAGTTCACCGAGGTGCGCGGCGGCGTCGATTTCCCGCTGCGGCACCGCCATGATGACGCCCCAGTTCATGCCGGGGTAGCCAAGCGCGCCCTGCAGATGCGTGTACGCCACCTGCACGGTGGTGTCCTGCAGCGTCCCCACATGATGACCGGAGACGCCGCGCAGCAGCTCGGTCACGGCACCCTGCTCCGACGTCTCGCTGGTGAGCAGCGCTGGCACGAGGTCGGTGCGGCCGTCGGCCGTGAGCGGGCGGCCCGTGCTGTCCACCACCGCGATCACGGCGTTGGCGTAGCCCGACGTGTGCAGATCACGCAACGCGTCGGCGAGCACCCCGCTCACCAGCGCCACCGTGGTGAGGTTGCGCCAGCAGCCGATGACCTCGCCGTCCGGCTTGCGCACCGGCGCGCTGAACCCGATGACCTCGGCTGCCTTCGGGCCGTAGGCCGTCGTGGCCGAGGCGTCCGCACCGGCCGGCGTGATCACGGTGCCGGTGGCCTGCATGTTGGCGCTGTCGCTGAACGCCATGCGTTCGGTGTAGCGGCCTTCCATGCAGGCGCGAAACCATGGGGCCTGCGCGTAGCTGGTCTCGTAGAGCGCTGCACTGGCCACCGGCGCGCCCTTCGCATCGCGGTCGTTCACCGCGATGAGTCGTCCCTGCGCGTCGACGAACTCGGTGGTGAGGTAGACGCCGTAGGCTGCCACGTACGCGTTCATGCGTTCGGCGATGCGGTTCGTCTCGGCGCCGGGCCGATACCACTGGGTGCGATCGAGCACCACCTCATTGAAACCGAACGCCTGGACGTCGCCATAGCGTTCGAAAAGGTTGCGGTCGATCTTGTCGGCCACGTGGCCGGCGGCTTCCTGCAGCCGCTCGGCGGCCCGCTCCCGCACGGTGGTCGACGACTGGCGGAAGATGATGGTGGCGATGAGCGCCACCGGCATGAGGCCGAAGCCCAGACAAAGCGCGGCGAGCTTGCGCGCAATTGGCCAGCTGCTGAATTGGGTCACGTGGAGTGTGGTGAAGTGTGCCCGGCCCAGGTCGGAGAGCCGATTCCCTTAGACTCACACCGGTATCGGTCGCTGGGGCCGGCCACTTGAGTTCTCGGGACAGGGCGCGCAGAACAGGGACTAAAGAAATGGCGGGGGTGGTCGATACCCGTTGGTACTCCGGCAGCAGGGCGATCGAATGACCGCTCGGCTGCCACCTGTCCGTTCACCTTAACCACGAGATCACATGTTCAATGACATCGTTCGGCAGGCGCGTCGGACCGTCGCCCTGCTTTCGATCGCCGCGGCGCCGATTGCCGCGCAGGATTCAGCCTCCACGTCCTTCACGGTGGCGATGAATCAGGACAACTTCTTCGGCTTTTACCCCACCTTTGCCGGGACCTACACCCCCTCCAAGTCCAGCAAGGTCGACTTCGCGTTCTACGGCACGCTGTGGACCATCCCCGCCTTCAACGTGGGTGGGGCGGCGAACGGGGCAAACCTGTGGACGGAGTTCGGGGTCGGGGCCCGCATCCGGCTGGCCGACGACAAGCTGGCGGTGAAGCCGCAGCTGGGCGTGACGCACGGGTCGCTGCTTTCGGGAGCGCCCACCGGTGGCAGCCCGAACGTGCTCGATGGCATCGTGCCCAGCCTCACCGTCAACTACGGTGACTCGCGCACCGAAGGCGAGGTGTACGCCGGCTACTATCGCTCGGCGCGTGAAGTGGGGCCGGTGCAGCTCGACTTCCTCCACTACTGGGCCAACGCCGGGGTGAAATTCGCGCGCATCGCCTCGGTGGGGGTGCACGCCGAGCAGTTGCGCAACTCGCGCACGACGGCGGTGGGCGGCAGCCCGAGCGATACCTATCGCTGGGTGGGCGGCTACGTGCAGTTCGCGCTGCCGGGCAGCCATGCCTTCGCCCGCATGACGGCCGGCAGCAACGTGCTCGATGGCGCGACGGGCGGCTTCTACAAGCTCTCGACCGGTCTGACCTTCTGAGCGGAGCGACGCAGGTGGTGCGGCCGCCGGTGGATGGCGGCCGTCATCACCGGTGGCCGGGCCCCGCCGCGGTGCCCGGCTCGTCTGCTTATTCTACCGCAACCGGTACTTCGCGAGACTCACCACGTCGTCGGCATCGGTCACCGCAAGCACGAACTCGTTGCCGCGGGCGATCACCGGCAGGTACGGTGAGGCGCGCACCGGCAGCGTGACGCGGAAGAGCGCCTTGCCCGAGCCGTCGAACACATCGTACGTGGTGCTGGTCTTCTGCCACGGCGCCGTATGCGCCACCCAGAGACGCCCGTCGTCATCCACGGACAGTGCGGCAATCCCCGACTTGATGGTCGGGACCTTGGCCCGGTCGAAATCGTTGGCGGCGTACTTGGCCAGGCGCCCTTCGGTGGAGCGGATGGCTTCGTTGCGCTCGTCCGCGCTGACGGGCACGAGGGGAATGTCCATCGCCGTGCGGGCCACCGTGTCGGTCTTCCCGAAGGCGAGGCGCGCCACGCGGGTGCCGCGCGCCGACGCACACCAGAAGTGTCCGCGGCGGTCAGCCGCGATCCCGCCGCCGCGCGTGAAGGGGTAGGCACCGAACATGTTGCTTCCGCCGGGGCCCTCGGCCTGATAGCCGGCGCCCATGCTTGGCGGTCCGCACATGGGATAGGCGACGGTGCCCAGCACGGTGCCGTTGCGGTCGAGGCGGCGGAATCGGGCGTCGCTCCCGATCTCCTGTTCGATCAGGTCGCCCGATGCATCGAACCACCCCTCCCATCGATAGCCGTAGCCGCCGACCTTGCGCGTGATGGCGCGCTGGGCCGAGCCGTTGGGCGCGAACAGCGAAAGGCGGCCATTGGCCGGGTCGTTCACCCACACCGTGCCGTCGGGGGCCACGGCGAGCCCGTTGGCATTGCGGAGTTCACCGGGGCCGCTGCCCTTGCGTCCCACGATGGACAGCGCGGCGCCGTTGGCGGCGTAGCGACGAATGATCTGGTCCTTGAAGTCGAGCGCCCACACGGTGCCGTCCCTGAGCAGCACGTAGTCGCGCAGGTCACCGAAAGGTTCGCCGGATTCCGAGCCGTCGACCTGCCAGAGCAGGGCTGCGGAGCGTGTGGTCGGTGGCTGCGCCGGTAGCGGAACGGTGGACACGCTGCAGGTCGCAACAAGGCAGAGGGCAATGAAGGCACGGGTCATGTCGACATAGTAGGCGCGGGGCGCGCCGGCGTCGAGCAGGCCGTACCGGGAGGGTCGCGGCGCCGGGACAGGTGGCGAGGATCACGCCGCGCGGGAACCAATCGCGGCCGCAGCCGGGTAGATCTTTCATGCGCCCACACCGCCCCCTGCCCTGGCTGTCACTCGTCCCGCTGCTCTTCGTCGCCTGCGCCTCGGGGGCCGACACTCCCGTGCAGCCGGCGCCACCAGTGACGCCCGTCCCTCCGGTCACCGACGCTCCGCTGCTCACGCGCACCGTGCTGCAAAGCGGGCTCAGTGCGCCGTGGGATGTGGCCGTCGCGGGCGATGGCACGCTCTTCTACACCGAGCGGTGTGCGGGCCTGAGTGTGCGCCGCCCCGATGGCACGAGGACGCGCCTCTTCGGCACGGCCGGCAGCGCCCTGCTGGCACCCGATCTCTTCTGCCTCGGGCAGAGCGGCATGAACGGCGTCGCGCTCGACCCCGGCTTCGCCACGAATCGTCTGCTCTACGTGTTCATGGCGTCGAACCTGTCCATGGCGCCGCGCACCAATCGCGTGGTGCGGCTGCAGCTCGACGCCGGCTACACCACCGCCAGCGCGCGCACCGACATCATCACCGACATCGCGTTCAAGGATGCGGGCAACGCCGTCGGTGGGGCCGGCGCGCACAGCGGCGGGCGCCTCCGCTTCGGCCCCGATGGCTTTCTGTACGTGACCACCGGTGACAACCACAGCGCCACGCTCCCCCAGCACCCCACGCGGCTGGGCGGGAAGGTGCTGCGCGTGACGACGTCGGGCGCCGCGGCACCCGGCAACACCGCGCCGGCGGGTTTCGACCCCCGCATCTTCACGTACGGGCTCCGCAATCCGCAGGGCATCGCCTTTCGCCCCGGCTCCGGACAGCCGTTCATCGCCGAACACGGGCCCAACCACAGCGACGAGGTGACCGGCCTCGTGGCCGGCGGCAACGGGGGGTGGGATCCGCAGGCGCGGCCGGCGCTCACGTGCCCCAGCGACTACTGCGGCTACGCCGGCACACTGACCAGCATGCCGATGACCGACCGTACGCGTTTCCCTGCTGCGCTGGCGCCGGCGTGGAGCAACGGTGGCGCCTCGCAGGGCATGGGGCCGGCGACCTTTCTCGCGGGGCCGCAGTGGCGCGCCTGGAACGGGCGGCTTGCCGTGGGGGTGATGGCGGGGCAGCGGGTGGTGGTGCTCGACCTCGACGCGGCGGGCTCGGTGGTCGGCTCACTCAACGCGCCGCTGCCAAGCGTGCGCTACCGGGCGCTCACGCAGGGGCCCGACGGCGCGCTGTACGTGGTCACCGACGCGGGCGAGATCTGGCGGGTGGCGCCGTCGACGGCGCCTTAGTGCGCCGCGCACCCGCCACAGACCGCCGCCGAGCCGACGCGCCCGCTCGTCTGACTATTGCGGCTACAGCACTACCAGGTGCGCGTCGGTTGCGCCGACCACGGCGCTCACCGCCAGCGACCGATCGAAGGTCACGAGGCGCCCGTCACGGGCAACCGCCAGGGCCAGCAGGTAGACATCGGTGAGCTGTCGCGGGCCATGAATACGCGTGGGGTCGATCCGGGAGGGATCGAGCATACTCACCGACTCCGCCCAGAACTCGTGGATCGACTGCGCGGTCGCAAGGCGGAGCCGATGCGCCACCTCCGCCACCGGGCGGGCGTTCGGGTAGCCCGGGTGCGACATGATGCGCACGCAGCCGTTCTGGGTGATGGCGCATGATGCCCAGCCAAGGGCCGCGTGCTCGGCGAACCACGAGCGCGCAGCCTGATGCGAGACATGATCGGCATCGAGCAACGCGATGAGGACGTTTACATCGAGCAGCGCGCGCATCGATGGACGGGGGGCTGGATGGATGCGTCGACGCTAGTACGCATCGTCGCCGCGCAACGCGTCGATCTGCTCGTTGGTGACGAGACGGCCGCTCGGCGTGAACGGCTGGAACCCGTGGACCGGCGCCGGCTCGTGCACGCGTGATGGTATCGATGGAGCCGTGAGCGCCTGGCGCAGGAGTTCCGACACCACCTGACCGGCCGTCTTGTGCTCCCGACGGGCCCGCTCCTTGGCCGCCTGCAGGAGGTCGTCATCGATGTCGAGCGTGGTGCGCATGCATCAGATGCTATCGCATCAGATGCAGTACGTCAACGGCCGATCGGTCGCGCCGGATGCGCGTACCGCCGATCCTCGGCGCGCCGGATGGAGTCGAGCCGAGCGACGACCTCAGGTTCGAGGGCCGCACGGTCGACCTGCTCACCGGGATCCCGCTCGATGTCGAAGAGACGCAGGGTGTCCAGCATCCACACGGCCTTCCAGCGCCCGGACAGCACCGCCGACTGCCGGCGCTCGGGGGAGTACCACAGCTGTACATCGCGCGGCGTGTACGCGCCGCGGCCGGTGAGCACCGGCAGGAACGAGCGGCCGGTGATGCCAGCGGGCGCGCGCTGGCCGGCGACTTCGACCAACGTCGCGTGCAGGTCGGTGAAGTCCACGCGCGCATCGGTTGTGCGTCCCGGCTGCACCACACCCGGCCAGTGCACGATGCCCGGTACCCGCAGCCCGCCGTCGTACAGGTCGCCCTTGTAGCCGCGATAGTGGAGCGTGCCGTTGAACCAGCGCCCGATGATGTCCGTCGTGCCGTCGTCGGGGCCGCGCAGGAAGGTGGCGCCGTTGTCGGAGAGGAACACCACGACGGTGTGGTTCGCCACGCCCAGCGAATCGAGCAGCGCCCGCAGTGCCCCGAGATCCTCGTCCAACCGGTGGATCTGCGCCGCGTAGCTGCGCTTGGGCAACGACCACGGGCGATCGGCATAGGGGCCGAGGGTGGTGGTCTCGTAGCCGCCGTCGGGCTCGGTCGTTCGCGTTTCGTTGTGGATGTGCGGGAGGTTGGTGGCCCAGAAGAGAAAGAACGGGGTCCGGGCCGCCGCCCGCTCGCGCACGAAACGGAAGGCACGCGCCCGCAGCAGGTCCGGGGCGTAGTCGAGACGGACCGTGGCGTTGCCGCTGCCCATGCCGCGCGGTGCTGGCACCACGTTGCGGGTGCGCAGCGAGTCGGTGCCGTCGAGCAGATGCTCGGGGAAGAAGTTGTGCGCGTGGACCTGGTCGCGATATCCGAAGAACACATCGAAGCCCTGGGCCTGCGGCCACGACTCGGGCTGGCTGTCCCACGACAGCCCCCACTTCCCAACGAGAGCCGTGGCGTAGCCGGCGTCGCGCAGCCGTTCGGCCACGGTCACGTCGGCATCGCGCAGGTAGTCGTTGTCGTTGTCGTCCAGACGGCAGCGCCCGTTGTGGTAACCGGTCATGAACGAGCAGCGTGCCGGTCCGCACACGGCGGCGCTGGAGCGGAACTCCGTGAAGCGCAGGCCGTCGGCGGCGAGGCGGATGGTGGCGCCGCGGGCGCGCAGCCGATGCTGCCGGCCGTGATGCACGCGGCGAACGCCGCGCAGGTGCGACGCGTGAGGAATGGACGCATGGGAGAGGCGAGGGGTGGGGGCCGGTGAAGTATGTCCCGCGCCTCTCCCCGCCGCGCCTACTTTCGGGCGACGCGCGCCTCTTCGAGCAGCAGGGCGTACACGTAGCCGGCGCCGAGGTCGCGATTGGTGCGCACGGTGCCGGTCACGGTGACGGTGTCGCCGATCGCTGCCGTTTCGAGCGACGTCACGGCCAGGTCGTGCGTGCCGTCTTTGGCCTTGCCGCTGCCATCCTGCAGGTGGATCCAGTTCTTGCCCATCACGCCCGGGTTGTACTTGACCACCACGCCGCGCACGGTGGCGGTGGCGCCGGCGAGGTGGTTCTTCTGCGCCCACAGTTCGCTGATGGTCCGGGCGTCCGCGCCCACGGCGCGGGTGATGGGGCTGATGCGGGCATCGTCGGCCGGCGGTGCACCCGGTGACGCGGCGGCATCGGCCATGCCCGGTGTGCCCGCCGGTGCCCCACCGGCGCCGCCGGCCGACGGCTCGAGCGACCCGAAGTAGATGCGCTCGAAGGTGCGCTGCAGCGTCTGCGACTCGAAGCGCTCCATCAGCATGACATTGTACACCGTGACCGACGCGCCGACGGTGAGCGGCGCCTCGTTGACGGCCGCCCACAGCTCGCCCGAGGGCGTCTCGAGGCGCACGTACGCGTAGGGCCCCACGGGGATCTGCTCACGCAGTGTGCCGGTGATGGTGCTGCCCGGCGCAATCGGTGCCCCGGTCGCCCCCGATGCGGCAGTCGCCGATCCAGCGGTCGCCGATCCAGCAGTCGCCGACGCGCTCGGCGCGGCGTCCGGCAACGCCGCAGCGCTCCCCGTGCTTTCGGCGCACCCCATCACGAACAGCCCCATCAGACCCAAGGCAACGGAACCACGCATCATGCACTCAACCCGTGTAGTCGGAACCGGCCGCGCCAGAGCGCACGGCCGAACAGCATGCGCCCCTCTGGCGCTCAGCAGAGAAAAATGTCCCGCGCCGGGCCTCCCGTTCCCATCACGGAGCGAGCGCGGTGCTGGCGGGGTCCCCGGACGATGCCCGTCTCAGCCGTCGCCACACACCGGTCGTCCAGGAACAGCGCCCGGTTGAGGGTCACCGAGCTGGTGCCGATGCGCTGGGCAGGGCGAGCCGATCGACGCGATCGCGGTTCGGCGAGTGCCGTGAACAGTTCATCGGTGGCCGCATCGGCAGGGTAGATGCGCTCCACATGTAGCCCGTGCACGGTCACGTCACGGGCGCCGCCGAAGTGCACGACGGCCGAGAGCGTCTGCAGACGCCCGCCGGGGAACCGGAAGCGTGTGAGCAGCACCGGGGACACCCCCGCCGTCGCGGCGGCCGCGTCGGCATGTGCAGCTGCGACAGCAGGGCCGTCAGGCGGGCATCGCCGGGGCGCTCGACGAGGTCGCGGCGGAGCCGCTGCCGCATATCGGTGCGCACCTCGAGGTCGTTCACGATGAGCGGGCGGAGCTGGGTGTGCAGCAGCTCCACCAGGTTGAGCGGACCGCCGGGGCTGGCCGCCGCGCCGTCGGCCTCGTGACCGTGCGGCGACGGCCCGGTGCCGAGCGCCCGCAACAGCGACCGGGCCCCGGCGTTGAGGTCGACGATGTCATACCGGGCGTTGAGCACCAGCGCCGGATAGGGGGCATAGGCCGCGAGCAGGCGTTGCACCACGAACTGCACGCCGGCCAGCGCCTCGTGGGAGAGCGGATGCTCCGGGAAGACCGGGGCAAAGCCGGCGGCGGTGAGCAGCGCGTTGTGTTCGGCCGGGGGGCAGGTCGAGCGCCGTGGCCAGCCGTCGCACCATACCAGCCGAGGGGTGCGCGCGGCCGGTTTCGCGAAAGGACACATGGCGCGGCGGCGTGCCGGCCACGCTGGCCAGCTACAGCTGGCTCAGACGGCGGAGGGTGCGCCAGTGCCGCAGCGCGTGGCCAAAGGGGGTCATCACTCTCGGGGGCCACGGGTTCGGGACACGCCGCGATCGAAGGGCTGTCCCGTACGCTAGCCTCGGACCGTGCCAGGCGCGCTTCCCTGCCAGGGAATCGCTTCGCACCCACCGCCGTGTCACCGTGCGCTCGCAGCTAACGGCCGCCACTGCTTCGGCGCGCTGACCTTCGGCTGGGGCGCCACGCTGCACGCGCAGGGTCGTGGCGCCCGCCTGCCACGCGCGGTGCTGCAGGGCGTCATCGCCTGATTCGTGGTGGACAGCGCGGCGTCGGTGCTGCTTGGCTATGCGTGGAACACGGTCGCCAACGCCGGGTTTCTGCTCGTCATCGGCGCGCTGGTGCGCACTTCGCGCACAGGGCCGCAGTAGACCACCGACACCCAAGGGTGCCGTCTCGCCCATGCTCGATCATCACCTTGCCGGTTACGCCCCGGTCCCGACCGAACAGGGCGAGTCAGGTGGCCTGCTGACCCGCTGCGTCGCCCCGCATCGGCCGGCGCGCTACCTCAAGCAGGGCACCGGTGCCGTAGCCGAGGACATCGCCGCCGAGTATCTCCGGCTGCGCTGGCTGCAGGGGCGCCTGCCGCGTACGGCGATCGTCGCCTACGCCAGCGAGGGTAACAACGCGGCGCTGCTCACCACGGCCGTGCCGGGCGTCACGGCGTACGAGGCGCTCACCGCCGATCCGTCGGGCGCGCCGGCCCTCATCGAAGCCCTCGCGGCGACGCTGCGCACCCTGCACGCGCTGCCCGTGGAGAGCTGCCCGTTCGATGCGAGTCTGCCGGTGCGTCTCGCGGCGGCGCGTGCGCGCGTACACGCGGAGCTCGTGGACGAAGACGACTTCGGCGACCTGCACACGGGCTGGTCGGCCTCGCAGGTGCTGGCAGCGCGCGAGCGCGACCTTGCCGGCGGGCTGCCGTACGCGCGTGTGGTCAAGCACGGCGACTTCTCGCTGGGCAACGTGCTTGTGCACGACTGGCGCGTCACCGGGTTGCCGATGTGGGGCGGCTCGGTGTGGCCGATCC
This sequence comes from Gemmatimonas sp., assembly GCA_040379205.1. GTDB lineage: Bacteria > Gemmatimonadota > Gemmatimonadetes > Gemmatimonadales > Gemmatimonadaceae > Gemmatimonas. Next base: position 33,718 of record JBEILM010000021.1, read on the forward strand.
GTACCAGGACCTCGCCATCCTGCACGACAACCTCGCCGAGTTCGGTGACGCGGCACGGGAGGCGTTGTGGCAGGGGTATGGCATCGCACAGCCGGATGACGCCCGCCGCGTGGCGCATCGGCGGCTGGACGAGCTGTTCTGATGCGCTGCGCCAGGTTCCGCCGCGAGCTCCTGCAACTGCTGCAGCGCCAGCAGCCGTTCCTTCCACGTTGGCCGCAGGTTCTCCCGCAGCAAAGTACGGTCCACGTGGCGCTGGTAGGCCTCGATGACCGGATCGGGGGCAGTGCGAGAGCGGCCTGGTCACTCATGTTCAGACAACGGATCACGTCACCGACCCGGCCACGCGCGCCGCAGCAACCCGTGCTCCACATTCGGTCGCGCGTACGTGCGCGAGAGGTACAGCGCGTGCGCCCAGGCGTTCTCGGCGTAGGCGCTCCACGACCCGTGCCGCGCCATCATGGCCCGGTCGTACTGCACGAAACAGTACGCTTTCCACGCCGCGGCTTCGGGCGTGAGGTTGTCCTCGCGGCGCACGTTCGAATAGCCGGCGTACAGCGTGGCGGCGGCATGCAGCAGCCGCGCGGCGTCGAGGGCCACACGCCCGGTCTCGCGGTGGTCGGCGTGATCGATGACGTTGGTCATCGGATCGGGGTCGTGGGTGTGCACGTGCACCGCCACGCTCAGGCGATGCTGCAGGCGAATGATTCCCGCCACCGTCTCGGCCAGGTCCTCGTGTGTCGCGTAGCTGGCGCTGCCGTCGAGCGCCGCGAGCGGCCCGCGCCCCGTGGTGGCCAGGCGGAGCAGCGACTGGTAGCCATGCACCGGGTAGCCGGCCCCGTCGGGGCGTCCATCGGGCAATCGTAGGAACACCGTCGTGGCATCGCCCGTGCGGCAGGTCCGTACGGTGTGCGCCGGTCGCATCGCCGGGCGCCGGCGTCCATTCAGCATGGCCAGCGGCACCGGTGAAGCCACGCACGCGGCGACCGGCGATGGTGCCCCGGCGAGCGCCAGCGCCGCCTGCATCGAGGCGAGTGCGCCCTGCTCGCGCGTCTGCCAGAACTCCGCACCGCGCGCCGCATCGCCGGCACTAGCGACGATCACCAGCACCGGATGCTGCCGGCGCAACGCCTCGACGAGGACATCGCCCATGAACAGCTGCCAGTCGTCCGCGTGCGCCACCACGAAGGCGTCGAGCGTGTAGGAAGCGGGCTGGGCATTGGCGGCCGCGGCGGGCACGCAGCCGCCAAGCGCGAGGATGAGCGCGACGACGTGCCGCCACCGTTGGGGACCCACGGAGCGGAAACGCATACGTGCAAGATCCGGCCACCCGCGCCGGCCCGCCATCGGGGAGCGCCTTACACCACCATCCGCTTCCACGCCCCCCGTCGGAAGAAAAACGCACTGACGATCGCCAGCGCCGTGTAGGCAATCGGTACCGCCGCGAACACACCGCGCTGCGCGAGCGCGGTGTGCTGCGACAGCCACCACGCCAGCGGCAGCTGTACCACCCAGAAGGCGAACACGTTCATGAACGTGGGGGTGCGCGTGTCGCCGGCGCCGTTGAACGACTGCTCGAGCACCATGCCCAGCGCGTAGAGCGGAAAGCCCAGCGACATCGTGCGCAGCCCGGTGATGCCCACGTCTCGGACCGTGGCCACATCGCTGAACCACCCGACGATGGTGGGCGCGCAGAACCAGAACGCCACGCCGGTGAGGCCGAGCACCAGCATGTTGAGGCGTGCGGCCACCCACACGGCCCGTTCGGCGCGGTCGGGATTCCGCGCGCCGAGCGCCTGGCCCACCATGGTGGACGCGGCCGCCCCCACGCCATACGCCGGCATCAGGGCGAACAGCAGCACCCGAATGGCGATGGTGTAGCCCGCCACCACGTTGGAGCCGAAGGTGGACATGAGGCGCACCAGCGCGATCCAGCTCATCGAGCCCAGCGCCACCTGCACGGTCCCCCACCCGGACAGGGTGGCGATCTGCACCATGGTGGCCGGCTCCATCTGCAGGTGCTCGCGACGCACATGCAGGTTGCCGTCGCCGGTACCGAGGTGCCGGAGCGCCCACGCGAAGCCGATGGCGCGGCCGATGGCCGTGGCCCACGCGGCGCCGTCGATGCCCAGCTCTGGAAACGGCCCGATCCCGAAGATCAGCAGTGGATCGAGCACGATGTTGATGGCGTTGCCGAGCATCAGCACCCGCATGGCCACCGCGGCATCCCCGGCGCCACGAAACGCGGCGTTGATGAGGAAGAGCAGGAAGATCGCGCTGTTGCACCCGAGGGAGATGCGGGCAAATCCGGTGCCCACCGCCAGCACCTCACGATCGGCGCCCATGAGGCCCAGCAGCTCGGGGGCGAAGACCGCCCCGACCAATGCCAGGATGGCCGAGAGCAGGAGGCCGAGCAGCAGCCCCTGCACCGTGGACCGGGCGGCGCCGTCGGCGTCCTTTTCGCCGATGCGGCGCGCCACGGTGGCGGTGACGCCGATACTGAGGCCCATCGCCACCGTGTAGATGACCACCATGAGCGACTCGGTGAGCCCGATGGTGGCCACGGCCGCCGGCCCGAGGCGCCCCACGAAGAAGGCATCGACGACGGCGAAGATGCTCTCCATGGACATCTCGAGCACCATGGGCACGGCGAGCAGGAAGATCGCCCGGCCGATGGGCCCCCGGGTGTAGTCGTGCTCGGCGCCGCGCACGGCGTCGCGGATGTCGCGCCAGAGACTGCCCGGCGCTGGCGGTCCGGCGTCCTCGGCCCGGGCGGTCACCCGGCGCGCTTCGCCACCAGCTCGATCTCCACTCGTGCACCCAGCGGCAGCCCCGCCACCGCGACCGTGGTCCGGGCCGGGTAGGGCTCGGCGAACCGGGTCCCGTAGGCCCGGTTCATGGCCGGAAAGTCGGCCATGTCGGTGAGGTACACGTTGCACTTGATCACGTCGTGCATCGTCAGCCCGGCCGACTCGACCACGGCCTGCAGGTTGTCGAAGCAGCGGTGCGTCTGGGCCTCCACGTCGCCCTCGATCAGGGTGCCGACGGCCGGGTCGATGGGGGTCTGCCCGGAGCAATAGAGCAGGTCGCCGGCCCAGATGGCCTGCGAATAGGGGCCGATGGCCTTTGGGGCGTTGTCGGCGTGGGTAGCGGAGCGGGGCATGGCGGTGGGGAGAAGGGTGGGGACGGCATCAGACTGGTACCAAACAAGATACGCGCTGGTGCTGCCGATACCCCGAGTGATGACTGCTTCCGACCTCCGCTCCGGGGCTGCTGTCGCGGCCGAACCCCAGGCTGTCCAGGCGTGCCTGTCGCGCATCCTGGAGGGGTCGGACTTTCCGGCGCTGTCCTAGCAGATCATCGATACGCTGTCGGCGCTCGACGACGATGCCAACTCGCTGCAGCGCCTCGCCAACGTGGTGCTGCGCGAGTACAGCCTGACGCTGGGGGTGGTGAAGACGGCCAACAGCGTGACCTACCGCCGCGGCGCCCTCCCCATCCAGAGCGCCACCCACGCCACGATGATGCTGGGGGCGCGCACGGTGCGGCAGCTGGCGAGCGGGCTGCTGCTGTTCGAGAACTACGCACGCAAGTCGCCCGAGCTGAAGGAGCTGATGCTGCTCTCGCTGCTCACCGCCAATCACGCCCGCGCGGCGGCCACGCGGATGCAGCTGCAGGACCCGAAAGAAGCGCAACTCTGCGGCATGCTCCGCAACCTTGGCGAGGTGCTCATCGCCGGGAATTTCCCCGAGGACTACGCGCGCATCCGGACGCTCGTCCGGGAGGAGGGACGCAGCGAGGCCGCCGCTACCGAGGCCGTCCTCGGGTTCCCCTTCACCGACCTCGGCGTGGAAGTCTCCCGCCATTGGGGGCTGCCCGATTCGGTGGTGCAGGGGATGCGCGCCCGGGCCACGGCCACGGCCTCGGCGCACGCGGCCGTCACCGCGTTCAGCCACGACCTCACGCAGGCCTCTACCGTGACGAACGCAGCGCGCACGACGTGACGCAGGCGGTGGAAGGGGTCATCGAGCAGCATGCGGGGCGCATCAAGCTCACGCGGGAGCAGATCGGCGGGGTGGTCACCGACGCGCTGGAGGAAACGCGCGAACTGCTCGTGAACCCGCAGATCGCCACCGACCGGCTGCGCTTCCGCCAACTGGCCGCGGCGGCGCGCTCGGCGCTGGGGAGCAACGTCACGGCCAGCGAAGAGGAAGCGGCCGATGCGATCGACGTGGGACACGAGCTGGAGGAGATGGTCGATCCGGCCTCGGGCGCCGCGATCGGGGCCGTGCTGCTGCAGGCGCTCGAGGCAATCGTGCGCGGCGGCCCGTTCACACGGCTGCTGGCCCCGCTTCTACTCCGCCGACCGCACCACCCTCGTGGCCCGCACCGGGCTGGGCGAAGGGGCCGAGGCGCTGATGGCGCGCTTCGCCTTCCCGGCCTCGATGCGCGGCGGGGCGATGGTGGCGCTCACCCAGCAGCGGCAGCCGGTGTTTCTGCCGGCGGATTGCGGCTTCTCCATGGCCGAACACCGCTGGGCGCAGGAGTACGGCCTGCCGCAGTTCGGCGTCTTCCCGCTCATCGTGCTGGGCAAGGTGGTGGGGTGCCTGTACTGCGACCGGGCGCCTGGTGCCGAGATCCCCGATCGGGCCACGGTGCGCTACGTGAAGTCGGTCGCCGACTGCGTGGTGGACGCCATCGGGCGGCGCCGGCAGCTCTGACGCCGAGCGGGCCGTGCGCGGCGGTCAGCGGCGGTACGTGCGGGCGGCGAGAATGCCGCCAAGAAAGCCGCCGAGGTGCGCCTGCCAACTGATGCCCACCTGGCCCGGCGCAATGCCGAGCACGAGGCCGCCCCAGAGCCCCGCGGTGACGAGGCTGAGCAGGATGCTCCCCACGCTGCGGGTGTACACGCCGGCCAGCAGCAGGAAGCCGAGGTAGCCGAACACCACGCCGCTGGCCCCGATGTGCACCGAGCCAGGGGCGCCCAGCAGCCACGCCACGAGGCCAGCTCCGAGCGCCGAGAAGAGCGTGACGGGGAGGAAGTGGCGTGGATCGCGCAGCATCACCATCCACCCGAGGGCGAGAAAGGGGATGGTATTGGCGATGAGGTGATTGAGGTTGCCGTGCAGGAAGGGCGCGAACAGGATGCCGCGCAGTCCCGTGATGGTGCGCGGCACGATGCCGAGCTGATTGAGCGCACCGCCCACCATGAGATTGGCGACGAAGGTGACCCAGAACGCCCCGAGCGTGGTGCCCAGCGTGGTGACCTGGGTGCGCAGGGACCTGGTGACCTGGTGAACGGTCCGCGTGACCGGGGAACGAGCCATGGGCGAAAGCTGATCAGGGAAGCGCAGCGGCGCGACGGGGCGGCGCAGGGCGTATCTTCGGCCGATGTCCTCCCCTGCCGCCGCGTCGCCGTCCGACGACGTCACCTTTCGCCGCATCGGGTGGCGGCTGCTGCCGTTGCTGTTCCTGTGCTACGTGGTGGCGTTTCTCGACCGGGTGAATGTCGGCTTCGCGAAGCTGCAGATGGCCGCCGAGCTGGGGTGGTCGGATGCGGTGTACGGCTTCGGCGCCGGGGTCTTCTTCTTGGGATACTTCGTCTTCGAGGTGCCGAGCAACCTGCTGCTGCAGCGGGTGGGAGCGCGGCGGTGGATTGCGCGCATCATGGTCACGTGGGCGATCGTGTCCGGGGCCTTCGCGGTGGTGGACCGGCTGCCGTGGGGCCCGTTGCCGGCGTGGTTCGGGGTGGAGCCGTCGGTGTTCGGCTTCTACACGTTGCGGCTGCTGCTGGGGGTGGCAGAGGCGGGATTCTTTCCCGGCATCGTGCTGTACCTCACGTACTGGTTTCCCACGGCGCGCCGGGCGCGGGCCTTTGCGCGCTTCATGACGGCGGTGGCCATCGCCAACGTGGTGGGCGCACCACTGTCGGGGTGGATCATGGACACCTTCGACGGTGTGGGCGCGTGGGCCGGATGGCGCTGGCTGTTCGTGCTGGAGAGCGTCCCCTCCATGCTCATGGGTTTCGCGGTGCTGTTGCTGCTCCCCGACTCGCCAGCCACCGCGCGCTGGTTGCGCGACGACGAGCGGGCGCTGGTGGCCGCGCGGTTGGCGGAGGACCGGGCGGCGGCGGTGGCCGACGATCGGTCGCCCACGAGCGTCCGCGAGGCGCTCACGAGCGTGCGCGTGTGGGCGCTGGCGTTCGTGTACTTCACCAGTGCGCTGGCGCTGTATGGCGTGAACTTCTGGATGCCCACGATCATCCAGGAGCTGGGCGTCGCGAAGACGGCGTATCTGCGCATCGGCCTGCTCACGATGATCCCGTGGGGCGTGGCGGTGGTGGCGATGACGCTCTGGGGTGCGCACTCCGATCGGACCGGCGAGCGGCGCGGACACGTGGCCGGCGCCCTGGCCGTCACGGCCAGCGGGCTGGCGCTGCTGGCCTTCGTGGGCACGGCGGTGGTGCCGTCCATGCTGGCGCTCACGCTGGTGTCGGCGGGAGTGCTGTCGGCCATGAGCACCTTCTGGTCGATCCCCACGGCGTTCCTGCGCGGCTCGGCGGCGGCGGCGGGCATCGCGTGGATCAACAGCATCGGCAATCTGGGCGGGCACTTCGGCCCGGAGCTCATCGGGCGCGTGCGCGACGCGACGGGGGGCTCGGCGGGGGCCTACCTGACGTTGGCCGGCGTGGTGGCGGCGGGTGCGGTGGTGGTGCTTTTGGTGACGCGGACGGGGCAGGTGGCCGGACGGTGACCCGGATGTGAGTCGACGGATCGACCTCGGATGTCCGACCTCCGAGCCCGATCCGGTCTCCCACTTCGGGTTCCCGTCAGATCACGTTGCGTTCCAGCAGCGGCCGCCCTTCGGCGATGCGATCGACCCGCAGCGGCGACAGGTCGAGCGTGAGGTACTGCCCGGTGGCGATCAGCTCGGCGAGGCCACGACCCACGGCCGGCGCCTGCTGCAGCCCGTGCCCCGAGAAGCCGCAGGCCGTGAAGACATTGGCATAGGGCGCCAGCCGTCCCACGAGCCCGTTGTGGTCGAAGTCGTTCATCTCGTAATAGCCCGCCCAGCTGGCCGTGACCTTGAGCCGGTCGAAGGCGGGCACCCGCGCCGCCAGCGTGGGCCAGATGACCTCGTCGAAGAGGCCGTGGTCCACCCGGTCGAGCGGCACATCGTTGGCATCATCGCCGCGCGGCGGCGCGCCGCAGAGAAACTGGCCGCGCGTCAGCTCGGGGCGGAACCACACGCCGGTGGGATCGATGAGCAGCGGGGCGTCGCGCAGGTCGACATCGGCCTCGATGGCGAACACGTCGCGCTTGCGGGCGTACACGGGGAGCGACACCTCGAGATGGGCCGCCACTGCCGCCGACCAGGCGCCGGCCGCGATCACCACGGCATCGCCGGGCACCGTGTGGCCGCGGCGCACCGCCACGCCGGTCACGCGATGGCCCGCCTCGTGTGCCTCGATGGTGAAACCGGTGACCTCCTCCTCCACGAACTGCACCCCCGCGGCGATGGCGGCGCGGCGGAAGGCCTGCATGGCCGCGTAGCCGTCGAACCACCCTTCGCCGCTGGTGGCGGTGGAGAGGCCGAGCGAGCCGAGCGTGAGGTCGTCGGTGGCCAGCCAGGGAAAGCGCTGGCGCAGCGCGGCCGGGGAGAGCAGCGCTGTGTGCACGGCGTGGTCCGCCTGCAGCGCATGCTGGTCGCGCAGCACCTGGGCGCCGTCGTTGGTGGCGGCGAGATAGAGGTAGCCCGGCTCGACGAGGCCGATGTTCGGGGCCTCGTCGCCCACGGCCAGTTCACGGCCGATGTCGCGATAGAACGCGAGGCTGTCCTGAGAGACGCGGATGTTGATCGCGGTGGAGAACTGCTGGCGGATGGCGCATGCCGACAGCGCACTCGAGGCGCGCGCATACGACGCGTCGCGCTCGAGCACCGTGACCCGCACGCCATGGTCGCGGGCGAGAAACCACGCCGTGGCACAGCCCATGACACCACCGCCGACAACGACGACGTGCAACGGGCGCTGCCACTCGCGCGTTTCGAACTGAGGAGGACTGCGCATGACGAACCGTTTGGTGGGCGGGGAAGATGCGTGGGACCACGAAACGCAGGTGGACCTGAACGAAGCGGATGGGAACGTGCTGCCACAACTACCGGCGGAACAGGTGCATGCGGCGCTGGACTGGCTGCCGCTGATGGCAGCCCTCGAGGGGGCGTTTCTGTCGCCGCCCACCGCGCCCGTGCGGCACGTGGACGCCCTGTCGTCCACCGACACGCTGTTGTTCATGCCTGCCTGGTCTGAGACGTCGCTGGGCATCAAGCTGGTGACGGTCATTCCTTCCGCGCCGCGGAACGGTGGGCGCACCGTCGACGCAACCTACCTGCTGCTCGACCGGGCCACCGGCGCCCCTCGCGCCCTGCTCGACGGCGAGGCGCTCACGGTACGTCGCACCGCCGCCACGTCGGCGCTGGCCGCGCGCGTGCTGGCGCGCGACGATGCCGCCACGTTGCTGCTGGTGGGCACCGGCCGCCTCGCGCCGTGGATGGCTCGCGCGCATCTGGCCGCCCGGCCGGCGCTGCGCCGCGTGCTGGTGTGGGGGCGGGAGGCTGGGGCGGCCGCCCGCCTCGCGGACACGCTGCGGCGCGAGGGCATCCCCGCTGAAGCGGCCCTACCGCTGTCCGAGGCGGTGCACGAGGCGGACATCATCTGCTGCGCCACCACGGCCACCGCGCCCGTGGTACTCGGCGACTGGCTGCGCCCGGGCACGCATCTCGATCTCGTGGGGGCATTCACGCCGCAGATGCGCGAGGTGGACGACGCGGCCGTGCAGCGGGCCCGCGTGATCGTGGATGTGCTGGCGAGTGCGCTGGCCGAAGCGGGTGACCTGGTGCAGCCGCTCGCGTCCGGTGCCATTGGCGCGCCGCACGTGCTGGGCGATCTGGGCATGCTGCTGCGCGGTACCTGCACCGGGCGCCATGATGATGGGGACATCACGCTGTTCAAATCCGTGGGCCATGCCCTCGAGGATCTGGCGGCGGCACAGCTCGCGCTGCACCGTCATGTGACTCCTTCCTCTTCGTCCTGATGCGCCTGTCGTGGTCGTGGTCGGTTCGCCGGTTCGTGCGGTTGCCGCGGCGTGGGTCGCTGACGGGTGTGTCGCTGCTGGCTGTGTCGCTGCTCGGTGTATCACTACCGGTGGCGGTCACGGCGCAGGGTCGGGGCGCGTCGCCCGCCGACTCCCTCGACGTACTCATCACCGGCGGGCAGGTACACGTCGGTGATGGCGGGGCGCCGCGCACGGCGGCGGTGGGGCTGCGCGGGGATCGCATCGTGTTCGTGGGCGAGGTGCCGGGCGGCACCGTGGCCCGGCAGCGCATCGACGCGCGCGGGCTCGTCGTGGCCCTGGGCTTCATCGACCCGCACACGCACGCCTACGAGGGGCTGCCGCGGCTGAACGCCGCGCGCCGGCAGAACGCCCCGGCGCTGATGCAGGGCGTCACCACGGTGGTGCTGGGGGCCGACGGCCGCGGCCCGGTGCGGGTGCGCGACGTGCTCGATTCCTCGCAGGCGCTCGGGCTCGGCACCAACACGTACGCGATGGCCGGCTTCGGCACGGTGCGCAGTCTCGTGATGGGGGCGTCGTCGGCGCCGGCTGCTCCGGCGCAGGTGGACTCCATGCGCCGGCTCATTGCGCGAGCCATGGAGGAAGGGGCGTACGGGGTGGGCTCGGGGCTGTTCTACGCGCCGCAGTCGTATGCCACCACCGACGAGGTGATCGCGGTGGTGTCGGCGTCGAAGCCATTCGGCGGGGTGTACGACACGCACCAGCGCGACGAGAGTTCGTACAGCATCGGCCTGCTTGCCTCCGTGCGCGAGTCCATCCGCATCGGCTGCGAGTCGGGGCTGATCACCAACATCGGGCACATCAAGGCGCTCGGCGTGGATGTGTGGGGGCGTGCGGACAGTGTGCTGGCGATCATGCGGGAGGCCCGTGGCCGCGGCTGCACCGTGACGGCCGATCAGTATCCGTGGACGGCGAGCGGCACGGGACTCAGCGCCGCGCTCGTACCGCGGTGGGCCGAGGCCGGCGGGTTGGACTCGCTGCGCGCGCGCGCCGCCGATGGCGCGGTACGCGTGCGGCTGCTCGCCGAGATGAACGAGAACCTGCGCCGGCGCGGGGGGGATACAGCGCTGCTGCTCATCAACGGCGTGGGCGCCGCGGCGCCGTACCTCGGCAAGACGCTGGCCCAGGTGGCGCAGGCGGCGGGCACACTGCCGGCGGAGACGGCGCTCGACCTCGTGCTGCGCGGCCTCGACATGGGCGTGGCCTCCTTCAACATGACCGAGCGCGACATCGAGACGTTCATGCGTGACCCTGCCGTGATGACCAGTTCCGACGGCTCATCGGGACATCCGCGGCTGTACGGCACCTATCCGCGCAAGATCCGGCGCTATGTGCTCGACAAGCCGGTCATCAGCATGGCGCGCATGATTGCGTCTTCATCAGGGCAGGTGGCGCAGGTGTACGGACTCGCCGATCGCGGTCTGCTGCGCACTGGCGCCTTTGCGGATGTGATTGTCTTCGATCCCGCCACCATTCGGGATGAAGCCACCTATCTCGAGCCGACCAGGCTGGCCACCGGCATGCGGCACGTCTTCGTGAACGGTACCGCGGCCGTGCATGACGGCGCGCTCACCGGGGTGATGGCCGGACGGGCGTTGCGGCGGCGCTGACGCGGCGGCGCTGACGCGGCCGCGTTGACGTGATGGTGCTGTCCAAGCGGTTTGATTGGGCACTATTGTAGGGCACCCACCCCACACTCCCCCGGAGGACTGATGGTTTCACGATTTGCCGCGGCCTTGACCATCGCGGCACTGCTGGTCGGCGTTTCCCCCTCCGCGCCGGTGCTGGCGCAGGACGCGGGTGCCGGCCGGATGAACGGTGTCGTCACCGACTCCTCCAGTGGACAGCCACTGCAGGCGGTCCAGCTCTTTCTCTCGCGCGGGACGACGCGTCTCGAGGCACGCACGGCCGCCGATGGCCGCTATCTCTTTCCGAACGTGCCGGCCGGGACCTACGGCCTCGAGGCCATTCGCCTCGGCTATCGCCGCGTGGTGCGGGCCAATTTGACCGTCGCCGCCGGCGCGACGCTGACCTACGACCTCAAGATGGACGTGGCGGCGCTCAACCTGCAGGCGATCGTCACCACCGGTGTGGCGGATCCCACCAGCGGGACGCGCGTTCCGTTCTCCGTCGGCCGCGTGACGGCCGAGGACGCCCCGGTGCCCGCCACCAACGCGCTCGAGACCATCCAGGGCAAGATCGCCGGGGTGAGCGTGGTGCCCACCGGTCAGGCGGGCAGCGGTACCAACATCCAGCTCCGCACCCCGACGTCCATCAGCAAGGGCAACTCGCCGCTCATCGTGGTCGATGGCGTCATCCAGACGCAGTCGTTCGACGCGGCCAGCGCCGACCTGCAGTCGATGGACATTGAGAGCGTCGAAGTCGTGAAGGGGGCCGCTGCCGCCTCACTGTACGGTTCGCGCGCATCGGCGGGTGTCATCCAGATCCGCACACGGCGCGGCACCAACCTCGCCGAAGGTTCGACGCGCTTCACCGTGCGCTCGGAGTACGGCTCCAATTCGCTGCCACGCACGGTGGACTGGTCCGACCAGCATTTCTTCCTGTCCGATGCCACGGGCGCCTACACCAACGCGGCGGGCCAGCTCGTGCCGCGCGAGCAGCGCGTGCCTCGTCCGGCCTACGAGCGCTTCCAGGACCGGCCGTATGCACCGGGCACGTACTTCAACCAGGTCGACGAGTTCTTCGATCCGGGTAACTTCGTGCGCAACTCGCTGAACATCGCGCAGAACAGCGGCAAGACCAACTGGTTCTTCTCGTACGTGAACCAGCGCGAAGACGGCGTGGTGCTCAACAGCGGCCGCTACGACCAGAACGACTTCCGCCTCAACCTCGACCACCGGCCGCGCAACGACCTGCAGTTCGGGGTGAGCACCTACTACAGCCGCTCGAAGCGACAGAATCTCTACGGGGATGTGTTCTTCGACCTGATCAACCAGGCGCCGGATGTGAACCTGCGGGAGCGCGACCCCGATGGCACGCCGTTCATCTTCCAGCCCGATTTCGAAGGGCGTGAGGAGAACCCGCTGTACGTGCTGTCGACGGAGCAGAACAACCGCAACCGCGCCCGCCTGCAGGGCAGCCTCGAGGGACGCTACACACCGCGCTCATGGCTCACCGTAGACGGCAACCTGAGCTACGATCGGTCGGACCGCAGCAACGACTTCTTCCTCGACCAGGGCGTGAAGACCGAGGGCTTCGGCAACGGTGGCCCGGGCTCGATTTCGCGCTTCAACGGCACCACCAACGCCCTCAACGCCTCGCTCTCCGCCAGCCTGCTCAAGAAGGTCGGTGACGTCACGCTGCGCAGCACGGTGCGCGGGCTCATGGAGCGCGAGACCAACAACACGGTCAATGCCAGCGGCGAGATCTTCGCCACGCCGGGCGTGAACAGCCTCAACAACGCCACGGTGCGGTTCATCTCGTCGATCAGCGAAACGATCAAGACGAACTCGTTCTTCGTGAGCGGCGCCGCCGACTACCAGGGCAAGCTCATCGTCGACGCGCTCGGCCGTCGCGACGGCAGCTCGCTGTTCGGTCCCGAGGAGCAGGAGAACTGGTTCTACCGCGTCAGCGGAGCCTATCGCCTCTCCGAAGAAGGCTGGTTCCCGTTCAAGTCGCTCTTCAGCGAGTTCAAGGTGCGCGCCTCGCAGGGCACCGCCGGCGGCCGCCCCGACTTCAATGACCAGTACGAGACGTTCAACTTCGTCGAAGGCGGCGGCCTGGTGAAGCAGAACCTCGGCAACCGCTTCCTCAAGCCGGAGTTCTCCAAGGAAACCGAGTACGGCATCGACGCCATCATCAGGAACCGGTACTCGATCCAGCTGTCGCGGGCGCGCCAGGTCACCACGGACCAGCTCATCCTGATTCCGCTGGCCGGCTACCTCGGCTACGCCAACCAGTGGCAAAACGCCGGCACGGTGACGGGCAACTCGTGGGAGGGCACCTTCGAGGCGCAGCTCGTGCGCAAGCCCAACTTCACGTGGCGCGCCGGGCTCGTGGCCGATCGCAACCGCAACCGCATCACCGAGTTCAACCGCTCCTGCTTCACCACCAACACCATCGCCTTCCGCTGCGCCGGGGAGACGCTGGGCAACATGTACGGCTTCAGCTTCATGCGCGATCCGAGCCAGCTGCCGGCCAACGTCGGTGCGCGGGCCAACGAGTTCCAGGTCAACGATGAAGGGCTGCTGGTGTGGGTGGGCGCCGGCAATCAGTTCACCGACGGCGAGACCAAGCGCCTCTGGGGCACCAGCGCCACGATCGGCAACGGCGTGTATCGCTGGGGCCAGCCCATCACCGCGGTCGACTCGGCGGGGAACGCGTCGGTCGTCCGCATCGGTGACGGCAATCCCGACTTCCGCTTCGGTATCTCCAACACCATCGGCTGGCGCAGCATCCAGCTGTTCATGCTCTGGGACGCGCAGGTGGGTGGCGATGTATACAACCAGACGCGCCAGCGCATGTACCAGTACGGCCGCCACACCGATGTCGACCAGGCCGGCAAGCCGCAGGAGCTGAAGAAGACCACCGACTACTACGTGGCGCTCTACGCGGCCAACAGCCCGACCGACTGGTTCGTCGAGGACGCCAGCTTCGTCAAGCTGCGCGAACTGTCACTCAAGTACCGCCTGCCACGCAGCTTCAACGCCGCACTCGCGCGCCTCGGCGCCAACCAGGCGTCGCTGTCGCTCATCGGCCGCAACCTGCTCACGTTCACCAGCTACAAGGGCTACGACCCCGAAGTGGGCACGGTCCTCAATCGTCTCGACAGCTTCGACTACCCGCGCTATCGCACGCTGACGGGCAGCGTCGAGATCATCTTCTGACCGGCGAGCCACGATTCCATGACCATGCAGATCAAGACGTACGCCCTGCCGGTGGCGCTCGCCCTCGTGGCCGCCTCGTGCCAGGACCTCGACGTGGTGAATCCCAACCGGCCGGACGCCGCGCGGGCCACGGCGCAGCCGCTCACCACCGAAACCTTCGTCGCCTCGTCGTTCCGCACGTGGTGGCCGGTGGCCGGCCATGACGACTACCCGTCGTGGGCCTTCGCCACGATGGCGCGCGAGATCACCTCGGGTTTCGCCGACTTCGGCCAGCTCGAGATGTCGGCCGAGCCGCGGCAGGGGTGGAACAACAGTCAGGTGAACGTGCGGCGCTTCGTCAATGAGACGCCGTGGTTCCAGCTCTATCGCACGGTCTCGTCGGTCAACGACGTGGTGGGCGCGATCAACCGCGGGCTCGTCATCGAAAGCCCGGTCCGCACCGCCCGCGCCAAGGCGATGGGCAAGCTGATGCAGGGGCTGTCGTACGGGCACATCGCGTTCTACTTCGACAAGGGCCCCATCATCGACGAGTTCACGCGACTCGACACGTTGCGGACGCCGCAGTTCACGGAGTACCGGGACATCGGCGCGTATGCCATCCGGCAGCTCGACTCGGCGATCGCGATCGCGGGCGCCAACCCCACGATGACGTTCCCGCCGGAGAGCTGGCTCTTCCAGAGCATGAACCGCGATCAGTTCGTGCGCTTCGCCAACTCGTACGCGGCGCGCATCCTGGTGTACAACGCCCGGTCGCGTGCCGAGCGGGCGGCGGTGAACTGGCAGGAAGTCATCCGCCGCGTCGATGCCGGCATCACGCAGGACTACGCGCCCATCGCCCAGCCGGACATCCTGTGGGATGACTGGAAGCGGCTGGTCGCTCGCCTGCGCACGGCGGGCCGCCCGTCGGACTTCGGCCGTCCGAGCTACTGGCTCATCGGACCCGCCGACTCCACCAACGGGTGGCGCAACTGGGTGGCCACGCCCAACGACAACCGCCAGCCATTCCAGATGCGCACGAAGGACCGCCGCATCATGGGCGCTGCCGGCCCCACGGCTCCCGGAAGGTACGTGGGCTACAACCTCAACAACATCTTCGCGGCTGACCGCGGCACGTACCGGTGGTCGCACTACTTCTACCGCCGTGCCGGTGTCGATCTGACGTGGCAGACCGGCCCGCAGGTGGCCATGACCGTGGCCGAGATGGATCTGCTCAAGGCCGAGGCGCTCATCCGACTGGGGCGTGCGGCCGAGGCCGTGCCCCTCATCAACAAGACGCGCATCGCCAACGGCGAGCTGCCGCCGGTCACGATCGACGGCCCGGCCAATGAGCCGGGGTGCGTGCCGCGCAAAGAGAACGGTGACTGCGGCAGCCTGTGGGACGCGCTGCGCTACGAGAAGGGTATCGAAGGCGTGGGCGTCAACGGCGTCATCGCGTACCTCGATGCGCGTGGCTGGCAGACGCTCCCCGAGAACACGCCGATTCACTTCCCCATCCCTGGCCGTGAGCTGGCGACGCTGCAGCTGCCGCTCTACACGTTCGGTGGTCCCGGCGGACAGGGCAGTGCACCGGCGCGTGATCCGGAGCGGTGCCCGGTGACGGGGCTCGCGCGGTGCCCGTAGCGCGGCACTGAACTGCCCACACAGAGAAACAAAGAGAAGGGGAGGACAGCCGGTTACCGGCCTGTCCTCCCTTTCTCCGTTTCTCAGTGTTCTCTGCGTGGGCAGTTCAACAGTCCGACCGCCACCCCGAAGCCAGCGTCAGCGCACCAGCGCCTTGGCCGCCGCCGCCACCTTCTCCGCCGTGATGCCGTACTTCTCGTACAGCACCGGCGCCGGTGCGCTGGCCCCGAACGTCTCGATGCCCACGATGGCCCCCGTGTCGCCGACCCAGCGGTACCAGCTCAGGGGATGGGCGGCCTCGACGGCCACGCGGGGCACGCCGGCCGGCAGCACATGGTTGTGGTACTCCACCGGCTGCTTCGCGAACAGCTCGAGGCTCGGGCAGCTCACTACGCGGGCGTGGATGCCGTGCCCCGACAGCTGCTCGCGGGCGGCGAGGGCGATTTCCACTTCCGACCCGCTCGCCATGAGCACCACGTTGGGCACGTGGCCCGCAGCGTCGGCCACGATGTACGCACCCTGCTTCACCCCAGCGCGCGCGCGCGCCGGCTCGGCGTAGTACGACAGCTTCTGGCGCGTGAGCACGATGGCGCTCGGCCCCGAACGGTGGTGCAGCGCCACGCGCCACGCCTCGCTCACTTCGTCGGCGTCGGCGGGACGCAGCACGAGCAGATTGGGAATGCAGCGCAGCGCGGCCAGATGCTCCACCGGCTGGTGCGTGGGGCCGTCTTCGCCGAGTCCGATGGAATCGTGCGTGAAGACGTAGATGGCCTGCACACCCATGAGCGCCGCCAGGCGGACGGCCGGGCGCATGTAGTCGCTGAACACAAGGAACGTCCCGCCGTAGGGAATCACGCCGCCGTGCAG
The DNA here is from genome assembly GCA_040379205.1 of Gemmatimonas sp. Taxonomy (GTDB): domain Bacteria; phylum Gemmatimonadota; class Gemmatimonadetes; order Gemmatimonadales; family Gemmatimonadaceae; genus Gemmatimonas. The sequence continues at coordinate 50,180 of JBEILM010000021.1, forward strand.
CCCCATGCCGTTCATGATCGCGCCCATGGCGTGCTCACGAATGCCGAAATGGAAGTTGCGGCCGGCCGGCGTCGCCGCCGAGAACACCTCGGCGCCCTTCACCGCGGTGAGGTTGGAGCCGGACAGGTCGGCGCTGCCACCGATGAGCTCCGGCACCACTGGCGCGATGGCGTTGATCACCACGCCGCTGGCCGCGCGGCTCGCCACGTTGCCGCTCTTGGCATCGAAGGTGGGGAACGCGCTGTCGAGCGATGCCGGCAGCTCGCCGCGCATGCGTCGCTCGAACTCGGCGGCCAACTCGGGGTGCGCCCACTGGTAGGCCTGCCAGCGCGTCTTCCAGTCGCCGTGCGCCTGCGCACGCTGCGCCGTGTGCTCACGCCAGTGCGCCAGCGCCTCGGCGGGGACATGGAACGGCTCGGTGCCCGGCCAGTTGTAGGCGGCCTTGGTGAGCGCGATCTCGGCGGCGCCCAGTGGTTCGCCGTGGGCCTTGGCGGTGTCCTGCCGGTTGGGCGAGCCGAAGCCGATGTGCGTCCTGGTGATGATGAGCGTGGGGCGCCGCGTATCGGCCTTGGCCTCGGCGATGGCGGCATCGATGGCCGCGAGGTCGTTCACGTCGTACACATGCAGCACCTGCCAGCCGTAGGCCTCGAAGCGCTTGGCGGCGTCGTCGCTGCATGTGAGGGCGGTGCTGCCGTCGATCGTGATGCCGTTGTCGTCGAAGAAGCCGATCAGCTTGCCCAGCTTCATGTGCCCCGCGTAGCTCGCCGCCTCGTGCGAGATGCCTTCCATGAGGCAGCCGTCGCCGGCGATGAAGTACGTGTAGTGATCGACGAGGTCGTGCCCGGGGCGGTTGAACGTGGCCGCGAGATGCGCTTCGGCCACCGCGAAGCCGACGGCGTTGGCGATGCCCTGCCCGAGCGGGCCGGTGGTGGTCTCGACGCCCTTGGTGTGGTGCACTTCGGGGTGCCCCGGCGTCAGGCTCTCCCACTGACGGAAGTTCCGGATCTCCTCGAGCGGGAGGTCGTAGCCGGCCAGGTACAGCGTACCGTACAGCAGCATGGACGCGTGCCCCACCGACAGCACGAACCGGTC
>JBEILM010000022.1:0-49779 GCA_040379205.1 Gemmatimonas sp.
ATCGAGCGTGGGCTGCTGCAGGCCGAGCTGGCCATTCGCGCCCGCCGCGTCACCCCAGCTCTCGAGCCAGTGGTTGTCGGGGAGCACGAGATCGCACAGCTGGGTGGTCTCGTCGGGCATGGCCGAGAACGAGACCTTGAAGCCCACCTTGGCGAAGGCGGCAGCGAAGCCGGCCGACTTGGGCATGCTGTGCGCCGGGTTGGCGCCGCGCACGAACGCGATGGACACCGAGCCGGCGTCCATCTTCTGGACGGCCGCCGCCAGATCGGCGTACGACGCCAGGCCGGCGTAGCCCGCGTGACCATTGGCCGGCTTGATGGTGGTGCCGACCGAGCCCGCCTTCTTATTGATGTCGGCCACCATGACGGCGCATTCCAGCGCGTCGGCGCCGGTGACGCCGCACAAGGCCATGGTGCCCGCGCCGGCCTCGGCGATGGCCTTGGCCAGCGCTTCGATGGTGGCGACCGGCACACCCGACGCCTCGGCAGCAGCGGCCGCGGTGCCCGCGCCCGTCAGCGCGGCGCAGAACGCCATCTCGCTGCCCGGCTTGACCGGGATCCACTGATCGGCGTTGAGGCCCGTGAGCGAGCGGCGGGCGCCGACGTACACCAGACGCGGCGCGCCCTCGAGCTTCGCCCGGGCGTCGGCCCAGTCGAGCTGCTGCGACACGCTGTGGCCCCACCCGTCGAGGAAGTCGGCGCCGAAGCTCACGACCAGCTTGGCGGCCCCGAAGTCGAGGGCAGGCCAGGCAGCCCCGTACGCCTTCTGGTTGCCGGCGATGGTCGCGATCGGCGCCGTGCTGTCCACCGAGAGGTGGTTGGGCATGCCGTTCGCCGAGAGCCACTGGTCGAGGAAGCCCGGGAAGGTGCCCGACTCGTGCTGGTTGATGAACACCGCACCGGCCGCCTGCCCCTTGGACTTCACCTCACCGATCTTCTGCGCGAGCAGTTCGTAGGCCTTGTCCCACGTGGTGGGCTTGAGTGCATTGCCCTCCCGCACCATGGGCGAGCGGTAGCGATCCGGGTTGTAGAGCCCCTGCACCGCCGACAACCCCGTGGCGCAGATGGCGCCGCGGTTCATCGGGTGTTCGGGGTTGCCCTCCAGCTTGATCGGGCGGCCATCACGCACTTCGGCCAGCACACCGCACGCCGCCGCGCATTCGCGGCAGGTGGTGGCATAGTACTGCGACACACCGGGCACGGTGTTGTCGGGAGAAGCGACGTAGGGAATGAGCTTGCCCACCTTTTCGGAGGAGCAGCCCACCACGGCCGTCGTGGCGCCGGTGGCGCCCAGGATCTTGAGGAAATCTCGGCGCTTGACGCCGGTCCCCGCTTCTGTGCTCATCGTGATCGAGGGGTCAGATGATCAGTAGTGGCAGACGGCGCAATCGTAGCGCGCCTTCTTGGCGGGCATTGCTTCCAGCTCGGGCGTCACCGGTTGGCCAGCCAGTCGCGCACCCTCAGCGGGCTTGTAGCCCTGCACGTGGCAGTTGATGCACCAGCCCATGTTGAGCGAGTTCACCTGCTGCACGGGGACATAGTTGGTGTCCGGCCCCTGCGCGCCCTGGTTCTGAATCTGCCCATGACACGTCTGGCAGGTCACGCCGGCGTTCACATGGCGCATGTGCGGGAACTGCACATAGTCCGGCACCTTGTGCACGCGATTCCAGGGGATCGGCTGACCCGCCTGGTAGTACGCCGCGATCTTCTTGATCTCGGCGGACTGCGGCTTGACCAGCGTGTGGCAGCCCATGCACGTGGCCACCGAGGCGTTACCTGGGTCGGGCGCCTTGTTGGCCGCACTGTGGCAATACAGGCAGTTCATGCCCGCTTTCTGCACATGCGGCGCATGGACGAACTTGACCGGTTGTTCAACGATCTTGCCCTGCGACGAGGACGCGCCGCTGTACGCCGAGAGCAGCGTGGCTGCTGCGGCAAGGGCAAGGAACCCGGGGATCACTGTCCACTTCTTCTTGACCGTCATCGAATCGTGCCGGTAAGGTGTGCCGGTGAGGGCGTAGGTGGAGGTTGACACACGACGAGCATGACGCCGAGCCTCCCTTGCCGCGGTGCAAGGCGGGGGCGTTGTCATGCGATCCGAAGACTACGCGGTCCTATCGGAAGGAAGAAACCCGAGTCAGCCGTGTAAGTCGCTGTCAGCCAATTTTTTGCAAGCGCGAAGTATTACCGGGGCCGTATTTGTACGCAAGTGTGGGACGTAGCTGCACGCACACCCTTTTCGTACACGTCCGTGAGGGTCTCCCCGACACAGCGCGCCTCCTCGGTGAACGGCCCGTCATGGCGCCAGTTCCCAGCTTCGTCCCAAGCGGTTTCGGGCGGCGTTCAGCCGTGCGAGCGAGCAAGGCCGGCGGCCGTCCGCGCCACCGCCGCGATCACGCGGCCGTCGGCGAAACCAGCCCGCCGGCTCCCGGCGGTACGGGCGTCGGGGAGCAGGTCCACCAGCGCCTGAGCCTGCTGAGTGAGGCGGAGCGGCCACCAGCTGCTCCACGCCAGGCGCTCCGCCCCGAGCGTGCGTACTAGATGGGCGAAGTGGTCCTCCGGCGGGCCCCACACCCAATGCCAGTCGAACCACACCCGCGCCTGCTCCGCCGGGGTGAGCCCCCAGTGCACCTCCTCGATGAACTCCCGCGAGGCGCCGGCCACCACGAGTTGGGCGCGCGATCCCGGCAGGCGGGCCAGGTGGCGTACCGCGGCCGCCGAGAGGTCGCCCGCCGAATCCAGCGGGTGGCGCTGCCGCAGATCCTCGAAGCGTACCGTCAGATGCAGCGCAAGCCCGGCCTCACCGCAGGCCAGCGCCAGCTCCGCCATCGCGGCATGCCCGGCCCCCAACCCCCACAGTGTGGGATAGGCGCGCACCGCCGGTGCGCCCTCGCCGACCGCTTCGGCCACCTGACGCTCCCACCCCGGCCAGTCGGGGCGCACCATCGGCGCCGGGTGCAGCACCGCCCGGTGCGGCGCCAGCGCCGCGTACAGCACCCGGTTGCTGGGCACCGGGTCGCGATGAAAGGCGCCCGGTAGGTGCCCCACCCAGGCGCCCCCGAACCCCTCCCGCTCGAGCACCAGCACGAGCACCTCGGGCTCCGGGTGCGGCACCTCCCGAAAGGGGAAGCCGCCGATCCACGCCGTGACATCGATGGGGCGCGCGTCCGTGGCGCGATCATCGTGCGGACTCATGCCGGCGCTCATACAGAGCCTCCCACCGCACCGGCCGGCACGGCGAGCGCCGCGTCGAAGGTCCCCGGCGGAAACATCCGCACCGCGTTGCGCCAGCGCATGTCGGCGATCTCCTCGGCGCTGGCACCCGTATACGTCAGCGCCCGCAGCTTGGTGAGCCCGGTGCACAAGGTAAGGTCGGCGGCCCACAGCAGCCGCGAGGCACCCACCCAGCGCAACGCCTCGTCGATCATGCCGCGATCGATGCCGCTCCCCGACAGATCCATGACGATGTTCGGGACCTCGACAACGGCGGGATTGGTGTGCGCCCAGTCGCCGCCACCGCCGATGTGCGCCAGCAGGAAGGTGACCGTGGGGTGGCGCTCCGCGAGGCGGGCCAGTTCCACGCCGTCGGACGCGTCCTGATTGGGCCAGTCACGCCGCCGGTGCTGCCAGATGTGCTGCAGCACGGGCACCCGGTAATGCGCCGCTGCCGCACCGATGGCGTCGAGCACCGCGAAGTCGGTGGTGCGGCGACCGGCCGCCAACTTGATCCCCACCGCACCCCGCGCCACGCCCCGCGCAATCTCGGCGAGGGCATGCTCGGTGTAGTTGGGATTCACCGCCACCCACGCGCGCACCCGCGGTGCTTCAGCATCGGCCAGTTCGAACATGAAGTCGTTGGCCACGGTCTGATCGGCGGGCGACGCAAAGTACGTGGGCGAGCTGTGCCCCCACGACCCAAGAATGGACGCCACGTGGCAGCGCACGCCGATACGCGCCCCGGCGTCGAGCCGGGCGTGGTTGTAGCGCGCCCAGTCACTCCGGTTGGTGAACGGCGTGTGGAAGTGCGCGTGTGGGTCGATGAGTGGCTCGGCCCCGCCGAGCGGGGTGGTGGGATCGGCCATGCGGATCAACGCTCCGTTTCTCGGGAGACCGGCAGCAGCGACTCGACTATCGAGGGGAGCGCACGGGCCACGTCGGCGATGGCCTCGTCGTCGTGCGCCACGGCGCCGAACTGGTAGGCACCGCGCTTGAGCAGCACGCCGTGGTGCGCGGCAGCGGCCACCAGCGCGTCGAGTGATTGCGGCTCGTGAGCAGTGAGCCGCCACATGACGGCTGGCCCCTCGGCCCGCACACCCAGCGCGGGCACGGCGTCGAGTGCGCTCGCCACGAGGTCCCGGAGCCGCTCGCCGGCGGCGGCCATGCGCGCGCAGACATCGACGCGCTCGTGCCACGCGAGCACCGCCTGCGCGGCCGCCAGCCCCGTCGTTTCGGCGGCGGCAGTGGAGGAGATCCAGCTGTGCGTCGCGCCGTCCATGACGGCCGCGCGCCCCACCACGGCCGCCAGCGGGTAGCCGTTCGCGAGCGCCTTGCCGATCGTGGTCAGGTCGGGGGTGATGCCCGTGAGCGCCTGCACGCCGCCGGTACGCACGCGGAACGCCGTCTTCACCTCGTCGAAGATCAGCACCGCGCCTGTCCGATCGGCGCCGCGACGCGCCGCCTCCAGCCAGTCGACGCTCGCGATATCGTGCACCAGCGGCTCGATGATGATGGCAGCCGGCGCCTCGCCCGCAGCCAGCGCCGCTTCGAGGGCAGCCACATCGCCGAAGGGCACCCAGGTCACCGCTGCGCGCACCGCCGGTGGCACGCCGGCGGCGTCACTGTTCCAGTCGAGCCAGCCGAAATACCCGCACGCAATGAGGCGCTCGCGCCCCGTGACTGTGCGCGCGATGCGCACGGCGGCGGCGGTGGCTTCGGCCCCCGTGCGCAGAAAGCGCACCTGTTCGGCGCAGGGGATGACGTCGATGAGCGCCTCGGCGACCTCCACTTCCAGCCGGTGCGGCAGCGACGACACGTTGCCGCCGGCCGCCGCCGCCTGCACGGCCCGCGTGACCGCAGGGTCGGCGTACCCGATAGCCACCGCCCCGAGGGCCATGCCGCAATCCACGAGGCGGCGGCCGTCGGTGGACCACACCCGGCACCCCTCGGCCCGCTCGTAGTGCGTGGGCACGGCGATGTCGGCGGCGCGTGATCCGTACAGCGCCGCCGGCCGCTTGCTGCCCGTGGAACTGCCGCCGGGAATGGCATCCGCCGCGCGTACGCGCCAGTCGTCGGGGGCCCCGCCGAATGCTGCCGCGCCGGTCATGCGCCCTGCTCCGCCTCCGCACCCGCTCCGGACACATCGGCCAGCGCCCGCTGCACCGCCAGGCGCGACTCCCGTTCGATGGTGCGCAGCACCTCGATGCTCGCCGTACGCAGAATGAGCAGTTCACGCTGGTCGGGGCTGGCGCGGAACACCAGCGAGCGGAAGGTGCGCATCATCAGCTCTTCGTTGCGCGTCTTGAAGTAGGCGATTGCCTCCAACGCATTGCGCATGTCGCTGAAGGTGCGCTCGTACTCCTCCTTGGTGGGCGTGCCCTTGGCGTGGCGCGGCGAGGGAATGGACTTGGTCGCATCGCCGGCCAGCAGGTGCAGCTCGTACAGGCCGAGCAGGCAGGCCTGCGCCACGTTGAGCGAGAAGTGCTCAGTGGTGGGAATCGTGCAGATGGCGTGCGAGCGGTCGAGCGCCTCGTTGGGCAGGCCGTGGTCTTCGCGGCCGAACATGATGGCCACGCGACCGGCCTGCGCATGTTCGAGCAGGTCGACCGCCGCCGACCTCGGCGTGTGGCGCGGCCATCGCGCGGCCTGGCGGCGCCCGGAGAACCCCACCACGTAGGTGCAGTCGGCCAGCGCGTCGTCGATGGTGTCGAAATGCCGGATGCGCTCGACGAGGTCGCGGGTGTCGTGCGCGATCTGCTCGATGCGATTGGGATCGTAGGCGCAGGGGCGGATGAGCCGCAGGTCGCGCACCCCCATGTTCTTCATGGCGCGAATGACGGCGCCGATGTTGATGGGATCCTGCGATTCGTACAGCACCACCGCGACGGCGGCGAGAAGGGATTCGGCCATGGTGGAAAGATAGCGCCGGCGAACGCGCCGAGCGCTGCCGGACGGTTCAGGGAAGCTGCAACCGCCATCCGCGCGAGACGGCGTGCCGATCGCCCGCGAGGTAGCCGAAACCGCCACCACCGCTCAACACGAGCTGTCCGCGACGGCGCTCGCGCTCGGGGGGGCGCTCGTTGATGACGAGATCGAGGTGGACGGCCTCGGGATCCGGCAGTCGATCGCGCCGCCATTCCATCTGCAGATACCAGCCGCCCCAATCGGCGCGGGCGGCACACGACACGTCGGGCGTGGCGCCGGTGGGCACGAGCGACGTCACGCGGACTGCCGGCGGTGCCACCGGTACGGCGAGCACGCCGGCGCGCCAGTCGGCGTCGTGCACGCCGCGCAGGTGGCACTGCACACCGTCGGCGTTCACATCGGCGCGCTCGTTGTCGAGCGGATTCTCCGGCATGGTGGTGGGCGACCCTACGGGCGTGACGATGTCGTGCCCCGTGAACACGGCCACGCGCACGACGAGCAGGGTGGCCGTGCCGCCAATCCACACGTCGGCGTGCGGTGCATTGCCGTCACCCCAGGGTTGCTCGGTGGGCACATAGGCCTCGCGCGCGAGGCGCACATGCAGGGCGCCCGCCAGCGGTTCCGCGAGCGCCGCCGCCGCAGCCTCGTCGGACACGCGCGGCACCTGCACCACCGTGGCGTCCTCGTGGTCATGGCCTGCGCTGCCGGCGTCATCGGGCCATTCGGGCGGCGCCGCTTCGGAGACCATGAGCCCCTCGAGGTCGATGCTGCTGCGGGCGTGTCGGGCCACGAGGCCGATGTGCCACCCGTGCGGCGCCGGCTCGTGCGAGGCAGTGGTGCCGTCGCGGGTGGTGACCAGCGCCACCGGCGTTTCGCCGGGTGCGAGGTGCACGTGCGAGACCTCGGGATCGCCGTGCGCTTCGCGCGCCCAGCTCCACACGCCCACGAGGCAGCCGCCGCGCCCCTGCACGTCGAGCAGGTGCCGCACCGCCGAGCGGGTGCCGGGCACCCCCGGCGTGGACGCGCGCCAGAGCGTGCTGGCGCCCCGCGCGGCGTACCAGGCGCGCATGCGCCGTCGCGGCGGAAGAGTGGCAGCGCCATCGGCCACGGCGGCGATGGCATCGAACGTGTACACCGACGCGTCGGCGTCCCGCGCCGGCACCGCCTCCTCCACATCGGCGAGAAAGTCGAAGCCGTCTTCGAGGCCACCGGCGCCAGTGCGCCTGGCCGCCTGCCATGCCGCGACGCCATGCACCACCGCCGCGCCGGCCAGCGGCAGGGTGAGCGTGATATCCCGGTCGCTGTCCCACTCGAGGACATCCACGAGGTAGCCGTCGCCCACCACGACGGTGCGGGTCGCCGACACACCGGGCGCGAGCTGTTCGGCGCGCTTGCGCATCCAGCCGGCGCCGCCGCGGTCCTCGAAGGCCAGCACCTGCGCCGGATATGCAGACTGCGAGGCGCCATTCACCAGCGGCGCATGATGCGCCAGCGTGCTGCGGTACCAGTGCAGCGTGCGCTCCACGTAGCTGCCCGCTCCCGGATCGTCGAGCCAGCGGTCGGCGTCGGACTGCAGCGTGAGTGCCAGGCGGTCCGGGTGCCCGTGACCGCCGCCGGTGATCCCCCCTTCGAGCGCGACATACACCCGCCCCGATTCGCGGCGGAGCACGGCGAGTCCCTGTCGGGCCTGAAGCACGCTGGCTGGCGCCCAGTGCCCGGGCGGCACCGGTTCGGGACGGGCCATGAGCAGCGCCCGCCATGTGCAGTCGGCGCGGGTGAGCACCGACGGTGGACCGTTGCGCTCGGCGTCGGCCGTCGAGCGGCTGCGGGCGTCGCCGGGCGGACCACCGGTGCCGTCGTACAGCCGCGCCAGGAGGCCAGCCAGGTGCGGGTCGGCCTTGTGCGCGTACCCCAGCTCACACCACTCGGCAAAGCGCCACTGCCGCACCGAGACGGCGTACGGCGAGTCGCGGCGCGACGGCAGCGTATCGTCGGGCAACAGCCCCGCGAATGGCGCGCGGAACCCGGCGTGAAATCGCGCCTCGAGGGCGGGCGCCAGCGGCTTACCAATGGCGTGCAAGAGGTGCACACCATACCAGAGGCCGCGATGAGCAAACTGGTGGTAGTTCTCCCCCTCGTACCAGCTGCCGTCCGGCAGCAGCCCCTCGGCGATCAGCGCCGGCAGGCCACCGGGGCCTTCGAGCCGCTGCTGCACCGCGCGGGCGTCGCCCAGCAGGTGCGAGGCCGACAGGATGGCCACCTCGTTCCACACCTGTCGATTGGAGCGGCCTTCGTGGTACGATGCAATGAGCGCGCGGCTCGGGGCCAGCAGCCGCTCGCGCACGTGGTCGCCCACGTCGTGCGCGCCCGCCGCCTCCAGCAGCGCAAGCGCGTGACAGGCGTTGAGCAGCCAGATCGACTCGAGGTACGTGCTGAAGAACGGGCGCGTGGGGCCGAGCACGTTGTCGCGATTGGGCCAGCCGGCGTAGCGCGACGCCAGTTCACCGAGGACGCCCGAGGCGAGCTGCGCATGTGCCGGATCGCCGCGCAGGGCGTACAGCGCGGCGGCGTGCACGGCCCGCTCCACGACCCACAGCTGGGCGCCCATGGCCCACCAGTCGTCGTGCTGGCGGCCGTGGTACACCACACCGCAGCGTGGACAGCGATGGTCGTGCGGCGCCCACGGGTCGAAGTCCAGCAGCACGCCATGCTCCGGACACCGGCCGCCGCCTCGGGTGAGCCGCGCCTTCTGCGACGGAATGGGGAGCGGGCTTTCGTGCAGCGGGGCGAGCTCGCGCGCCAGCGCGTCGCCCAGGGCGCCCAGCGATGTGCCGGGCGCGGTGGCAGTGCGTCGTGCCGGGAGGTCGAGTGGCAGCAGTGTGCTCACGGTGCAGGTACCAGGTGGTGCATCGTCGGGGCCATCAGCGGGCGTCCTGTCGTTCCCAGCGTGCCACAGTCACCAGCTCGCCGCGCAGGTCCATGCGCACATTGACGAGGCGGCGGGCGCGCCCCTGCACGCCGCGGGCATGATAGAGCCAGACCACGGGCATGCCGGTGGCCAGCTGGCGGTCGACCGCCGCCCACGCCGCGGGCGCCTGATCGGGTGCGGCCCGGCGAGCCCGCGAGAGCGCCGAGTCGAGGGCCGCAGTGTGGAAACCGGTGTAGTCCAGTGCCCCGCCGCGCTGGGCGCCGGCGAAGAGCGCCGACAGGTGACCGAGCGCGATGTCTCCCGGAATGCCGGTGAGCACGACGTCGAACGACTTGTCGGGATTGCGCACGGTGGCGAGGAAGGTGGCGAGTTCGAGGACACGAATGGCAACGTCGATACCACGGGCGGCGAGGTCGGCCTGCACGAGCTGCTCGACGGCCATTTCGCCGCTCCCCACGGTGAGGAGGGTAACGCGCAGCGGGATGCCGCCGCGCGTGCGTACGCCCCCCGTGGCGTCTCGAGTGGCATCGCGGCGCCAACCAGCGGCGTCGAGCAGGCTGTCGGCCTGCCGATGGGCGGCCTCACGCTCTGCCGGCGTGAGGCGCGCGACGGGAGGCGGCGTAACGGGCAGCCCGGGCGGCAAGGCACTGGTGGCCGGTGTGCCGAATCCGGCTACGGCGGCATCCACCACGCGCTGACGATCGACGGCGAGCGACACGGCGCGGCGAACCCGATCGTCGTCGAAGGGCGCGCGCGTGGTGTTGAAGGCGAGCACCGTGGAAAAGAGCGCCGGCGGCGTTTCGAGGAACAGTGCCGAGTCCTGCTGCACGAGGCGCGCCATGGTGGGCGACACGCCGGCGAGATCGAGTTCCCCACTCACCAGCCCGGCGAACTTGGTGGCCGCTTCGTCGACGACCGCGACCACGAGCAGCTCGAGCTTCGGCGGCCCCCCCAGCGCGGCCGGAAAGTCGGGATTCCGCACGAAGCGCCACTGCCGCCCAGCCACCCGCGCAGCGAACCGGAAAGGCCCATTGCCCACGGGCGCGGTGGCATAGGGATGGGCGCGCCACCGGGACCGCGGCACCGTGTCGAGCAGATGGCGCGGCACCAGCGGCAGTTCGGCGAGAATCGGGGGCAGCGTGGCCTGCGGTTCGGTGAACTCGAGGCGGATGGTGTGGCGCTCGAGCACCTGTCCACTTCGCACCACGGCCACGTCCCCCCGGCGCGGTGACCCCAGATCGGCGTCCGCCGCCGCCTCGAGGGTGAAGGCGACATCGTGGGCCGTCGTGGGGTGGCCGTCGTGCCAGCGCAGCGTGGAGTCGAGGTGCAGCGTCACCGCCCGGTGGTCGGCGTCCCAGGTCCAGCACCGCGCGAAGTACGGCGCCGGCTGCAACGCCGAGTCCAGCCTGACGAGGGTGACGAAGAGGGCGTGCCGCTGTACCTGCCGGGAGAGCGGATGCACGGTCACGAGCGGATTGCCCGATTCCAGGTCGGTGCCGGAGGCCATCACGGCGGTGCCGGCCGTGCGAACGGGGGCCGTGCAGCCAGGGCCGGCGCCAAGCACGCCGAGCAGGAGCATGCCCGCCGTGCGCCCGGCGGCGCGCACGGACCTCACGCGGCGGGTTGACGTGCCCGTCCCCGGAGGCATCATCCGGCGGTGCGCCGTCTCATGCTGCGCGTGCTCGACGCGCTCGTCCTGCTCTGGCTCGTCACCACCCTCACCTTCGCGCTGATCCACCTGGCGCCGGGTGACCCGGCGACGCTCCTGATTGCCCCCACGGCGTCCGCCGACGATGCCGCGCGCCTGCGCGTAGCCCTCGGGCTCGACGCCCCACTGCCGGTGCAATATGCGCGGTGGATCGGGGGTGTGCTGCGGGGAGATCTCGGCACCAGCCTGACACGCGCCCTGCCCGTCAGCACGGTGATCGGCGACGCGTTGCCGGTGTCGCTGTTCCTGGGCGGCGTGTCGTTACTGGCGAGCTTTCTCTTCGGGACATTCTTCGGCCTCTGGCAGACGTTGCGTGGTGGCGCCCGCACCCGGCAATTGGCCACCGTACTGAGCACCGCGGTTTTCGCCGCCCCCAGCTTCTGGCTGGCGCTGGCGCTGGTCACGCTGTTCACGACCGGCGCGGTGTGGCTCGACCTGCCGTCGTGGCTGCGTCTGCCCGCCTTCGGCATGCAGGACCCGGCGCTCGACCCCGGCGTCCCGGCGTGGGGCGATCGCTGGCGCCACGCCGTGCTTCCGCTGCTGGTGCTCTCACTGCCGGGCATCGCCGGCGTGATGCGTTATGCCTCGCAGGCGGTAGCCGAGGCCGCGGCGGCGCCGCATGTGGCCAGCGCGCAGGCGCGGGGCCTGTCGCGAGGACGTATCGAAACGCGCTACGTGCTGCGCGCGGCACTCACTCCCCTCGTGGTGCTGTTCGGACTTACGCTGCCGGGCGTCATTGCTGGTTCCGTGTTCGTGGAGCAGGTGTTCGCTTGGCCAGGGCTGGGGCGCACCATGCTCGGCGCCATCGCCGGGCGGGATTACCCCGTGGTGCTGGGGCTCACACTCGTGTACGCGGCCACCGTGATCGCGGCGAATCTGCTCGCCGACCTCCTGCTCTGGTGGCTCGATCCCCGGCGGCGACGGTGACCCCGTGCCCTGTGTGGCGGCAGCCGGCGACACTGGTGCTGGTGGCCATGGCGATCGCGGCGCTCGTGGTGCCGTGGCTGGCCCCCGAGCCGTCGCGCGACATCGGCGATGTGCTGGCCACCCGGCTCGTCCCTCCATTCTCGCGCGACCGGCTCGGGCACTGGCACGTGCTTGGCACCGACGCCTTCGGGCGTGACCTCGCGGTGCGTCTCTGGGTGGGGGCTCGGCTTTCGCTGCTGGTGGGTGTTGCCGGATCGGCGCTCTCGGGCGCGTTGGGGATCGCCCTGGGGGCTCTGGCCGGGTGGCGCGGCGGCACGGCCGATCGGATCGTCACCGCACTCGGCGACACCATGCTGGCCGTGCCGCGCCTCGTATTGCTGCTGGTGATCGCCGCGCTGTGGGGGCCGGGGCTGGGCATGGTGATCGTCGTGCTGGGGCTCACCGGCTGGATGTCCGTGATGCGCCTTGTGCGCGCCGAGGTGCAGGGCGTGCGGGCGCTGCCCTACGTGGAGGGCGCGCTGGCGCTCGGCGTGCCGTCGGGGCGGCTGTTGCGCCGGCATGTCCTCCCCAATGCCCTCGGCAGCGCGATCGTCGCCATCACGCTCGGCATCGGCAACGCCATCACCCTTGAGAGCGGCCTGTCGTTTCTGGGGCTGGGCGTTCAGCCACCCGCCGCCAGTTGGGGGAACATGATCGCCGGTGGCCGTGAGTGGCTGCTGGTGGCGCCGTGGATTGCCCTGTTGCCGGGAGTGGCGCTGATCGTGACGGTAATCGCGGCCACGCTGCTGGGGGAATCGCTGGCCAGGTCGCTGGATGCCCGATCGGCCGGCGCAACGGGCACTCACGCAGGGCGCACGGAAACGATCACGGCGCGCGACGCACGCGCAGCGTGATCACTTCGCGCGGCCCTGCCTCCAGCGGGACCGCAGCACCCGTCACCATCGGCTCGGCTTCCGCCGTTTCGTCGAGGCGGCATCGCGTGACGTGCCACGGGCCGTCGTCTGGCAGATGCCACGCCCCCTGCGCGGCGCGGGTGGTCAGGTTCACGGCGCGCAAAATGACCGCCCGCTCATCGTGCCGGGCGACCGTCACCGCCGAGGCTTCGAACGCCTCACCCTGCAGCGACGGGCCGCTGAGCGTGGCGGGCGCCGCGACCGCATCGAGGTCGCGCCACGTTTCGCCCACCAGGGGAAGCAGCACGTCGTCGCACACGTCGCGTACGCGGCCCAGCGTGTCATCGCACATCGGGCCGTGGAGGAACAGCGCCGTGCGGGCGATGAACGGCCCCTGCGACTGGGCCGCCGGAATGGGCGACGGCCAGCCGGCGTGCCCGGGACGTTCGTCGAGTGTGGCCCGCGACAGTTCACCGACGCCACGCACCAGCGTCAGCGCCAGCCGGCCGTCGCGCAACTCGGCCTCGGCCAGTCCGTCGGCAATCATGGTCGCCCCGAACATGGCGTTCACCTGCATGGCCCACCGGTGCATGGGCATGGTAGGCACCACCGCCTCCCGCGACTCGGCGGGCGCCACGGGCAGCACACGCCGAACCGGGCCGAAAGCCGCATCGGCCCACACGGCGGCGGCGTGCACATCGGTCTGCCACACCAACTGCAGACGCTGGTCGGTGCGCCGAACGGTGCCCCGTACCATGCACTGCACGACCGCGGCCTCGGCGTCCAGCGAGACATCGGTTACCACCGTGATGGGGCCCTGCGGTCCCCGCGTGGCGCCCGAGGCGCTGGTGCGCCAGTGCAAACGCACCGTGGCCCGCAGCGGCCCGCGCGCCACCACCCGCGCCCGCACGCAGCGCAGCCGCTCCGCGGTGCCACGCAGCGCCGGCGTGTAGCTGTCGCCGATATCACGCTGGGTTTCGAGGGCCAGCACGTCCGGCAGCGTCCGGTCGTCCACCTGCAGCGACAGCGTCGGTTCGTGGCGATGGTCGAGCTGCAGGCGCAGGCGACCGTTGTCGATGGTCACGCCGTACTCGTCCTCGTGCACGGCCACGGGCCACGAGGGCGCCGCCGTGTGCACGCCGAGCGTGCGCGCGTCATGCACCGCCACGCCGGCTGCGGGCACCGGCGGCACCCACACCAGCCACCGTTCCTCGCGCACGAGGTCGTTGTCGGGATAGTGCTGCGGCGACTCGCGCCGCTGGTGCCGTAGCCGGGCGCCGAGCGGCTGGGAGAGCCAGGCGCCGGTGGAGAGCACTGGCGGGACCGCATCGCCGGCGTTTTCCGCGGGCTGCGGAGCCGACCCGCCGGCGCTTGCCGGGCCCACGGGCACGTCGCGCAGCGTTTCCCGCAGCTGCAGCACAGCCACTCCGCCGCGCCTCCGGGTGGCGCGGTTGCGCACCACCACCCGGTGCCAGTCGAAGTCCTGTCGCGCGCGGGCCGCCACGGGATCATGGCCCAGCGCGAGTTGCAGCGCCGCCTCGCGCAGACCGACCCCCTGCGCCGCCACCAGCTCCTGCTGCACGTCCATGGCGCGGGCCACGGCGTCGATGGAGCAGCCGCACAGCGTGTCGTGCGGGTGAGTGGCGAGCAGATCCTCCCACGCGCGGTCGAGCAGCGTCGGAAGCTGAGCCATGGACAACCGTGCGGCATCGCTCACCATGGCGGCGTGGCCGGCGCGATCGTGCAGGCGAACCAGCGCCAGCCACGGCTCCACGTCGCGCAGCAGGCCGCACTCGAGGCGGGCGTTGTGGCGTTTCTGGGCGGCGCGGGTGCCGAGCGTGCCGCCCAGTGTCCACGTGTACCCGTAGGAATCGCGGAGCTCGCCGGTCACTGTCGGCAGCGGCACCTTCGCCCCCCGTACGCGGAAGGTGCGCGCCCACGCGGCAAGCGAGGTGTGCCGCAACGCCGCAGCCGAGCCGGCCACATCACGCATGGCGATCAGGGCGGCGTCCAGATCGGGCTGGCGTGCGTGATGGTCGGCCCCGTTCAGTAGTAACGCCACCCCGGTTCGGTTGCGGACCCGCCAGAGTTCGGCCAGCCGGGCCCAGCGTGCGCGTGCCGCCTCCCGACCGGTGGGCAGGGCGCTGCCGAATTCGTAGCCATCGGGGGGCAGGTGATGCGTGAGCACCCGTGACCCGTCGGGGCCCTGCCACCAGAAGGCATCGCCGTGGGGGTGGGCAGCCCCGCCGGCCCCGCGCCAGACGACCGCCACCGGCAGACCGAACCCGGCCGCCACCAGCGGCAGGGCGGCCGGATGCCCGAAGGTGTCCGGACAGTAGGCGACCGCGGGCGCCGAGGCGCCGAACTCGGCGAGCACCCGACGGCCGGCCTCGAGGTTCCGCACGAGTGCCTCGCCCGACGGGATGAGGTTGTCGGCGAGCACGAACCAGGGGCCGGCTTCGATGGCCCCCTGTGCCAGCGCCTGGCGTAGCCGTTTCACCTGCGCGGGACGAACCGCGAGGTAGTCGCGCAGGGTGATGGCCTGACCGTCCAGCAGGAACGGGGCGGGCGGCTGTCCCGCCTCGCTGTCGCCGGAGTCCGGCGCGGCGAGGATGGTATCGATGAGGGCCACCAGCGCCTGCCGGAATCTGGGCGCCACGTGGTACCACTCGCGGTCCCAGTGCGTATGAGGCACCACACACACGTCGAGGGGCTGCATCGCGGCCTGTGCATTGCTGGAGGGGGTCACGGGGCGGAAGGTCGCGCGCGGTTGACCCCAGCGGCAAGGCCGTCGACCTTTCCGGCTGTCGTTTTGTCCGTCCCTTTCGCGTTCACGATCAGCAGGACCTTGGCTTGGAATTCCTGACGCAGTTCTTCGAGCGACTCCGCGACCTGCCCGCCCTGGTGCAATGGGCCGGGTACGTCGGCCTTACGCTCATCATTTTCGCCGAAACGGGGCTGCTCGTCGGTTTCTTCCTGCCCGGCGATTCCCTGCTGGTAACCGCCGGGCTGCTGGCCGCCGACCCCGCGTTCGGACTCAACGTGTGGCTGCTCGGTGGGATTCTCACGGTAGCGGCGATCGTTGGCGACACGGTGGGGTATCAGTTCGGCAAGGCCACCGGCCCGCGCATCTTCACCCGCGAAGATTCCCTGTTCTTCCACAAGAATCATCTGCTCAAGGCGCAGGCGTTCTACGAGAAGCACGGGGGCAAGACCATCATCATCGCGCGCTTCATGCCGATCGTACGAACGTTCGCGCCGGTGGTCGCCGGTGTCGGACGCATGGAGTACCGCACTTTTCTCGTGTACAACGTGGTGGGCGGCCTGCTCTGGATCTGGAGCATGCTGCTCACAGGCTTCATCCTGGCGCGCACCGTGCCGGGCGTTGCCAAGCACGTCGAGAAGGTGATCCTCGTCGTCGTGTTCCTGTCCATCCTGCCGGGCATCATTGCCTGGCTCCGTGAACGCAAGGCCAAGGCCGCCACGGCCTGATTCACGTGCCGCAGCCCCCGCTGCGGCTTTCCCCTGTTCGCCCCCAGCCGGAGACCGATCCATGGCCCATACGCTTGCTCCCCTGCCATACGCCCCCGAGGCGCTCGAGCCGCACATCGATGCGCAGACCATGACCATCCATCATGGCAAGCATCATCAGGCCTACGTCACCAACCTCAACGCCGCCATCGAGAAGGCCCCCGAGCTGGCCTCGTGGTCGATCGAGGACCTCTGCCGCCGCATCAACGAGGTGCCGGAGTCGGTGCGCACCGCGGTCCGCAACAACGGCGGTGGCCATTGGAATCACACCCTGTTCTGGGAGCTCATGGCCCCGAACGCGGGTGGTGAGCCCGGCGGTGCCCTCGGCGAGGCCATCACCAAGGCGTTCGGCTCGTTCGCGGCCTTCAAGGAGCAGTTCCAGGCAGCCGGCATGGGCCGCTTCGGCTCGGGCTGGGCTTGGCTGATCTCCACCAACGGGGCGCTGTCCATCATGAGCACGCCCAATCAGGACAATCCCCTCATGGAGGGCAAGCACGCCCTGCTCGGCGTGGACGTGTGGGAGCACGCCTACTACCTCAAGTACCAGAACCGCCGCGCCGACTACCTCGGTGCCTGGTGGCACGTGGTGAACTGGGCGGCTGTGGCGCGGCGCTACGAAGGCTGACGCCCGCACTGTTGCCAACGACGAAGGGCCCGCGCCATGCGCGGGCCCTTCGTCGTTCATGCGGTGCGACTGGGATCGCGGCCGGCAACGCGGACGGCTGGCCGGCGACGCCGTTGCCGCCGTCAGCCGACATTGCGCTGACGAACAGCTGACGAACAGCTGACGATCAGCCGGCGATCACGGCGGGAATCAGGGTAAGCGCCGCCGTCACGCCCCACTGGATCACGGCTGCGATGTAGCCCGTGCTGCGCGCCACCCTGGCCACGACACTCACGCCGATACCGTAGATCACGAGCTGCCAGACGCTGAACACGTCGATGCTGGCGAGCAGCGCCATGACCGCCGGGGACGTGGTGACCGGATCGAGAAACCGCGCCGGCCCGAGCGAGGCATCGTAGAAGGAGCGAATGCTCGCCGCATCGACCAATGCGCCCTGCACCGCCGTGATCAGGAAGCTCATGATGCGCGGCACCGCACCCAGCGTGGCAATGAGCGCCGCCTGCCCGAAGCGCATGGGCGCCGACACCACCTTGCCCGCCAGCCACAGAATGGCCCCGCCCAACAGGGCACTCATGGGCACCAGAAACGCCGACGTGCCGATGAACCCCCACGTCCCGAAGGAGCGCGCCGTCTCGATGGCCTCCGGGGGCATCGGCTGTCCCTTTCGGGCCATCTGCGCCATCTGGAGATCGAAGTTGGCGTCGATGTAGGGCTGCAGCAGCCCCTTCGTGGCCACGACGATGGCAATACTGACCATGGTGAGCACGAGGATGTACATCCCCACCCTGTTGTTGCGGGCACGTTCGAATACGGCCGCGGGGGCCCAGTTCAGTTCGAGGATGTCCTCGAATACGCTCCCCTGCTTCGTGCTGACCGTGGTCTCATTCGTCATCGTGCAGCTTCTCCCTCGAGATAGGTGTAACCCTCGAGGCCGGCCACGTAGTCGGCGATGAATGTGTTCGCCTCACCGCGGGCCAGCCCCGTTGCGGCATTCACCTTACGGCGGAACGTGGCAAGAAGTTGCGAGGCCCCGAACTGCACGTAGTTGAGCACTTCCGTCACCGTGTCACCTTCCACGAGATCGGTGATCTCGTAGGCCCCCTGGTCATTGAGCCGCACGTGCACGGCGTTGGTGTCGCCGAACAGGTTGTGCAGATCGCCAAGGATCTCCTGGTATGCCCCAGTGAGGAAAATTCCGAGGATGTAGTCCTCGCCATCACGGAACTCGTGCAGTTCGAGGCTGGGGCGCCCGGTCTTGTCCCCCACGAAGCGATCGATCTTGCCGTCGGAGTCGCAGGTCACGTCCTGCAACGTGCCCCGACGGACCGGTTCCTCGTTCAGCCGATGAATGGGCATGATCGGGAACAGCTGGTCGATGGCCCAGCTGTCGGGGAGCGACTGGAAGAGCGAGAAGTTGCAGAAGTACCGATCGACCAGCGCCGACTCGAGTTCCGGGAGGATGTCCTCGTAGGTGTGCGGGTCGGCCTTGGCGATGCGGTAGATGGCGTTCATGGTGGCCAGCCAGAGCACTTCGGCCTTGGCCAGTCCGCGCAGGTTGAGCACGCCCGAATTGAAGTACTGGCGCGCCCGCTCCTTATCGAACGACGCGTCGTGGAACACCTCGAGCACCTTGCGCGGCTTGGCCGACCGTTCGGTGAGGGTGCGCCAGTCCTCGTACATCTCGTGCAGCAGCGAGTGATCGTCGTCGTCGAGCGTGGGGATGGGCTGCTCGGCCTGCGACTCCACATCGATGACCTTGAGCAGAAGCAACGCGTGGTGTGCGGTGAGCGCACGCCCAGACTCGCTGATGATGTGCGGCATCGGCAGCTCGGCTTCCCGGCACGCCTCGGCGATCGTGTAGATCACGTCGTTGGCGTACTCCTGCAGCGTGTAGTTCACGCTGGCGTTGTTCGTGGAGTTCGTGCCGTCGTAGTCGATGCCCAGCCCCCCGCCCACATCCACGTGCGTGATGTCCACACCCATCGCCCGCAGCTCCAGATAGAAACGCGCCACCTCGGCCAGCCCTGACTTGATGAACCGGATGTCGGTGATCTGGCTGCCAAGATGGAAGTGGATGAGCTTGAGAATGTCCAGGCGCCCCAACGACTGCAGCCGATCGATGAGCTTGACCAGCTCCGCCGAGCTGAGCCCGAACTTGCTCTTCTCGCCACCGCTCTGTGCCCACCGGCCAGCCCCTTCACTGGCCAGCTTGATACGCACACCGCACGTGGGCTGCACACCGAGTTCGTCGGCGACCTCGATGAGCACGTCGAGCTCGCTCACCTGCTCGAGCACGATGAACACCGTGTGCCCGAGCTTCTGGCCCATGAGCGCCAGACGCATGAACTCGTGGTCCTTATAGCCGTTGCAGACGATGAGGTGCTCGGTGCTTTCGCTGAGCCCCAGCACGGCCTGGAGTTCAGGCTTGGAGCCGCACTCCAGCCCCACACCGTGCGTCTTGCCGAAGCGCACGATCTCCTCGACCACGTGCCGCTGCTGGTTGACCTTGATCGGGTACACGGTGGTGTAGTCCCCCGTGTAATCGAACTCCTTCATGGCGCTGTCGAAGCGTTCGCTGAGCGTCTCGATGCGCGAACGCAGGATGTCCGAGAACCGGAGCAGCACCGGCAACTGGATGCCCTGCCCTTCGAGGTCGGTGGCGAGGTCACGCAGGTCGAGCGTGCGCAGCGGGTGTTCCGGATCGGGGCGCACGATGACGTGGCCGCGCTCGTTGATGTCGAAATAGCCGGCACCCCACCCTTCCACATTGTAGAGGGCGCGGGCGGCGTCGAGGGACCACGGCGCGGCGGGAGCCGGCTCGGCGATGGGCTGGATGCGGGTTGCCATAGGGGCGGAAAGCTAGACGGTTCGCGGCGGCGGAGGGAGACGCCGACGCGAACCGTCAGGATTGTGACAGGATGACGGGGCGCGTGCGGAGCGCCCCGACAATCAGTTGTCGCCGTCGAGCAGCCCGCCGAGGCCGCCCAGCACCGAGCCTTCGCCGCGCCGCTGGCCGCCCAGACTCGGCGCCGACGAGACGATGCGGTCGGCCAGGCGCGAGAACGGCAGGGTCTGGAGAATGACCCGCCCGGGACCGGTCAGTTGGACGAAGAACAATCCTTCGCCGCCGAACAGTGCGGTCTTGATCCCCGGCACTCGCTGGATGTCGTAATCCACCGAGGGCTGGAAGGCCACGAGGCAGCCGGTATCGACACGCAGACGCTCACCGGGCGCCAGGTCGATGGCGTGCAGCGAGCCCGACGCATGCAGGAACGCCAGCCCGTCGCCCTGCAGCTTCTGGAGGATGAAGCCTTCGCCGCCGAAGAAGCCCGCGCCGATCTTTCGCGTGAACGCCACCGAGACATCGATGCCCCGGGCGGCGCAGAGGAAGCTGTCCTTCTGCGCCAGCACGGTACCGCCCCAGTCACGCAGATTGAGCGGCACGATCCGGCCGGGGTACGGCGCGGCGAAGGCCACGTCGGCGCGCCGGGCCCCGTTGTTGCCGAAGAGCGTGACGAAGAAGGAATCGCCGGAGAGTACGCGCTTGCCCGCGCCCACCAGCTTGTCGAAGAGACCGCCGGACCGGGCGTTCGGATCGAGCGTGGTCGCCATCGTGATCCCTTCGCGCATGAACATCATGGCGCCGGCCTCGGCGAACACGGCCTCGCCCGGGTCGAGGGTCACGATCACGGCCTGCATGTCGTCGCCGATGATCTGGTAGTCGATTTCGTCCGCTGCCATCACTTGCCTCCGGAAGGTTGCACCGGCGCGGTGCCGGTCGGGGTCGGGGTGCTCATCTTCACCTGATCGCGTCCCTTCTCGAGGAAGGGGATGCCGCGCACCATCCATAAAGGGGGTTCGGCCCCCTGGAGTTTCACCGCGAAGAACTCCTGCATCTTGCGGTCGATGTCCTTCTGGTTGGCGCGCTTGGTCGGATTGTGCTCGTCGCCGTTGTACACGACCATGTACGCCTCTTTCTGCAGGCGGCGCATGGCCACGTAGAACTCGATGCCCTGATACCAGGGTACCGCGCCGTCGTTGTCGTTGGCCATGAACAGCACCGGCGTCGTCACGCGGTCGAGTCGGAAGAGCGGAGAATTCTCGATGAAGCGCTCGGGATACTCCCACAGCGACCCGCCGATGCGACTCTGCGTATGCTCGTACTGGAACGCGCGGGCCAGTCCGGACTGCCAGCGGATGCCGCCGTAGGCGCTCGTCATGTTCACGACGGTGGCATTCGGCACCGCCGCCGCGAACAGGTTGGTGACCGTGATGAGGTAGTTGGTCTGGTAGCCGCCCCACGACTGCCCGGTGATGCCGATGCGCCTGGGGTCGATGAAGCCCTTCTGGATGAGCGCCTGCACGCCGGGGATGATGGCCTTGGCCGCGCTGGGGCCAGGCTGCCCGTCGGTGTAGACGATGTCGGGCATGAACACGACGTAGCCGAGGCTGTTGTAGACCAGTGGATTGACCGTGTTGCGGCCGCTCGGCGCCTGGTAGTTGTGCAGCCCGTCGGTGAGCTTCTCGTAGTAGTACACGACCATCGGCCACTGCCGCGCCGGATCGAAGTTCTCCGGCTTGTACAGCAGGCCACGCAGCGGGATGCCGTCGCTGTTGAGCCACGACACGAGCTCTACCGAACCACGCGGGAACTCGGCGTCCTGCGGGTTGGCGTTGGAGATTTTGGTGGTGGACGCGATGCTGATGCCCGTCCACAGGTCGGGGAACTCGCGGAACGTGCTCTGCGTGAGCAGGTACTGCTCGGCGTTCCGCGCCTTCTGCAGGCCATTGAAGTTGCGGTCGCCCATGAGGAGCTCTTCCGGAGCCGCCTCGACTCCGAGGCGATCCTGCCAGTAGCCGCTGGCCTTGGTCAGCGTGTCCACAGCCCGCAGTAGCACCGGCCTGGCCGGATCGACGAACAGCGCCTCGCGATCGAGGTCGACCACGCGGAACGTCATGCCCGCGCGGCGTCCGGCGCCGTCGGTGAGGTTCTTCGGCGCGGCCACGCCGGTGGGATCGACCTCCCAGACGTCGAACCGGTCGTACACCAGTACGCGCCTGTCGTCGGTGGTCCAACCGCCGAGGCCATACGGCGGCGGAATGTCCGGCGAATCGAACTCCTCATCCTGGAGCTTCACCGGCAGCTTGTCGGTGAGCACGATCTTGCGCCCGGTCGCGGCGGCGTGCGCCACCCACTGTCCGTTCTCGAACCAGACCACGTAGTTGCCGCCGGGCGACAGCTGCGGGTTGCCGTCAGCCTGTTTGGCGACGAGCGTCCGGGTGCCCGTGAGCGGGTCGATGAGATAGGCGTCGGTGGCACCCTCCCCCCAGAACTGCGGGATGGCGTACTCGAGGCTGTTGAGGCCGAGCACCCGCTTGCCGTCGTTGCTCACCACCACGCGCAGACTGTCGTTGGCCAACTGCGTCCACTTGTTGCTGGCCAGCGTGTAGAGCGCCGTGTACGTGCGATTGCGATCGCGCCCGGCGTTCACCTTCTGCTGGGGCATGATCTGGGCGTCCTTCCAGTGCCACAGGTCGTACACGGCCTTGTCGGTGAGCGAGTCGGCGGGAATGGAATCGGCCGGCACGTTGCCGAGCGAGAAGACGATGGCGTTGCCTTCGCGCACGAAGCCGACCTGCCCCCGATCGGCCACCAGCAGGCCGCCTGGCACGTCACCGGCGGCCACGAGCCGGCGTGTCGTGACCGGCTTGCCCCTGGCCGGCGTCAGCGACGCGTAGTACAGGGCGTGTCGAGGGCGGGCCGTGCTGTCGCCCACGTCGGACACGAACACCACCTGCGAACCCTTGCGGTCGAAGCTCAGGCTGCGGTAGGTGGCCTGCCCGGCCATGAGCGCGGTCACGGCTCCGGTGCCGAGCGCGCGCACGAAGGCGCCGTTGTTGACGCCGTCGCGCGTGGTCACGGTGTAGCCAAGCCACTGCTCGTTGTCGTCGAACGTATAGCCGGTGACCCCGTCGATCCGGGTCTCGGCGCCGGTCGCGAGTTCACGCAGCACCAGCGTGGTGCCGTAGTCGCGCCGCAGGCCGGCAGGCGCGGCGGGAGCCTGCCCCGCCCCGTTGGCGGGGCGAACGGCGGCGGTGTCCTCGATCTGGTAGACCAGGAAGCGCCCGCCGTTTCGTGCCATGCGGAACGAGCGCACGTTGGCGATGCGCAGCAGGTTGCCGTCGGCCACATTCATCAGGCCAAGGCCGTTGCGCGGTGCCGGCGTACCACGTCGCGCGCGGGCCCGCTCAACGTCGGCGCGCGGCGGATAGATGGTGAACGCCACGAAGCGCGAATCGGCGCTGAACTGGGCCGGCTGGGCGCTGAACTGCGCCGAGGAATCGGCCGACGGCATCAGTTGCGGTCGGCCGGTGAAGCCGCGCGCGGCCTTGTACTCGGTGGTGCCGGCGGTGGCCCGCACGATCAGCTCGCCCTCGCCGACGACCGGACTGACCGTGTACGCCGCCCATCGGCCGTCATTCGACAGCGAGGCTCCGGAGATGGTACGCCAGATATCGTACGTATCCTGCGTGAGGGGCTTCTTGCCGGCGGGCGGCGCCGGCGGGGTCCACTTCGAAACTCTGGTGAAGCCAGAGGCGGCAGCGGCCGGTTGCTGGGCCAGGAGCGGTGCGGCGCTGGCGGACGCCAGGAGGGCGGCCAGCACCGAAGTAACCGAGGCGTGACGCATCACAATCGATCGCATGAGGGCGGGTGCGAGACGTGGAGTGGGCTGGTCGGGGGACGGCCGGGGCCCCAACTTGGAACTGGGTACTCCCCAACCCTCTAGACTAACGGCGCGATTCCTGTCGCGTGAGGACTTCGATGAGACGGCTACTCGGCTACTTCGCGCGCGGCCTCGTTCTGCTGGCGCCTCTGGCCGTGACGGGCTGGATCTGCTGGATCGTCTTCACCAACGTCGACGGCTGGCTCGGCCTCCCCATCCCCGGGGCGGGCTTCGTGGCGACGCTCGCGCTGATCACCCTGTTCGGCTTCCTCGGCAGCAACCTCCTCACCCGATCGGCCGTGGGAGCGCTCGAAGGGCTGCTGGGTCGTCTCCCGTTCGTGCGACTGCTGTACGGCTCCACCAAGGACCTGCTCAACGCCTTCGTCGGCGAGAAGCGCCGATTCGACAAGCCGGTCCTGGTGAGCCTCGTGCCCGATGGCTCGGTGCGGCTGATGGGTTTCCTCACGCAGGAGTCGCTGCACCATCTGGGGCTGAACGACGAGGTGGCCGTGTACTGCCCGCATTCGTACAACTTCTCCGGGCAGCTGTACGTGGTATCGGTGTCGCAGATCCAGCCGCTCGATGTGACGAGCGCCGACGCGATGGCGTTCGTGGTCTCCGGCGGCGTCGCCGGCATTGTGCCCGCGGCACAGTCCACGGGCGAATACGCCTCCCTCGGTCCTGCCCGATGACCCGCTCCCTCCGCATCGCGACGCTGGCGCTGTCCGGCGTCCTCGTGTTCCCGTCGCCGGCCGACGCGCAAGCCGCGCGAACCGCTGCCGCGGCCACCGCCGCCGCGGCTACCGCGTCCGCACCTCGCCCCCTCCTGTTCGTGCCGGACGCCGTGTTCGATGGCACCAGCGACCAACTGCACCGCGGGTGGGCCGTGCTCGTGAGCGGCCAGCGCATCACGGCGGCGGGGCCACTCGCCTCGCTCACCGTACCGGCCAACGCCGAGCGCGTGGCACTGCCGGGCACCACCCTGCTCCCCGGCCTCAGTGACCTGCACAGCCACGTGCTGCTGCACCCGTACGACGAGACGCCGTGGAACGACCAGGTGCTGCGCGAGTCGCTTGCGCTGCGCACCGCCCGGGCCGTCAATCATCTCAAGGCCACGCTGGACGCTGGCTTCACCGTGCTGCGCGACCTCGGGACCGAGGGGGCCGACTATGCCGACGTGGGGCTCAAGGAAGCGGTCGACCAGGGAATCATCCCCGGGCCGCGCCTGTTCGTGACCACCAAGGCCATCGTGGCCACCGGGTCGTACGGCCCCAAGGGATTCGGGGCCGAGATCGGGGTGCCGCAGGGGGCCGAGGAGGCCGACGGCATCGACGGACTGACGCGGGTGGTGCGCGACCAGATCGGCCACGGCGCCGACTGGATCAAGATCTACGCCGACTATCGCTGGGGCCCGCGCGGCGAGGCCCGGCCGACTTTCACCCACGAGGAGTGGGGGGCCATCGTGCGCACGGCGAGCGCGAGCGGACGCCCGGTGGTGGCGCACGCCAGCACGGAGGAGGGGATGCGCCGGGCCATCCTCGCCGGGGTCGAGACCATCGAACATGGCGACGCGGCGACCCCGGTGATCTTCGCCCTGATGAAGGCACGCGGCGTGGCCTTCTGCCCCACCCTGGGGGCCACCGAAAGCACCACCCGCTACCGCGGATGGAAGAAGGGCGTGGACCCCGAACCGGCCAACATCACGCAGAAGAAGGCGATGTTCCGGGCGGCCCTGGCCTCCGGCGTCACCATCTGCAACGGCAGCGACGTGGGCGTGTTCGCGCACGGCACCAACGCCTACGAGCTGGAGCTCATGGTGGAGTACGGCATGCGCCCGCTGGATGCGCTCAAGGCCGCCACCAGCGTCAACGCCCGCCTGATGCACCGGGAGACCGAGTTCGGGCGCATCGCGCCGGGGCTGGTGGCCGATCTGGTGGCGGTCCGGGGTGACCCGCTCCAGGCGATCGCCGCCCTCCGCAACGTGCAGATGGTGGTGAAGGGCGGGACGATCGTGCGCCGCTGAGGGATCGGCGGGCCGAACAGCCGATTCCGAGGGACTGGACATCGGGTGCGCGGTACCGGAGACTTCCGACCTGTTCTCCCGCGCCGATTGCCCGGGGAGACACCCACCCTCCTCGGCCCACAGGAGCCCGCTTGTCCACATCCAACTCCGGCTCGAACGAAGCCTGGGGTAGTCGAATCGGCCTCATTCTCGCGATGGCGGGTAATGCGGTCGGCCTCGGCAACTTCCTGCGCTTCCCGCGACAGGCCGCCGCCAATGGCGGCGGCTCGTACATGATCGCGTACTTCATCGCGCTGCTGCTGCTCGGCATCCCCCTCATGTGGATCGAGTGGGGCGTCGGCCGCAACGGAGGCCGGTACCGCAAGGGGCACCTGCCCGGCATGTTCGCCGCCATCTGGAAGCATCCGCTGGCCAAGTACTGTGGCGTCGTGGGCATGGTCGTGCCCCTCGGCGTGATGATCTACTACACGTATATCGAAAGCTGGACGCTCGCCTTCGCAATCTTCTCGGCCACCAAGGATTACTGGGGGCAGACCACCCAGGAAGGGATGATCAGCTACCTGCGCTCGTTTCAGGGGCTGACGCCGGAAGGCGGGACCGCGTACCACGCGTCGTTCACGCCGTATGCGTTCTTCGCGTTCACGCTGGGCATCAACATCTACATCCTCTCGCGGGGTATCTCTGGCGGCATCGAGAAGCTGGCCAAGATCGGCATGCCGATTCTCTTCTTCTTCGCCGTCGTGCTCGTGGGCGTCGTGCTCACGCTGCCGGCGCAGGAAGGCATCGGCGCCACGCCCGCGCAGGGGCTCGAGTTCATTTACAAGCCGGACCTGTCGCGGCTCGGTGAACCGGGGATCTGGTTGGCCGCGGCCGGACAGATCTTCTTCACGCTGTCGGTGGGCATGGGCTCGCTGCAAGCCTACGCGTCGTACCTGTCCACCAAGGACGACATCGCCCTCAACGGCATCGCCACCGCGTCGACGAACGAAACGGTGGAAGTGGTG
Source organism: Gemmatimonas sp. (assembly GCA_040379205.1). Lineage (GTDB taxonomy): Bacteria > Gemmatimonadota > Gemmatimonadetes > Gemmatimonadales > Gemmatimonadaceae > Gemmatimonas. The sequence continues at coordinate 26,506 of JBEILM010000022.1, forward strand.
CTCGGTGGTTCGATCGCCATTCCGGCTGCGGTGACGTTCTTCGGCGTCGCCGGCGCCATGCAGATCGCGCAGGGCGGCTCGTTCGACCTGGGCTTCGCCACCATGCCGGTGGTGTTCCAGCAGATCGACAAGACGCTGCCCATCGGCAACCTGCTGGGCGTGATGTGGTTCGGCCTGCTGTTCTTCGCCGGGATCACGTCGTCGGTGGCCATGCTCACGCCCATCACGGCGTTCTTCCGTGAAGAGTTCGGCTTCAAGCGCGAAAACGTGGCTTGGAGTCTGGGTGGTCTCGCGCTCGCCATCGGCATGATGCACGTGCACTGGCTCGGCCACGGCTTCCTCGACGAGTGGGACTACTGGGTCGGTACCTTCGGTCTCGTGCTCGTGGCCGTGTTCGAAACGGTGATCTTCATCTGGATCTTCAAGCCCGACAACGCGTGGAAGTCCATCCACATGGGCGCGGACATAAACATCCCGAAGATCTTCAAGTTCATCATGACGTACGTGACGCCGCTCTACCTGTTCATCATCCTGACCTGGTGGGGCAAGGACGAGGCCATCCCGATCCTGCTCAACCAGCGGTCGGCGGGGAGCAGCAATCCGGTGTCGGATGTCGACATGCCGTACATCACGATCTCCCGCGGCATCCTGGTGGCATTCGTGGTGGTGTTCCTGTTCATGATACGTATGGCCTGGAAGCGGAACGGGTACGACGACCGCAAGGGCTTCGAGGAGATTCCCACCAACCGCGCGGAGGTCTGACATGTCCGGTGGCGCCATTGCCTTCATGGCCGTGAGTTGGATCTGTGTGTTGAGCCTGACGGCCTGGTCCTTCAAGACCCTGCTCGCCGACAAGAAGCACTTCGACCCCGACGGCGTCGGGCCGCTCGAACCGCCCGAGCCGCCGCACGCGAAGCCGCGGAAGCACTGAGGCACACGAGGTTGGCACCCAATCGGGTCGGAGCGCGTTCTCCAGCGTGCTCCGACCCGAATCGTTTTCCGACCCTCTTGCCGAGCGCATCACGGCGCATTCGGCCGACGCCCGCGTGATCGCCCGCGGCGAGTTCGTGCTGTACTGGATGCGGACCGCCGTGCGGGCCCATGAGAACCCGGCCCTCGACGTGGCGCTGGAGGCCGGACGGGCGCTGCAGCTGCCGGTGTTCGTGTATCACGCGCTCTCCGAGCGGTACCCGTACGCCTCCGACCGACACCACACGTTCATCCTCGAGGGCGCGCGCGACGTCGAAGCGGAGTGCGCCGCGCGCGGCATCGGGTACGCGCTTCATCTGGAGCGGCCCGGGCATCGGCAGAAGGCACTGCTGGCGCTGGCGCACCGCGCCGCTCTGGTGGTCACCGAGACCATGCCGGTGCCGCCGCTGGACTGGCTCACCGACGGGCTGGCCGACAGCGTACCCTGCCCGGTCTGGAGCGTGGACACCGCCTGTGTGGTGCCCATGCCACTGGTGGGCAAGGCGCACACGCGGGCGTTCGCCTTTCGCGATGCCACGGCGGACATTCGCAACGAGCGGCTTCGGCGCCCATGGCGTGAGGTGACGCCGAGCGGGCCGGTATTCACGCCGGATGCTCTCCCGTTCGCGCCGATACGGTTCTTCGACGCCGACATCCCCGCGCTGGTGGCGCAGTGCGAGATCGATCACGGCGTGGGCCGCGTGCCGCACACCGAGGGCGGTACTGCGGCCGGTTACGCGCGATGGGAGGCGTTCAAGCAGAGCGGTCGCCTGGCCCGCTACGCCGCCAAGCGCAACGACGCCACGATCGACGGCGTCAGCCGCATGTCCGCCTATCTGCACTACGGCATGGTCTCGCCGCTGCGCCTCGCGCGCGAATGCGCGGCGATGGTCGGCGAGGGGCCGGCGAAGTTCCTCGACGAGTTGCTGGTGTGGCGTGAACTGGCCTATGCGTTCTGTTACTGGCATCCGTCGCCTACCACCATCGACGCCGTGCCGGCGTGGGCCCGCGACACGCTGGCCGCGCACACGCACGATCACCGCGATGTGCTGTCGTGGGAGACGCTCGCCCGGGCGCAGAGCGGCGACGCCCTGTGGGACGCCACCCAGACGTCGCTGCTGCGTCACGGCGAACTGCACAACAACGTGCGCATGACGTGGGGCAAGGCGATTCCGCTCTGGTCCGACGACGCCGACCAGGCGCTCGACCGGCTGGTGGACCTCAATCACCGCTATGCACTCGACGGGCGCGACCCGGCTTCGTATGGTGGGCTGCTCTGGTGCCTCGGCCAGTTCGACCGGCCGTTCACGCCGCCCGTGCGCATCCTTGGCACCGTGCGCCCCCGACCGACGGCTGAGCACGCGAAGCGGCTGGACCTGACCCGCTACCGGCAGCGGGTGGAGCGCCCGGCGCTCGACACGCCGCCGCGGGTACTGGTCATCGGCGCCGGCATCGCAGGGCTCGCCTGTACGCGCACGCTACACGACCATGGCCTCGTCGTCACGGTGCTCGACAAGAGCCGCGGCGTGGGCGGGAGGACCAGCACGCGCCGCGAGGGCGTCTGGCGATTCGATCACGGGGCGCCGCAGTTCATCGCAAACGATGCCCGCCTGCTGCGCTACGTCAACGCGTGGCAGCATGACGGCGTGGTGCAGGCGCAGGGCTCGGCGTTCCTCGGCCGCGACGGCATGAACGCCCTCGCAAGGCATCTGGCGCGCGACCTCACGGTGCGCCGGGGAGTGCAAGTCACGTCGCTCGCGCGGGCGGGCCGCGTATGGCAGGCCACCGACAGTGCGGGGGGCGTACACGAGGCCGATGTGCTGCTGCTGGCCGTGCCGGCACCACAGGCGCAGGCGCTGCTGGCGCCGGTGGCCGCGGCCAATGCGCACGTGACGCCGCTGGTGTCGGCACTGGGCGACGTACGCATGGCGCCCTGCTGGACGGCCATGGTGGTATTCGATGGGCCGCCCCCGGTGTCCGTGACCGACACGCTCCACCATGGGGTGCTGCAGACGGACGACGATCGCCGTCTCGCCACCTGCTGGCGGCAGAGTGCACGACCGGGGCGCCCCACCGACGAAGCGTGGGTGGTGCAGGCCGACGCCGGCTGGAGCACCACCCACCTCGAGCGCGACGCGGCATCGGTGGCGGCGGAGCTGGCCGACGCGTTGCGTACCCGCCTGCAGATTGCCGGCGCCGTGGTGTACAACTCCGCGCACCGCTGGCGCTACGCGCGCGTGGCCAGCGGGCTGCCTGTGTCCTGTCTCTTTGCGCGCGAGGCGGCCCTGGGCATCGGCGGCGACTTTGCCCTTGGCGCCGACGGACAACACCGCGACGTGGAGGCCGCGTGGCTCAGCGGCGTGGCGTTGGCCGGGCGTGTGCTGGGCGGCTGATCAGGGCAGACCGGCGGGCGCCTTGAAGAGCGACGCGTCGGGTACGTTGAAGTCGACGATCTGGATGGTGAACACCACGTCGCCGTTACCGGTGGACTGCACGACTTTGGTGGCGATCTTCTTGCCCTCGAAGTCCTTAGTAGTCGCGGTAGATGATCTTCTGCTCGCCCATGGAGATCCGGCCCACCGTGCCGACACGAAGCCCGGTGGCCACGTCGAAGTACTCGACATTCTCCTGCCCACCCTTGGTGGTCACCGCCACCTTCCACGCCTCGACACCGTCGAAGGTCTCCTTGCCTTCGACGTTGGCCTTGGCGAAGCGCGTCGGATCGAGAAAGGCATCGCCGGTGTTGTCGCCGTCGGCCACCCGCCTTTCCTCCTCGGCCGGCATGCGCTGCAGCCCCTGCCCCTGATTCATCCACCCCTTCTCGCCGTCGAACCCCTGATCGATCTGCATGACGCCGAGGTCGATGATCATGCGCAGCCGGTTGGGGAGGGCCACATGACGCTCGAAAGAACCGGTGAGCCCGGCGAAGCTGACGTCCGTCGTGCCCTTCTCGCTACGGCCGGAAACCTTGGCCCACGCGTCGCGGCCGCCGACCGCCGCCGCGTACTTGTCGTACACCTGCTGCACCGTGGGCACCTGCGCCTCGAGCCGAGCAGCCACCGCCATCAGGACCGCCACCGTAGCGGCACGGGTCATCGTCGCCGAAACCGAACGCATCGTCTCTCCATGAGTATGGGGATACCGCGTGATACGGGACGAGGCGGTACCCGGTTTCAGATACCGCCTCGTTGGCCCGTCGAGACGATCGCGAGAGAGTGGCGGCCGATCAGGCCGGCACGACGCCGCGGAACGGTGCGTCGGCCCCCGCCCTGAGCGCCTCGATGCGCTCCTCGGTGAACTCCACGAGATCGGTCATGGCTTGCGCGTCGAAGATCAGCTTGGCACCGGCGGCAGCGTACAACTCGGGGAGCGTGCGCGTTCCACCGAGTGAGAGGAAGCGCTTGTAGGCGGCCACGGCGTCGCCGGCGTTTTGCACGGCGTTGCGGAACACCTGCAGCGCGCCCAGCTGCGCGATGCCGTATTCGATGTAGTAGAACGGCAGTTCGAAGATGTGGAGCTGGCGATACCAGCGGGCCACGCGCTCGCGATCGAGGCCGCTCCAGTCGACCCCCCGTTCGAAATCGGCGCGCAGCGCGAGCCACCGGGCATCACGCGCGTCGCGATCGGCGCCGGCCGGATCGGTGTAGATCCACGCCTGAAAGGCATCCACGCTGGCAATGTGGACAAGCGCACCGAGCACATCTTCCAGATGCTCGAGCCAGGCCACGCGGGCGTCCTCCGGGGAGTAGTAGCCGTCGGGCTGCACCAGGTAAGGCATGGCCAGCAACTCCATGCTCATGGAGGCCAGCTCGGCCGCCTCGTGCCCCGTGCGACGCTGCCAGGTGAACGGCAGGGCGTGCGTGGCAAAATCGTGGAAGCAGTGCCCCGCCTCGTGCACCAGCGTATTCACGTCGTCGGGGACGCCCACCGCGTTCATGAAAATGAACGGGCGCCCCCGGAAGGCGAGATCGGTGCAGTAGCCGCCGGGCGCCGTGCCCGGCCGGCTCTCGAGGTCGAGCAGCTGCTCGTCGGCCATGAGCCCGAACTGTCCGCCGAGCTCGGGGTCGACGCGCGTGAAGATCGTGCGCGCGCGGTCAACGAACGTCCCGACATCGGCGAACGGCTTGAGGGGCGTCGAGGCGCCGAGATCCACGCCGACGTCCCACGGGCGGAGCACATCGAGGCCGAGGGTGCGCCGGCGGTGCTCCATGAGCCGCTCGACGGCCGGCGTGACCGCCTGCTGCACCGCGTCATGAAAGCGGGCGGTATCGCTCGGCGTATAGTCGAGGCGGTGCTTGGCGGCGAAGCAGTACTGCTGGAAGTCGGCGAACCCCGCCTCCCGGGCCACGGCCACCCGCAGCGCATACATGCGGTCGAAGACATCGGCGAGTTCGTCGCGCCTGGCCAGATAGGCGTCGGCGCCGAGGCGGAACGCCCGCTCGCGCACGGCGCGGTCGGCCGCCTTGAGGTAGGGCTGCAGCTGGGGGATGGTCTTGGACTGACCGTCCCACTCCACGCTCAGGCCGCCGCTGATCTTCTGGTAGCCGGCCGAAAGCTCCTCGATCTGCGAGAAGCGCGCGACGTTGGCCTCGCGGAAGATCTCGATATCGGTGCGGAACCGGCGCAACGTGGTTTCGAGATCCGGGCGGCTCCACCCCAGCTCCAGCAACCGGCGCGCGAGGCGCACCTGCTGTTCTTCGAGGCGAGGAATGATCTCCATGGAGAAGCGCAGATACGCCTGCTCGGCGGCCGTGTCGGCAGTGTTGCCGGTGTAGGCGATCATGGCCAGCGTGCCCGCCTCGCCCACCAGGGTGTCGAGACGGGACCACGTGGCCAGCCAAGGCTCGACCGCCGTCTCCGGCGGGAGCAGCGGCGCGGTGGCCAGCGCTTCGTAGTAGGGGAGTACGTCCTCCCACGCCGCATCGCGGAAGGCGTCGGGTGAGGCGGGGAGTTCGATCATCGGAGGCAGGATCTGTTGAGTCATGTGCATGAATGTCGGAGCAGGCGTCTCCGAGGTGTCATTTCGTTCGTCCCGCACGATCATTCGCCGTACGGAATCCAGATGTTCTTGACCTGCACCGCCCGGCGGAGGAACTCGCGCCCCTCGCCGGCCCGCGGGTCCAGCCATTCGCGTCCGGTCCATTCGGTCCACGTGCGCTTCAGGTTGGCCGCCGACGCCCGCTCCACCGCCGTCGCCCCCGCGTGCGAGCCGAAGTACCACACCGCGTCGACGTCGTCGTGATCGGCCAGCGTACGGACGAGCGTGTCCCGGCTCCCCGTGACGAGGTTGACCACACCGCCGGGTACGTCCGAGGTCTCCAAAACGCTGTAGAAATCCGTTGCCACCAACGGGAAACGCTCCGAAGGGATGGCCACCACCCGATTGCTGGTGGCGAGCAGTGGCCCCAGGAGGGACACCAGGCCAAGCAGCGGATACGGGTCCGGGCAGGCCACGCCCACCACGCCGATCGGCTCGTGCATGGCGAGGGCCACGCCGCGCAGCGGGACATCATGGACCGCCCCGTCGTGCTTGTCGGCCCAGGCCGCGTAGGTGAACAGCCGGGAGATGGCGGCCGCCACCTCGCTGTCCCCGGCCGAACGGGCGTCGCCGGTCATGCTGACGATGCGGGCCGCGAACTCGTCCGCCCGCGCCGAGAGATTCTCGGCGATGTAGTACAGGATCTGCGCCCGCTGGTGCCCGGTGAGCTTCGCCCAGCCGGCCGCCGCCTGCGCCGCCTCCACCGCATTGCGCAGGTCCTTGCGGTTGCCGTCGCCGACTTCGCCCACGGTGACGCCGGCGAGCGACCGGACCGCGCGCGTATAGCCGGAATCCGGGCGCGCCTGCTTGCCGCCGATGAACAGCTTCGGCGTGCGGTCGATGGCCGGCAGCGCTGACGACGTCGGGACCTCGGCGTCGTCGACGTCGTCCCCGAGCCGTGCCGCCGCATCGTCGATGACGGGCAGTGGCGCAGCCTCGTGGGCCCGCACCGGCTTGAGGTACTCCCACATCCCCTCGCGGCCACCTTCCCGGCCGAACCCCGACTCCCGATACCCGCCGAAGCCTGCCGCTGCGTCGAACAGATTGGTGCTGTTGATCCAGACCACGCCGCTCTTGAGCTTGGGCGCGATATCGAGGGCGAGGTTGATGTTCTCGCTCCACACGCTCGCGGCCAGGCCGAACGGCGTGTTGTTGGCCAGCGCGACCGCCTCCTCGGGGGTGCGGAAGGTCATGCTCACCAGCACTGGCCCGAAGATCTCCACCTGGGCGATGGTGGCCGACGGGGTCACGCCCGTGAACAGCGTGGGCGGGTGGAACGACCCGTGACTGGGCACACTCCACGACGGCTGCCAGCAGGTGGCGCCTTCGGCGATGCCGGTGGCGCCGAGCTGCCGGATGCGCTCGAGCTGGACCGGCGCCACGATGGCGCCCATGTCCACCGACTTGTCGAGCGGCGAGCCCACACGGAGCTGTTCCATGCGATCGCGCAGCTTGGCGTGCAGGCGATCGGCAATGCCTTCCTGCACCAGCAACCGGGAGCCGGCGCAGCACACCTGCCCCTGGTTGAACCAGATGGCATCGACAACCCCTTCGACCACGCTGTCGAGGTCCGCGTCCTCGAACACGAGGAACGGGCTTTTGCCACCCAGCTCCAGCGACAGCCCCTTGCCGGTGCCGGCAGTCGCCACGCGAATGGCGCGGCCCACCTCGGTGCTGCCGGTGAAGGCGATCTTGTCCACGTCCTCATGCGCCACCAGCGCGGCGCCGGTCTGGCCGTCGCCGGTGACGAGGTTGAACACACCCGGCGGCAACCCGATCTCGTGCACCATCTCCGCGAACCGGATCGCGGTGAGCGGCGTGAACTCGGCCGGCTTGAGCACCACCGTGTTCCCGGCGGCCAGCGCCGGCGCCACCTTCCACGCCAGCATGAGCAGCGGGAAGTTCCACGGAATGATCTGGCCCACCACACCGTACGCCTGGCATCCGGGGAACTCGCTGCCGAGCAGTTGCGCCCAGCCCGCGTGGTGGTAGAAGTGCCGCGCCACGAGCGGGACATCGATGTCCCGCGCCTCGCGGATGGGCTTGCCGTTGTCGAGTGACTCGAGCACGGCGAAGTGGCGCGCATGCTTCTGGATGCCGCGCGCTATGGCGTAGAGCCAGCGCGCGCGCGCGTGCTCGTCGAGCGCCTGCCATGCGGGGAGTGCCGCCCGGGCCGCTGCCACGGCGGCGTCCACGTCGGCGGCCGTGCCCTGCGCCACCAGGGCCAGCGCGGCGCCCGTGGCGGGCTCCGCCACCTCGAAGGTGTGTGCCGCCGGCATCCACTGGCCGCCGATGTAGTGGCCGAAGGTGCCGCCATGCTCGGCGATCCACGCACGCACCGGTGCGTCGCCCTCGGGGGCGGGGCCGTAGGCCATCGTATCGAACAGCGCGCGCACCGACGGGCCGGTGGCGGAAGGTGTCGTCATCGTCATGCGCTCAGCGCCTCAGACCATCGGTTGGCGATAGGCCGCCGCATAGCGCCCCGTCACGAAATGTTCGAGCTGCCGCTCGACGTCGGTGAGGAGCCCGCTGGCTCCGAAACGGAAGAGGTGCGGGCGCAGCCACCGATCCCCGAGCTCCTCCTTCATGAGGATCAGCCAGTTGAGCGCCTGCTTGGCCGTGCGGATGCCGCCGGCCGGCTTGAAGCCCACCTCGTGCCCCGTGCGCTCGCCGTAGGCGCGAATCATGCGCGCCATCACGAGTCCCACCGGCAGCGTGGCGTTGGACAATTCCTTGCCGGTGCTCGTCTTGATGAAATCCGAACCGGCCATCATGGCCACGAGGCTCGCCCGGGCCACGTTGGTGAGCGTGGCCAATTCGCCGACGCCGAGGATGGTCTTGAGGTGCGCCTCGCCGCAGGCGTCGCGGAAGGCGCGCACTTCGTCGTACAGCGCCGTCCAGTTGCCGGTGAGTACGTGCGCCCTGGTGATGACCACGTCGATTTCGGAGGCGCCGGCGGCCACGCTGGCGTGGATCTCGGCGAGCCGCTGCGCGAAGGGAGAGAGGCCAGCCGGAAACCCCGTGCTGACGGCGGCCACGGGAATGCCCGAGCCGTGCAGCGCCTCCACCGCCGTGGCCACGTACTGGTGATAGACGCACACCGCGCCCACGGTGAGCGACAGATCGGCGATGCCGAGCGCCTCCACCAGATCGGCGCGCAACGGATGGCGCGCCTTCGCGCACAGCCGGCGTACGTTGCCGGGGGTGTCGTCGCCGGCCAGCGTGGTGAGGTCCATGCAGCTGATGGCGCGCAGCAGCCACGCCGCCTGCCACTCCTTCTTCACGGTACGTCGCGCCGGCAGGGTGGCGACGCGGCGCTCCACCGCACTGCGGTTGACGCGGGTGCCGCGCACCAGAGCCAGGTCGAGCGCCGTACCGGAGTTGCGCACGGGTGGCTGCGCCGGATCGAGCCCGGAGGGCCAGCGGATGGCCTCGGGTCCCTCCCCCTCGTGGGGGCGGACCGGCTTGGCGGCATGCAGAGGAGTGACAGACATGGCCCTTCAAATCTAGAAGCCGGGCACAGCGCCCGCTCAACTCGGCGCCCCCCCCGACCGATACTCAACAATCGGAGAGGGGTACCCTGACCGATCGACGTATGCGTTCCGCTCGACCCACGACACTGCTGGCCGTGCTGTTCACGGCGATCCCGACCCTGCTGGCGTTTCCCGGCTGCACCCCCGCCACGGAAGCTCCGGTCGCGTCGCGCCTGTCCATCGTGCAGGGGCATCTGCAGGTGGCCCCGGCGGGCGTCGTCCTGCCCACCTCCATCGTGCTCCGGGTGCTGGCCACCGATGGGACGCCGATGCCCAAGATCCCGATCAGCTTCAACGTGCTGGCCGGCGGCGGCAGCGTCGATCCGGCGACGGCCATCAGCGACGCCAACGGCGAGGTGAAGGCGCGCTGGACGCTGGGACCTGCGTCGCAGGTGCAGACCATGGTCGGCAGCGCCCCGGGCGTCGAGCCGGTCACCCTCAGCGCCCTCGGGGTGCTGCTAGGCGACCTGATCGTGGCCCACGGTAACAATCAGACCGGTCGGGTCAGCGCCGCGCTCACGGTGCCGCTCGTCATTCGCGTCATCGGCGGCAATTACGTACCGATTCCGGGTCAGACGGTGGCGATGGCCATCGCGTCGGGCGGCGGCAGTCTCTCGCCCCAGTCGGCGGTGACGAATGCGCTCGGGGAGGTCACGGTGCGTTGGACCCTTGGCCCGCAGAGCGGACTGCAGACCGCGACGGCCACGTCGGGCGCCGTGGGGCCGATCACCATCACGGCCGTCGGCAGCTGATCGGTCGCGTCGAGTCCGGACTCCTGGCGGCCATCGGTGGTTGCTGACCTCGGGGAGGTGCGGTCCTGCAGTGCGGGCCTTCCTCCCCTTCTCCGTTACCGGCCGGTCCGCTAGTAGTTCGCCATGGCTCCGCGCATCACGTCCACCACGCTGTCTGCTTCGGTCGCAGGGCGCACCATTGTCGTGACCGGCGCCAGCGACGGCATCGGGCGCGCGGCCGCGCATGCATGGGCCGCCGGCGGCGCCACCATGGTGATGGTGGGGCGCAACGAAGCGAAGACCGCGGCCGCCGCCCGCCGCATCATGAGTGACACGGGCAGCCGCACGGTGCACTGGGAGATCGCCGACCTGGCCCGTCAGGACGCCGTGCAGGCGCTCGCCGCGCGACTGCGCGCCGCGCATCCGCGCATCGACGTGCTCGCCAACAATGCCGGGGCCCTGTTTCTGGAGCGCGCCGAAACGATCGACGGTCTCGAGCAGACCTTCGCCCTCAATCACCTGGCGTACGTCACGCTCGCCGTGACGCTCCTGCCGGCGCTGCTGGCCGCCAGCACACCCGAGACGCCCGCCCGTCTCGTCAACGTGTCGAGCCGCGCGCACGAAAACGCGCGCGTCACGTTCGACGACCTGCAACTCGTGCACGGCTACGGCGGCTGGCGCGCGTACTGCAATTCCAAGCTGTTCAACATCTGGTTCACGCGCGCCCTCGCCCGCCGCATCGATCCGTCACTGCTGATCGTGCAGGCCATGCACCCCGGCGTCGTCAGCACCCGCTTTGCCACCAACAACGGCTGGATGGGCCGGCTGCAGCGGCGCATCATGGATGTCGTCTCAGTGACTCCTGAGCAGGGAGCCGACACGCTCGTGTGGCTTGCCGGCATGCCCGCGGATCCCCGCCTGAACGCGCGCTACTGGGTGCGCCGCCGCGAGGTGACCCCCTCGCGCCTCGCCCGCGACGACGCACGCGCCGAGCAGTTGTGGGCCGCCACCGCCGCCCTCTCCGGGCTCGATCTCGATGGCCTGATCACCGCCGCCCTGCGCGACCATGCCGTGGCGTGATCTGCCGCGCCTCGCGGTCATCCTGTGGCGCGTGGTGCCGCTGGTGCTATCCTTCGTCCGCGACCAGCGGCGCTGGATCCGCTGGGGGCCGCCCACTCCGCGCACGGCCGCCTTTCACGCCCGCCGCGCGCAGGCCATCGTGCACCAGGTGGCCACCCTCGGCCCCACCTTCGTCAAGCTGGCGCAGATCTTCGCCAGCCGCGCCGATCTCATTCCCGAACCGTACCTCGGCGCGCTCGCCACGCTCACCGATCGGGTGCCGCCGGTCCCCTGGCCCACCATCCGCCGCGCGCTCGCGGCGGCGTGGCAGGCCGATCCCGACACGATTGTGCAGGCGCTCGATCCGGTGCCGCTGGCAGCCGGATCGCTCGGACAGGTACATCGCGCCCGCTACGAAGGGCGGGACGTGGTGGTCAAGGTGCTGCGCCCCAACGTGGAGGCGATCGTCACCCGCGATGTGCGCCTGTCGCGGGCGATCGTCAACGCCCTGTATGCGCGCTGGCGGCACCACCACGTGCTGGGGTTCCGCGTGGTGCTCGACGAGTTCGACCGCCACGTGCGCGAGGAGATGGACTTCGAGCGCGAAGCGATGCAGTGCCTGCGCATGCGCGAACGCTTTGCCGACGAGCCGCGGCTGCGCATTCCGCGCGTGGAGACCGCCCTCACCCGTCGTGACGTGCTGGTGCTCGAGTTCCTCGAGGGCACGCGCATCGATCAGTTGGACGCGCAGATCGCGCGCGGCCTCGTGCGGCCGCTGGTGCTCGCCGAAACGCTCATCGAGACGTACGCGCGCATGATGCTGCGCGACGGCGTCTTCCACGCCGACCCCCACCCCGGCAACCTGCTCGTGGATGCGCAGGGCCGCCTCATCCTGCTGGATTTCGGCATGGTGATCGACGTGCCGGTGGCGACACGCAAGGCGCTCTTCGACACCATCATCGCCGCCATCCGGCGCGATGCCGCGGGCACGGCGCAGGGCTTCTTCACGCTCGGCATGGTGGCCCCCGGCACCCCTCCGGACACCATGCGCGACCTGGTGGACGTGCTGCTCGGCATCGCCTACAGCGAAGGCACCACCGTGGAACGCGCCCGGGTGGTGGCCGACCGCGTCATCCGGGAGCTGTACAACTGGCCGATCGTCCTACCGGGTGAGCTCGTGTACTTCGCGCGCACAGCCGCCCTCATCGAGGGCATCGGGGCGCGCTACGATCGCAACTTCAACAGCATCCGCGTGGCCTCGCCGGTCATGCTGCGGCTGCGCGGCGAACTGCTGTCGGCGCTGCTGGGTGACAATGGCCGGCGGGAACCGCTGGTCACGATGGCGGCGACGCTTGGTGCCTTCACCGGGACCGCAGTGGCGTTCGTGAAGCGACGCTGGCAGAGTTTCGGCGCCGCCGTGCTCGCGCCCGACGGCCCGTCTCCCCGCGCGTAATCCGCCCGGCGACGGCGGGTGCGATCACCAGATCCACTCGCGGAACAGGTCAAAGCCGAACTGCATGCGGGGCAGCACGTCGCCGCCGAGGCGCGTGCACGGTGACGCGCCGGGGTCCATGCCCACCTGACCGCTCCAGTTGCGCGCGATGCGATACTCGGCCGCGATGCCGTACCAGAGCGACGCACCACGCTGATCGGCCTGTCCGGCCCCGCGACAGACGCCAGTGTTGAGGCGCAGGAACGTGCGCTCACCCACCTGCTTGCCCGCCGAGATGCTCAGGTTGTCGAGCAGCGAAAACGCGTTGAGGTTGCCCTGCGTCTGCCCGCCGGCGGTGGTCACCTGCAGCGTACTGAGCCCCGGCAGCAGCCGCTGCAGCGCCCCTTCCATGGCGCCGCCCACCGTGGGCAGCAGCACGCCGGTGATAGCCCGCACCGTACTCTGGCTCTGTCCGTCGAGGGCGAAGGTCGGCGCGCCGAAGAGGAGCAGCGAGATGATCTCCGACTCCGGTGCACTCGCGTACAGCGGGTCGCTGCTGGAGAGCGTGAGCACCGGTGCGTCGTAGTTGCCCCCGATGTGCACGCGCACCGGGATCTGGCCGCCACCCACCACGCGCACGACGTTCGTGGCGTTGATGTCGAGGGTGGGAGGAATCTCGCTGTTGGCAAAGAAGCGTACGCGCCCCGAGTCCACGCTGAAGCTGCGGTTGACCACCCCGAGATCGAGACGGTACTGGCCGCGCGTGGCCAGGATCTCGCCGTCGAGCGCGAGCTTGTCGCCGCTGGCGGCCACGTCGAGGCCGCCCGACAGCTTCACGCGGGCTTCGGGCGTCTGCACCCACACTTCGTTGCCGAGTTCGACTCGCGCATTGGCCACCGTGAGCACGCTGCCGAGCGCCGCCAGCGACTGCGCGGCGGTTTCGGCCACCGGCACCTCGTCCACCCCGAGCAGTTCGCGCGCCCCCGCCGACGAGAGGTCGAGCGCCGCCCGCGCCCCCAGCGGATCGACCACCAGGTTCGCCAGCGGGATGTACAGATTGCCGCTCACCTCGGGCCGGCGGACCGCGCCGCGCACAGTGACCACGCCGCCAAGGTCGAGGTCGGTGCCGTCGCGCTGGCGGGAGGCCTCGAAGTTGTTGGCCGTGAGCTGCACGGCCACGCGCGCCGAGTCGCCCGCGGGGAAATGCAGCACACCGCGGGCGCTGAGCGTGTCACTGGCGCCACCGCTCCGCAGCCGCAGCGACTCGAGGATCAGCGAGTCCGCAGCCGCCCGCAGCACGAGGCGGCCCTCGCCGGGCTCGATGCCCAGATCGTCGAGGCGGGCCCCCGCGTCGTCCAGCCGCATGGTGCCGCGCGCCGACGGACGGTCCATCGTGCCTTCGAGGGCGAACTGGCCCGTGAGCCGGCCACGCAGCCGGCGCACGCCGTCGATGGCGAGCGGCAGCGCCTCGAGGCGCAACGAGTCGGCCACCACCTCGCCGGCCACCAGCTCGCTCAGCAGGCGTTTCTCGACGGTCGCGATGGCGAGATCGATCGGCACCCGCCCTTCCGCGCGCAGCGTGCCGCCCACGGAATCGCGCAGTTGCGCCCGGGCCACCAGTCGTTTGTCGGCGTAGGCGCCCGTGGAGGTCACCTGCGGCAGGCGCAGCCCTTCGAGTCCCAGCGAATCGGCGGCCAGGTCCCATGTGATGAGGGGCGCCGCGCGGGTGCCGGCGAGGTCGGCCCGCCCTGAAATGGTACCGGCCACCGGCGGCGTGCCGGCCAGCAGCGCGCTGACCTCACCGAAGGGGAAGCGCTCCACCTGCACCCCGCCGCGCACCGCGCCGGCCTCCGGTACGTCCGCCTCGACGCGCAGCAACCCGCCCACATTCGACTGCAACGTGAACGGGGCGAGCCGCACGCCGATGGAATCCTGCACCACCTCGATGGGCGCCGCCGCACGCCACGCCACGTCGTCGTAGGTGAGCCGCAACGAATCGAGCAGTACGCGGGTGGCTGCGCCCTGCGCCGCATAACCGCCACGCACCACCAGGTGGGCGTCGTCATCGGTACCCACGTCGAGGACGAGGCGTCCGCTGTCCGGACTGGCATCACTCACCCGGAAGGATGCCGACTGCACCCGCACGGCACCGAGCCCGGTGACCGCATCGGCGTTCGCGGCGCCCATGAAGGCCGGTGTCCGGAGCAGGTCGCGGGCCTGCGCCGACCCGAAGAGGCGTCCCACGCGGATGGCACCGACCTGCAGGTCGCGCGCACCCAGCGCCGCCGTGGCGTCGAGGTGCGTGAGATTGCCGTAGAGATAGCCCGACGCCGACACATCACCCCGCAGGGTGTCGGCAGCGGTCGATCGCAGCGAGGCGGCCAGCGTGCTGTTCATTGGCTGCAGCATGTCGGCCAGTCGCGTGAGCTGGCCCCGTACCGCCTCCAGCGTATCCGCACGCACCGCCACCTGCAGCGTGTCGAGGCCGAGCGAGTCGCGCGACAGCGCCCCGTGGACATCGAGGCGCACCCCGCCGAACTGGAGACTCGCCGAATCCACCACGAGGCGCGCCGCATCCAGCCGCGCCTCTCCCAGCAGGTCGAAGGCCAGGCGCTGGTCTCCGGCGTCCTGCCGCAGCGCCAGCACGCCGCCGACGGTGAAGGCGGGCGCCGCCACGGAGTCGCCCCGGGCCACCGCCACCGTGTCGAGCGGACCGCCTCCGGCCACGCGCACTGTGCCGTGCAGCGCCGTGACCGGGAGATCCTCCCGGCCGGTCCACGCGCGCACATCGAAGCCGGCCAGAATGCCGGCGGCGGTGGCGTACCAGCGGCGCGCCCGCACACCGGCCGTACCCGACAGCACCAGCGACGCTTCGGGCAGCGAATCGGCGGTGCCACCGAGCGGCGCCGCAGCGGCCCCGAGCGCCTGCACCCGAGCCGTCCAGTCGAGCGAGTCGAGGGTCCCTTGGGCCGTCACCCGGCCGGCAAGTTGCGACCGCACCGCCAGCGTGGTGTCCACGCGGGCCAGCGCGGCCAGCGACAGCGGATCGAAGGTGAACGCCGCGCGAACCGGCATCGGCTCGCGGGCAAAGCCCACCTGCGCCTCGCCACGCACCGCGGACACATGCCCCAAGGCATCGGTCCAGGTGAGCGCGATGCCGGTGAGATCGGCCGCCTCGAGATCGGCGTCGCGCACCGTGAGCGAGCCGGTGACGACGCCATCGACCACCGGCGCGTCCGGTGCCAGCGCCCGCACCGTGCGCAGGTCCACCCGGAGATCGTCGGCGGTGAGCCCCCACACGCGTGGGGCGCCCCCCAGCGCCAGCATGCCGCGCAGCTGCACGCGCGAGACGGCCTCGCCGCCGGGCACGGCATCGTCCACGAACTGCGCGTCGAGACGGTCGAGGGCGAAGCGCGTGAGGGGGCCTCCCGTCTTCGCCACCAGCCGGCCGGTCACCGCGCCGTCGATGCCGGTGGGCAGCGCCTCGTAGCTGATGCGCCGCAGCAGTTCGCTTCGCAGCGGCGCGAACGTGAGGTCGACATCGTGCAGCCGCAGATCGGCGGGACGTACGGTGACCGCAATATCCCCGCGGATGCGCGAGGCGCCGCTCCGCACGTCCAGCGCCGACAGCGCATACTCGGCGTCGTAGGGATCGTCGAGCGTGCGCAGGCGCACCGTGGCCGTGCCGCGCCCCTCGGCGGGGAGCACATCCCAGATCCACGCCAGATCGCTCAGCCCCGCATCGGCCTTCACCAGCACGTCGAAGCGCATCGGGCCCGGTTCACGCCAGGTGACTGCGCCCACCGCGCTCCCGGTGGACGACGGCAACCGCACCATCGGCAGGTCGAGCCGCAGCGAATCGCTCGTCCACCACACGCGGCCTTCGGCGTGCCGCAGCGTCACCGGCGGGTCGGAGATCACGCCCACCACCGTGTCCAGCACCAGCGACGACGGCCGCCGACGTCGGTCGACGATGACCGCGTCGTGCGCCCGGACCCGCGCCAACGTGATGCGCCGACGCTCGAACCAGGTCCCGTCGGGCGCCTGCACGAGGTCGTGCAGGCTGTCGCGCACGGCGATCACACTGTCGCGCGCGCTGCCGGTGAACACCGGATGCGGCGCCCAGGGCGCGCTAGTGGTCACCACGCCATCCGCCACGACGATCGTGTCGATCCGCACATCGTCGCCGAAGCCCGGCTGCGTTCGCGGCGCCGCCGGCGTGGTGTCGCCGGCGATGAGGTACGCCAGGTTCCACGGACGGCCCGCAGCGTCCTGCTGCAGGGTGACCGCGAGTCCGCGGACGGTGAGCACGCGCAGGTGAATGGCGCGATCGAAGAGGCCGCGCACATCCAGCGCCCCTTCGATCCGCTCGGCGGTGAGCATGGGCACACCGGCGCTGTCGAGCAGCGCCACCTGCTCCATCACCACCCGGCCAAGCCCGATTTCGCGAAGCACCCCGATGCGCACCGCGCCGCGGCCATCGAACACGCGAGTGGCCTGCTCGGCCAGCGTCGCCGCGAGACGGCGGCGCCCGCCCTCGGTACGGGTGAAGGCCACCACCCCCAGCCCCAGCCCGGCGCCCATGCCGAGCAGAATGGCGGCCACCCACCAGAAGCGACGCTGTCGGGGAGACATGGTCGCCATCAGAACGCCTGCCCGAGGCCGAAGTGGAACACCAGGCGCGACAGCACGCCGCGCCCCGAGGGCGGGGCGAACGAGGCCGGGCAGTTGATCACGTCGGTGAAGTCCCCATCGACGCGCGTCCCTCGGGGGCTGGCGCAGAAGATCGTCGACCCGCCCTCCTCGCTGGCCGGCGAGAAGTACAGCGCCGGCCCCGAGCGCAGGCGATAGGGGCGGTACCCGACGTCCACCCGGAAGGGCCCCAGCGGCGTGAGCACGCGCGCCCCGATGCCGGGGGTGGCGCGCACATCCCGCCAGCGGAAGCGGTCCGAGCTGGTTTCCCAGAGGGTGCCGGCGTCCACGAAGGCGGCCAGCTGCACCTGTTCGGCCAGGAAACGCACAGGCCGGCGCCACTCGAGGTTGGCCACCAGCAGCGCCGTCCCGCCGCGAGGCACCGCCCGGTCGAAGCCCGAGCCCGGCAGCACCTCGACCTCCTGATCCCCGTCGGCATTGGTGAACTCGCGCACGTTCGAGACCACGTATACGATCGGGCCGAGCAGATTCTGCTGATAGCCGCGCACCGAGTTCTGCCCGCCCACGAAGAGCCGTTCCTGTTGCGGCAGCAGCGGGGTGCCGCCCACCAGCTCCGCGCCGGGGGCAAAGGCGCCGGCGGCCTGCAGCCGCGCCCCGATCACCCCGCCGAACGCGCGTCCGAAGGTGGCCACTTCGCCGGAGCTGCGGTAGAAGCGCAGCGACGACACGATTTCCGAATACGTCGCGCCGGCCCGCAGCTCACCGCGCACCCGAAATCCGCGCGATGGATTGGTGATGTCGTTCGTGCGGTCGTAGGTGCCCGAGGTGCTGAGAATGCCGACGCCGCGGCCGAACAGCGAGAGGATCACTTCCTCCGGGCGGCACTGGCCGAAGCGTGTGCACGACACCACCGGATCGGTGATCGTCTTGCCGTTCTCGTACTGGAAGCCGGCGGTGCCGGCGGCCCGCGGCGTGAACTGACGAGACACCTCCGTCAGGGCGCCGATGGTGGTTTCGCGCAGGTACGCGAACGGTTCGCCGCGACGCTCGCTGTACAGCGACACCACCGGGGCGAGGGGCAGACCGAACAGCCGGGCGTTCGACAGCGTGGCGCCGACGTAGTAGTTCAGCCGTTCGCTGAACGGATCCTGGCGCAAAGGCCCGGAGCAGAGCGCCGGGGCAAAGTCGGCCGGGGCCCCGAGGCCCAGCTTGGATGCCCGCACCGACAGCTCCACCCGCCGCCCCACGCCGAGAAATCCCCGGTCGGTGATGCGCCCCTGGGCGCGTATGCAGTCCTGGGTGGCCCACCCCAGCCCCGCCCGCGCGCTGCGGGTGCGGGCTTCGGCCACGGCAATGCGCAGATCGAGCGTGCTGTCGCGGGCGGCACCGGTGATGGTGTCGATCACGACCAGCCGGAACGCCTCCGAGCGATAGAGCGCCCGCTGGGCGTCGAGAATCGCACTGGCGCGGAAGCGATCGCCCGAGTCGATGGGCACCAGACGCGCCACCTCCTCGCGGCTCACACGTTGCTCGCCCTCGCGCAACGGGCGCACGTCGATCGTCACCGTCCCGATGCGCATGGGCGGCCCCGGTGCGAAGGCCAGATCGAGCGTCACCATCCCACTCGCGCTGTCGATGGCGATGCGGCTTTGCGGCACGCCAGCGCGGGCATAGCTCGCGTCGCGCAGGCGGGTGACCACCGCCGCGATCGTCGTGTCGAGGCGGGTGCGGTCGAATCGCTGCCCCTCGAGGGCGTGCAACGCCTCGGCGAACGGACGCCGGCCGGCGGCCGACTCGGGCAGCCCCGCGATGCGGACCGTATCCAGCACCGCCTCCGGGCCGGGGGTGATCTGGAACAGCACCCGCACGCCGGACTTCAGCCGTTCGATGCGCGGCGACACCGCCGCCTGAAACCAGCCGGCCTGCCGGTGCAGCACGGCCAGCCGCAGCGCATCCCGCTGCACTTCGAGGGAATCGACGCAGGGCGCGCGCCCCATGCGGAAGGTGCGCGTGACAAACCCGGGTTCGTGGGTCACGATGCTGGCCGACAGCGTCAGGGCATCGAAGGCAGGGCTCCCCTGCACATGCACACGGCGGATCCGCTCCGACGGCTCGCACCGGGCGGCCCGCTGGGCGTCGGCCCGCGTTCCGACCAGCAGCAGGGGCAGAAGCAGGGGCAGAAGCACCTGACGTGTCAGGAAACTCGCGGGACCGCGCATTCTGTGCAATGTAATGACGCGTGCCACACGCCGTTCATGTTCCGTTCGTACATTACGCCGTCGTTGCATCCGCCTCTCGCCTGCAGGAGTCGTTCATGTCGCTGCTGACCGCCGCCACCGCCGGGTTGTTGATCGGCTGGCAGTCCCTCACCGCTGCTCCCGTCACTGCCACAGCCCCGGACTCTGCGGTGCACCGGCCAGGCGCGCAGGTCGCGCCATCCGCGTCCGCAGCGCTCGCCCGTCACGACACGACCACCGACCGCCTGCGGGCCCCGTCGCCACCGGAGTCCGGCCCGCTGGTCCGTCCGGTCGCCCTCACACGTCTCGCGGCGCCGGACGCCGCGCCGCAGGATACCGTACCCCGCCGCCGCGCTCAGGCCGTCGAATACAGTGATGCGTATTACAGGCGCCTCACGCTGCATCGCGCCCTGAGCTGGGCCATGCTCCCGCTGTTCGTGGCGTCGTATGTCTCGGGTGACCAGCTGCTCGCCAAGAACGATGACGCCCCCGGGTGGGCGAAATCCATGCATCCCGTGGCGGCCACGGGGTCGGCGGTACTCTTCGGCGCCAACGCCATCACCGGCGGCTGGAACCTGTGGGACGGGCGCAAGGATCCCAACGGGCGGAAGCGGCGGCTGCTGCACAGTGCGCTGTTTCTCGCCGCCAGTGGTGGCTTCGCGTACGCCGGCACCACGCTCGCCGACGAGGCCGAGCAGTCGGCCGCCAAGCGGCGCGATCACCGCAACCTCGCCCTCACATCAATGGGTGTGTCGACGGCGAGCTGGCTCTTCATGCTGATCGGAAACTGAGGCCGCATGCTGGAGGCGCTCACCAGCCTGTTTCAGCCGTGGGCCGACTACTACGCCGCCAGCAGCGTGCTGCCGACGGCCATCATCGCCCTGCACCTGCTCGCGATTCTCGCCGGCGGCGGCATCGCCATCGGTGCCGACCGGCAACTGTTGCGCACGGTGCCCTCCGATCCCGCCGCGCGCCTCGCCAGTGCCCATGCCTTGCGCGACACGCACGGCGTGGTCATCGCCGCCCTGGTGGTGATCGTGGCCAGCGGCATGGCCCTCGCCACGGCCGACGTGGGGACCTTCGCGACGTCGCTGGTGTTCTGGGGCAAGATGGGCACCTTCGGCGCGCTCCTGCTCAACGGCACGGTGATGCGACGCACTGAGGCAAGGGTGCTGACGCTCGGCGACACGCGTGGCGATGCGGACGACCCCAAGGCGGCGCTGGCCCTTGCTGCGGCGTGGGGGGCGTTGCGACGCAGCGCCGCGATCAGCCTCGCCGGATGGTTCACGGTCATGCTCCTTGGGGTTCTGGTGGCCAATGGCTGACCCGCTACCCGACTCATCCAACTCTGCGATCCCGCTCGTGAGCTCACACCACGAACCGCCCTGCGACGGCTGTGCCGCCCGCCGCGACTTCCTTCGCCAGGCCGTGCTGGCGGCGACCGCGCTCGCCGGCCTCTCGATGGCCGGCCCGGTGCGGGTGCTGGCCGCGCTCGAATCGCCGGCCGGTGTCCGGACCATCCGCTATCCGCTACCGGCCGGCGACGGCGTGTCCATCGACAGCAAGAACGAGGTGATTCTCTGCCGCTCCGGTACGAGCGTGTTCGCCTTCGCGCTCTCCTGTCCGCATCAGAACACCGCGCTCCGCGTGCTGCCCAGGAACGCCGGCTTCCAGTGTCCGCGGCACAAGTCCAGGTACCAGCCCAACGGCACCTTCGTGAGCGGGCGCGCCACCCGCAATATGGACCGCCTGCAGATCGCCCGCGACGGCGAGGTCCTGGTGGTCGATCCCGCCGTCGCCTACGAAAGCGATACCGATCCCGCCGGCTGGGCCGCGGCCAAGGTCACCCTCGCCTAGCATCGGCTCCAGCCACGGCACCGGCGGCCGTCGCCGGGAGATCCCTCGGACGGTCATCGCAATCCATCGCGCAGGCTTCCGCTGCCCCAACCATGGCGCGACGTTCAACGCCACCGGCGGCTGGATCGGCGGCCAACAGACCTCCGGGCTGTTCGCGCTCACCGTGCGCGCGAATGTGTCTGCCGGGACCATCACCATCACGACCTGACCGCCATGCGTTCTGTACCATCCGCCCCGAGGGCCGCGCACCTCTTCACCGGGTTTGCGGCCCTCTGCGCTGCCCCTCTCCTGTCAGCAGACCTCGCCGCCCAGCAGTCCACGCGCTCCGCCGCCAAACCCACCCCGCTCGAAGCCTCGGTCGACCGCCTCGCGGCCCACCCGACGGTGAAGGCGGCGTTCGCGGCCATCGAGCGGGACAACGCCTGGACGCTCGACCAGCAGGCCGCCATCTGCCAGATCCCGGCGCCGCCGTTCAAGGAGCAGGCCCGCGCCGCCGCGTATCGCGACAAGCTGAAGGCCCTCGGCGTGCAGCACGTCCGCCTCGACGGTGAGGGCAACGTCATCGGTGAGATCGGCGGGGTGCGCCCAGGCCCCACGCTGCTGCTGGCCGGCCACCTCGACACCGTGTTCCCCGAAGGCACCGACGTCACCGTGAAGCGCGAGGGCACCAAGCTCATCGGCCCCGGCATCGGTGACGACTGCCGCGGCCTCGCCGTGGTGCTGGCGGTGGCCCGCCAGGTCATCACCCAGAAGGTGCCCTTTGCCGGCCGCCTCCTCGTGGTGGGCAACGTCGGGGAGGAAGGCCCCGGCAACCTGCGCGGCACCCGCGCGTTGTTCAGCGGCCCGCTCAAGGACTCCATCGACATGTTCATCTCCGTCGACGGGACCGGCTTCGGCATCACCAATGGCGGTGTGGGCAGCAACCGCTACCGTGTGCACTACAAGGGCCCCGGCGGCCACAGCTACGGCGCCTTCGGCATGCCCAACCCCATGCACGCCATGGGACGCGCCATTGCCAAGATCGCCGACCTCGAGGCGAGCACGAAGCCCAAGGTGACCTTCAACGTCGGCATCGCGTCCGGCGGCACGTCGGTCAACTCCATCCCCTTCGAGGCCACGATGGAGATCGACCTGCGCAGCGAGTCGGCAGCCGCGCTGGCCGAAATCGATGCCCGCCTGCAGAAGGCGCTTCGCGAGGCCGTGCAGGAGGAAAAGGCGCGCTGGCCTCGGAGCAACGCGGCGCTCAGCGTGGTGATCGACACCATCGGCATCCGCCCCGCCGGCGCCACCCCCGATAGCGCCCTCATCGTGCGCACGTCGCTCGCCGCCGCGCGCACCATGAATGTCTACGCCCCGCTCACCATCGCCAGCACCGACGCCAACGTGCCCATGAACCTCGGCCGTCCGGCGGTGACGCTCGATGGCGGCGGCGTCGGGCGCGGCGCGCATTCGCTCGACGAGAGCTACGACGACCGCAACGACGGCTACAAGGGGCCGCAGTACGTGCTGCTCGTCGTCCTCGGCCTGCTCGGCGTGAAGTAGCGAGTGGCGCGGTACGCTGAGGGAATGTCCCGAGGCTAGTTGAAACTTGGCTGGTGCCTCAGGGATGCTGCTCAGGCGGCAGCGATGGGTGAGGAGAGTTTGCCACGCAGCGCGGCCTGGAGCAATCCGAGGTGTTGGGGGCCTTTATCTTTGCGGAACTGCTGCTCGATCTCCTGCAGCGTCGCCGCACACCAGCGCTGCTTCTGGTCACTCGTCCGACAGC
>JBEILM010000023.1:0-49629 GCA_040379205.1 Gemmatimonas sp.
CAGTGGGCCTGAGAGGAGTTGAACCTCTGACCTCACGCTTATCAGGCGTGCGCTCTAACCACCTGAGCTACAGGCCCGGTGCCGGAGCCCTTGTCGGCCGCCGATCTACCAGAGCCGCATAATGTACCCCGGCTGCTGGCCCGAGACAAGGGCGCCTGCTATACCACGACGCCATGGGACCGCATCATGCCGCGGCGACCGAACGATCAGGCGTCCGGGTCGTCCTCATCGTAGCCGAGGTCGTCGTCGTAATCAAAGTCCTCGTCGTCCTCGTCGTCCTCGTCTTCATCGTCGTCGTCCTCGTCGTCGAGATCGTCGTCGAGATCGTCGTCGTCATCATCGTCGTCATCGAGATCGTCGTCGTCATCGAAGTCGACGTCGTCGTCCTCGTCGAGATCTTCCTCGTCCAACCCTTCGTCGTCAAACTCCTCATCGTCATCACCCGCGAACGCAACCAGCGACGACGGCACCTTCTCTTCGAGCGCGTCCAGCGACGACGACCCGAACAGCTCCAACATGGGACGATTCTCCTGCGAGTGTGAAGAAAGGGGAGGGTGAAAGTGCCCCCCGGTTCGGGAGTATCGGCAGGGGGGCGCCGGGGCGCAAGCCGAAAGAACGCGGCCTGTCCCCGGACTACGCCGTCCGGCGATCGCCGGACGGATCAGGCCGACGCGCGATCCCGTTCGCGCTTGACTTCGCGGCTGACGCGCTTGCGATCGCTGGCCTGCAGCATGCGCTTGCGCAGCCGAATGCTCTGCGGCGTCACCTCGATGAGTTCATCGTCTTCGATGTACTCGAGCGCGCTTTCGAGTGTGAGCTGGCGGGGCGGCTCGAGGACGATGGCCTCATCGGCGCCCTTCGACCGCATGTTCGTCAGCTTCTTTTCCTTGCACGGATTGACGTCCATGTCACCCGGGCGCGAATTCTCGCCGATCAGCATGCCTTCGTACACGGCGTCACCCGGCGTCACAAAGAGCGTGGAACGCTCCTGCAGCGAGAAGAGCGCGAACGCGATGATCGTGCCGTTTTCCATGGACACGAGCACGCCGCGCGAGCGGCCAGAGAGTGGCCCCGCCCACGGCCCGTACTCGAGGAAGCGGTGATGCATGATGCCGGTGCCGCGCGTGTCGGTGAGGAACTCGCTGCGATAGCCGAACAGGCCACGCGCCGGGACCCGATAGAGCAGACGCACGAGCCCCTGCCCCGGGTTCTTCATTTCGATCATCTCGGCCTTGCGGGGACCGAGCTTCTCGATGACGACGCCGAGGTAGTCCTCGGGCACGTCGATCGCCAGCTCCTCGAACGGCTCGAGCTTCTGTCCGTTCTCGTCGAAGCGCGTGATGACGCGCGGACGCGAGACCTGGAATTCGAAACCTTCGCGCCGCATGGTCTCCATGAGGATGGAAAGATGCAGTTCGCCGCGACCGGAGACACTCCACGCGTCAGTCGTGTCGCTGTCCTCGACCTTGAGCGCCACGTTCCGCTCGAGCTCCTTGTACAGCCGCTCACGGATCTGGCGCGACGTCACGAACTTCCCTTCCTTGCCGGCGAAGGGCGAGTTGTTGACGACGAAGTCGACGCTGATCGTCGGCTCCTCGACGCTTATGCCTTCCAGCGCTTCAGGGTTCGACGGATCGGTGAGGGTGTTGCCGATGTCGACATCCTCGAAACCGGCCAACTGCACGATTTCGCCGGCGGAGGCTTCCTGAATCTCCACACGGTCGAGTCCTTCGTAGCCGTACAGCTTGGTCACTCGGCCGCGCACCGGCGGCTTGGCCGCGTCGGTGGTGACCAGCGTGATGCTGTCGCCCATGTGGATCGTGCCACGCTCGACGCGCCCGATCGCCAGACGGCCGAGGTAGGCCGAGTAGTCGATGGTGGAGACGAGCATCTGGAACGGCCCCTCCGCATCACGCGGCGGCGGCGGCACGGTCTTCACGATGGTCTCGTAGAGCGGCTCGAAATCCAACGCCTCGACGTCGAGGTCGAGGGTGGAGATGCCATTCTTCGCCGAGCAGTAGACGACCGGGGATTCGAGCTGTTCTTCAGTGGCCTCGAGCTCGATGAAGAGCGAGAGGACTTCGTCGTGTACGCGAAGCGGATCGGCGCCGGGACGGTCGATCTTGTTGATCACGATGATGGGCGTCCGGCCCAGCGCGAGCGCCTTGCGGAGCACGAAGCGCGTCTGCGGCATCGGCCCATCGAAGGCATCGACCACGAGCAGCACGCCGTCCACCATGCGCAGGATGCGCTCCACTTCGCCACCGAAATCGGCGTGCCCCGGGGTGTCCACGATGTTGATCTTCGTGTCCTTCCACCGGATACTGGTATTCTTGGCGAGAATGG
The DNA here is from genome assembly GCA_040379205.1 of Gemmatimonas sp. GTDB lineage: Bacteria > Gemmatimonadota > Gemmatimonadetes > Gemmatimonadales > Gemmatimonadaceae > Gemmatimonas. The sequence continues at coordinate 2,347 of JBEILM010000023.1, forward strand.
TGATCCCCCGCTCCTTCTCGAGCGGGTTGGAGTCCATCACGCGTTCTTCGACGACCTGATTTTCGCGGAAGGCTCCAGCCTGGCGGAGCATCTTGTCGACGAGGGTGGTCTTCCCGTGGTCGACGTGCGCGATGATGGCGACGTTGCGAATTTCCATAGCCTTGGAAGATAGCGGGCTCTGGGAGCCGGATACAACCGGGGTGATCGATGGACCTGCAGGCAGTCCGGAACCCGCCCGGTGAAATGAACGGCCTTCCGGGCGCCGCCGGCTCCCGCAGTGTCATGACCGGACCGGTTCGTTACAATCGCCCCGGTTCAACTTGCCCTCTGCGTCCACATGTCGTAGTGTCTGCAAACACCCCCTCCTGGAGGCTGGGACCGATGCACGACCAGACGCAGGGCGCGCCGGGCGAACGCCACGACGCCAAGGACGGACAGAGCATGCCGGCTGCTGCCGGATACCCGCTAGGCCGCGGATACGGCCATGACATCATGCGCGGCGGCGAAGTCTTCGGTGGATACGGCTACAGCGACCGACCAGAATACGAACGAACGCGCGGAGAACAGCGCGACAAGGGCTGAATCATCACCGGCCGGCAGGGCACCCGCCCTGCCGGCCTTTCGACTGCTGGGGCGGCGCGCCGTCGCCCGGGCTGGCCTGCGACGTCAGACCTGAGGGGAGAGAACTGGGATGGCGATAGAGGATTGAGACGGTGAGCCACCCAAGAGGGTCGAGAGCACCGAGCGCTCGGGTCCGCGGCTATCGTGCCGGCCAAGCGCAGTCGTGGACGCACCGACGGCAAGTCCTGTGAGCGCCACTTCGCTCGCGGATGCAGTGCTCGGTGCTCTCGTGCCTCGTGGGTGGCTCACCGTCTCAATGATCCATCGCCGTCTGGGTTCAAACACTCGACTCTGAGATCTGCGATCTCCGATTTGCGAATGCAGAGTTCAGTGGGCCCCCCGCCGTCGCCGCACCATCTCCACTGCCGTTTCCATCGCCTTGACGAGGCTTTCGGCCGACGCGATGCCCCTGCCCGCGATATCGAGCGCCGTGCCGTGGTCCGGGGATGTGCGCACGAATGGGAGCCCCAGGGTGACGTTCACGGCACTGCCGAAACTCGCCACCTTGATCGCGGTCATCCCCACATCGTGATACGGCGCGATCACGGCATCGAATTCGCCGCGCATGGCGCGCACGAACACGGTGTCGGCGGGGAACGGGCCGGCCACCCCCAAATCGCGGGCCACAGGCGCCAGCAGGTCGTCGTCTTCCGACCCGAAGCGGCCGTGGTCGCCGGCGTGGGGATTGAGCGCGCACAGCGCCAGACGCGGCGCCGGGATGCCGAAATCGCGCACGAGTCCGGCCCGGGTGGTCTCAATGGCCTGCACGAGGGCCTCGCGCGTGACCGCCTGCGGGACGTCACGCAGCGCAATGTGCGTAGTGGCCAACACCACGCGCAGCCGGTCGGAGGCCAGCATCATGGCGGCGGGCGCGTGAGCAAGCGCGGCAAGCATCTCGGTGTGCCCTGGAAAGTCGAAGCCACCGGCCTTGAGCGCCGCCTTGTCGAGGGGCGCGGTGACGATGCCGTCGAGCGCGCCCGCCAGCGCCCGCTCCACGGCGCGCTCCACTGCCAGCCCCGCGAGGCGGCCAGCGGCCGCCATATCGGCCTCGGCGCCACCGGAGGGCACCCAGTGTCCGATAGCCTCCTGCACGTCGGCCTCGGTGCCGACCGGGCCGATGACATGCCACTCTACGCCGAGCGCCGACACGCGTGCATCGCGCAGCGCCTTGACGACGACCTCCGGCCCGATACCGCGCGGATCGCCAAGGGTGAGGCCAAGCCGGATCATGCGCAGCTGCATCTGGCCGGCCGGCTGCTCACTGCGGCGTCACCACCATCTGGTCGGGGTTGTAGCGCACCGACACGTACGTCTGCTTCTTCAGCGTGTCGATGAGGCGGCGCATCTTCCGCTCTTCCGACAGCTGTTCGCGGATCTTGTCGCGAGACTCGGCCAGGGTGAACTCGCCGGCCTCGTCGAGGAAGGTGACCTGCGCCACGACGAACTTGTTCGCGCCGGACCCCGGATCGGGGATCGGGAACGGATTGAGGATCTGATTGAGCGTGGCCCCCTCGAGCGCGTTCCGGTACGCCTCCGGGAGTTCGTTGCGCGGATACTCGGGGATGGTCTTGTCCTCGCCACCCGCGTCGTCGTGGTACTTCACACTCAGTGAATCGAAGCTGCCGCCCGTTCGCCACGCCGCCGCCACACTGTCGGCGAGCAGCCGAGTGCGGGTTTCGTCGGACGAGTCGACCGCCGGACGAATGAGAATGTGCCGTGCCTTCACTTCGGCCGGCTGCACCCGATCGACCCGGATGATGTGAAAGCCGAACGTGGTTTCGATGACCGGGCTGAGCACCCCCGGATTGAGGGCGAACATCATGCGGTCGAACTCGGGCACCATGCGCCCGCGCCGGTTCCAGCCCAGATCGCCGCCCAATTCACGGCTCCCGGGGTCCATGGACTCGCGCTTGGCGACGTTCTCGAAGTCCTCCGGATGCTTCTCCAGCTCGGCGTGCAGCGAATCGATCTTGGCGCGCGCCCGCTTCTTGGCCTCATCGGACGGCTTGGTGGCGAGCACCACCTGCCGCATCCCCACGCGTGCTTCCTTGCGGGGCAGCCGCTCCTTGTACGTGTTGAAGGCCTCGGTAATCTCGGCCTCCGTGACGTTCACCGACGTGACTTTGCCGTCGCGCTGCAGCTTCTGCATGATGCCCTGCTGCAGCTTGCCGCGCCGCACCTGCTCGGCCTGCAGTTTGCGCCACTCCTCGAGCGAGCCCATGCCGGCTTCCTTGAGGGCCGTTCTGAACTCCGATTCCGACTTGAATTGGCTTCGAATCCGCTTTTCGGTGTCGTCGACGGTGTTCTGGATGTCGACGTCGTTGACCTCGACCTTTTCGATCTTGGCCTTCTGCACAAGTAGCTCGACATCGACGAGCTGTTCGAGAACCTCCTTCTCGAGGCGGGCAAGGTCCTTGGCGGACTCCACCTTGGCGCCACCGGCCCGGGCGCGGTTCACCTCGGACATGACCTCCGACACCAGCACGACCTGATCGCCCACGATGGCGGCGATCCCGTCGATGGGCAGGGCCTTGAGGGTATCTGGCGCGCCGGCGGCCTTGGCGGGCGGCGTGGCCCTCTGGGCGGACGCAAGCGACAGCGGCGCCGCGAACAACGCGGCGCCGGTCAGCAGCGAGAAACGGGACGAGAGTCGACGCATATGCGGGTTGGTACCCGATTCACCGTGCAGGGTTGCAGGAGCGCCCCGGCCGCACGATGCGACCGGGGCGCGTCCGCGGGAGCCGATTACTTCTTGGCCGTGTCCGGCGCCGGGGCCGGAGCGGGCGGCTGCGGCGCCCCACCCGGAGTCGGCGCGCCCGGCGGCGGCGCCTGCTGCGCCTTCAGCGAGTCCGAGGTGGCCCGCACCGACTTGGCCTTCTCGATGACCGCGTCGAGCCCCGCCTCGTTGATTGAGAACTCGTACTTCTGCTGGACCGCGCGCGTCACCGGGTACGGGATGTCCACGAACGGCACTTCGTTCTTGATTAGCTTGCCGAAGAACTCCTCGACGCGCGCGCCGGCCAGCGCTTCTTTGTTGCCGGCCTTGCCCGTGCTGTCCACGAGCTTCGACGGCTCGATGCTGAGCTGCGTCCACACCTGGGCAACCGCGTTTTTGAAGTTCAGGAACAGGTTGGACATCTCCGCCGTGTCGGCCATCGCCTTGGCGCTGTCGGCCTGCTTGAGCACCAGTTCGTTGCGCACGATCTGCTTGACAAACTTCTCGACGACCGTGTCCGGGGCCTGCACCAGCTGCGGACGGATCTGCGACTGCGGCGGATAGGCGGACAACCAGTCGGCGAAGCGCGACGCCGTGAGCTTGCCCCCCTTGTAGGTGGCCATGGTGCCGTTGTCCTTCTTGTAGCCGAGCGGGTTCTTCGCCACGGCCTTGGCCTTCACCGTCACGTTGTTCTCAAGCTTGACCTCGTTGCTGGCCTCAAGCTTGGCGAGGTACGTGCTTTCGGCGATGGCCACGTTCCGCTGCTTGGCGATCGGCGCGAACTTCTCGGCGACCTCCTGGAACGGCGACCGGTAGATGATGTGGAAGCCGAATGAGGTTTCGCACAGCGTCTTGGAGATTTCGCCGATCTTGAGCGCGATCACGCACTTCTCGAACTCGGGCACCATCATGCCGCGGCCGAACAGGCCGAGGTCGCCCCCGCGCTCCTTGGCATTGGGCTCGTCGCTCTTGGCGGCGAGGGCGGCGAAGTTGGCCGGCGTGGCCTCCTTCAGGATACCCTCCGCCTTGCTCTTGGCCGCCGCCTTTTGCTCCGGCGTGGCCCCCTGATCGACCTTGACCAAAATGTGACGGGCGGCAAACGCCTCGCCACTGTTGTAGCGCTGCTCGTCGGTGCCGGGGGCCTGGTCGCTCCAACCCTTCGACACGGCATCGTAGAACTTCTTGACGCGGATGTTCTCGATGCTCGACCAGAGCGCCGCTTCCATGACTTTGGGGTCGCTGAGCGAGTCACCCTTGGCCGCCGCGAGGCCCACGAGCTGGTAGTTCACCCACAGCTCCGCGATGGAACGGGCCACGTCTTTCTCGAGCGGGGCCTGGGACTGGCCCAGAATCTCCGCCAGCCGGGTCACCGAGAGTTGCTGATTGCCGGCCTTGGCCGCCACGTCAGGATTGGACGCTGCGCCGCAGGCGACAGCGAACGCGACGGCACCCAGCACGGACAAACGATACGATTTCATCAGGCAGACTCCGGCCACGGAGTGAGTGTTGGTTGGTAGGACCCCGAGGGCAACCGATCGGTTGCCATCAGGTGACGAGCGCCCGCAGGGCACGAATGAGACCCTCGAGCATTTCCGCGCCCCCCAGCCTCGTGAGCTTCAGAGCGAGGGGCTGCGTCCGGCGGACGTCCACTTGGAATTGCACCCCGTGGAATGCCGCCGAAAGCCCCTTGAGGCGCGGAACCGCATCAGCCCTGAAAGTAACACGGGCCTCCGAGGCGCGCACAAGCACCCCCTCCACCCCGAGTACAGCGCCGAGCACCCGCAGCAGGGCGCTCCCGAAGAGCGCCTGGGCCGGCGCGGGCAAGGCCCCGAACCGGTCGCGCACTTCTGTCTGCAGCGCCTCGATGCCGGCCGGCTCGCGCAGCGCGGTCAGCCGGCGGTACACGTCCAGCTTGGCGTCCTGCGACATGATGTAGTCGTCGGGGAGGAAGGCGGGGAAATCGAGGGTGACGTCGGCCGGGATCCACGCCTTCTGCCCCCCGCCGTCGGTGAGCTGACGGACCGTTTCGTCGAGCAGCCGCAGATAGAGGTCGAACCCGACGGAGTGCACGAACCCGGATTGCTCGGGACCGAGCAGGTTGCCGGCGCCACGCAGTTCGAGGTCCTTGAGGGCCACCCGGTACCCTGCCCCGAGCTCGGTATGGTGCTCCAGCACCGCCAGCCGGCGCTCGGCGTCGTCGTCCACCCGGTCGGGCACCAGCAGGTAGCAGTAGGCCCGGCGGTGCGACCGCCCCACCCGGCCACGCAGCTGGTAGAGCTGGGCCAGCCCCAGGTGGTCGGCGCGGTTCACGAACATGGTGTTCGCGTTGGGCACGTCGAGGCCGCTCTCCACGATGAGGGTCGACACGAGAATGTCCACCGCCCCCTCGACGAACTGCTGCATGACCTTCTCGAGGTCGCGCTCCTTCATCTGCCCGTGCCCCACCCCCACGCGGGCACGCGGCACGATGCGGCGCAGGTGGTCGGCGATCGCCTCGATGGTGTCGATGCGGTTGTGCACGAAGAACACCTGCCCGCCGCGATCAAGCTCGCGCGAAATCGCTTCCTCGAGCAGGGCGTCGTCGAACGGCTCCACGAACGTGAGGACCGGCGACCGATCGCGCGGCGGGGTCTGCATGAGCGTGAGGTCGCGCAGCCCGGCCAGCGACTGGTGCAGCGTGCGGGGAATGGGCGTAGCGGTGAGCGTGAGTACGTCGGTGGACAGCTTGAGCTGCTTGAGCCGTTCCTTGTGCTTCACGCCGAACCGGTGCTCTTCGTCCACGATGATCAGCCCGAGATCGGCGAAGGCCACATCGGGGCTCAGCAGCCGGTGCGTGCCGATGATGATGTCGATCTGCTTCTTCTTGAGCTTCTCCACCACCACCGCCTGCTGCCCCGCAGTCTGGAAGCGGCTCATGACTTCCACCGTGACCGGGAAGTCGGCCAGGCGATCGCCGAAGCTGCGCGCATGCTGTTCGGCCAGAATGGTCGTGGGCACCAGCACCGCCACCTGCCGTCCGCTCTGCACCGCCTTGAAGGCGGCGCGAATGGCGATTTCGGTCTTGCCGTACCCCACGTCGCCCACGAGCAGGCGGTCCATGGGACGCTCCCCCTCGAGGTCGCGCTTGACGTCCTCGGTGGCCTTGCGCTGGTCGGGGGTATCCTCGAAGAGGAAGCTGCTCTCCAGTTGGCGCTGCCACGCCCCGTCGGCGCCGTGCGGCGGCCGCGTGGTGACCTTGCGGCGCGCATAGAGGTGCAACAGCTCCTGCGTCATTTCCAGGATGGCCATGCGCGTCTTGTCGCGCTGCGCCTTCCACTTGTTGCCGCCCAGCTTGTGCAACCGCGGCGGGGGCGCGTCGTCGCTCACATCGCTGGCGCTGCGATACCGCTCGATCTGATCGATGCGGTACAGCGGCACGTTCAGGCGATCGCCGCCCTCGTACTCGATGACCGCCGACTCGATCGTGCTTTCGCGCACGAACACCTTCTCGATGCCGCGGTAGATGCCGATGCCGTGCTCGAGATGCACGACGTAGTCGCCTGGCTTGAGCGCGCCCAGCGTGTCGAGCGAGGCCCCGGTGCTGTAGCGCCGTGCGCGCCGCAACCGCCGGTCGCGGCGAAAGATCTCGTGGTCGGTGAGCACCCGTACCACGTTGGGCACCACGAAGCCGCCCCCCAGCACGCCGATGGCGAGCGACGCGGCCACGGGCCCGTCTTCGCCGAGCAGTTCCTCGAGGCGCTCGGCCTGGCCGGCGTTGTCGCACAGGATGACCGTATGCAGCCCGTCCCGCTGCAGGCGGCGCAGCACGCGCAGGTCGCGGGAGATCGTTTCCGGATGCCGAATGGGGAACACCACGTCGGGCTCCGGCCCCACCGGCACATGGTCGGCGGCATTGGTGCTGACGGCGCGCTGCGGCGGCGGGTTGAAGCGCACCGTGCCGAAGCGCGCGAGGGTGCTCGCCATCTTGGGCGGCTCCACGAAGAGCCGGTCGCGGTGCGTGTACTCCTCACCGCGGCGCAGGGCGAGCTCGATATGATGCGACGCTTCCTCCCAGGTGCGCACGAGTTCGGGCAGCACGCTGCTGCCGCTCGGCATGATCACCAGCGAATCGGCGGGCCAGAGCTCGGGGAGCGTGACGCGCTCCCCGCGGTCGTCGCCCAGCTGCACGCGACCGTCCACGGGCAGCACGAGCGCCACCGCGGCGTCGCGCGTGCTGCGCTGAGTGTTGAGGTCGAAGTGGCGCAGCTCGATGATGTCATCGCCCCAGAACTCGAGGCGCACCGGCTCCGCCATGCCGAACGAATAGATGTCGAAGATGCCGCCGCGCACACTGAACTGCGCCACGTCTTCGACCATGGGCACGCGCTCGAAGCCGATACCCTCCAGGTGCGCCGCCAGCTCCTCGGGGCGCCGCACATCCCCCTTGCGCAGTTCGAGCCGAGCCCCGGAGAGCGCCCTGGGGAGCGCGGTCTTTTCAAGCACCGCCCGCGACGTGGTGAGCAGCACGCGCACACCGCTGCGCCCCAGCTTCTCGAGCGTCTCCACCCGTTCGCCGGCCACTTCGGCGTGCGGCTCCACTTCCCCGAATCCTTCGCGCGGCGGGTAAAGCGCCACCGGCACATCGTCGACCAGCGCCTGCAGGTCGGCGAGCCACCGTTCGGCGTCACCCAGTTGGTCGGCAATGACCACCACGAGGCGCTGCGGCAGGGCGCGCGCGAGGGCGGCCACCAGCACGGCGTCGCTGCTGCCAGCCAGCCCCCCCACACGCAGCGACGCTCCCTGGGCCGGGAGCGCCTGAAGAACACGCGCGAACGCCGGAAGTGCGGCGATCGCGTCGAGAAGACGCGGAAGTCCCATCACCAACCTGACTGACTGTTGCGGCCGAACCGGAAACCGGCAGAACGCGCGATCAGCGTCCGCTGATCCACGCTTCGGCGAGGAGGGCGGCCAGCGCGAGCGCTACGAGTGGCAGCAATAAGGCCTGACCGGCGGCGCGGGAAAAGACCGCCTGCCGCCACGCCGACGGGGTCGCGGCGACGGCCACGTCCTTCCCCTGGACCAGCGTGGCCAGGCTCCCCGACTCGCTGTCCGGGCTGCCCACCCCGCGCAGGTCAGACTCCATGGGTTCGGCGTTCACCACCAGCGCCCCGATGCGCGCCGCCTGCCGGCGCAGGAAGTACACCCCCGCCTCCGCCGGCACCGTGACGCGATCGCCCGTGGTCGGAAGCAGCGTCCCGTCGGGGCGTTCCAGTGCGGTGACGTCGCGCAGGCCGCTCACCACGCTGCCCGGCGTGGCCTCGATCACCCGCCCGTCATCCCCGAGTCGGCGCGCCAGTGCCTCCAGCAACCAAGGCACAAAGGCCGCGTCGAGCGGCAGGTCGGTGGCGTCCGGTTCGAGTGGCGACCCGATCAGCACGTACCCGTCGCCGGATACCACCCAGGGGGCGCCGCCGGCCGTGGCCAGCGTATCCGGACGCGATGCGGCGGCATTGCCGGCGGGACGGTCACCCGCCGATCCGGGCGAATACACCAGCGGATAGCGCAGCCGCACCGGGGTCCCGTCGAAAGCGCGCGCCGCGGCCGAGGCGGTGTCCGCCGGGGTGCCGCCCTGCGCCGGGACCCGGGCGAGCACCTGCGCCCGGGCCACCGCCCCGAAGCGCCACGGAATGCCGAGCCGGGCCAGTTGGCGATTGGCCTCCCCCACCTGAATGGGATCGGCCGGCGCCGTGAGCAAGGCGGGCAGACGCGTCCCGGCGGCCTGCGCCCCCGCAACCGTTACCACCCGCGCGTCGCCTTCGCGGCCACGCGCGAGGCGCCCTTCGTCCACGAGCGTGGCCAGCGCCGCCGACAGAAAGGGGCCCGCCTCGGCGCGCACGGCTGCGGTCGGTGGAGGGGCCACGCGCACGGCAAACCAGCGCACGTCATCGGCCCGCAGCGCATCGGCGTCCAGTTCGACGCTGCCACGCAACCACCCGCTGTTGCTGCTGGCCAGACGCGAGGTGACCCGCGCCGGGGCGTCGAGGGTGGCCGGCGGGACGGTCCCGCGGGCCATCGTGCGGCCGTCGAGCGACAGTCGCCAGGGGGCAGAATCGGGTGACGCAATGGCGAGGGCCACCAGCCCTCCGGGCGTCCACCGCACCGGATCCGGCGTGGCCTGCAGCACGGCGCGGTTCATTGCGATGGACAAGCCATGCCGGAGCACGACCACCGGGACGTCCCCCGCCGGCACCACGCTGTCGGCTCGGAAGGCGCTGGCCTGCCCGTCGCTGAGCAGCGCCACCACCGGGGCCCGCGGGCTGCCGCTGCGGGCGAGTCCCACCCCTCGCCGGAGTGCGGCCGACAGATCGCCTCGCCCACCGAGCGGCGTCAGCGCTGCGAGGCCGTCCTGCAAGGCATTTGGCGCCCCGCCGATGACCCGGCCGTCGGCGGTCACCACCCACGCGCGATCGTCCGCCGTCAGTTCGCCCACCAACGCGCGGGCGGTGGCCCGCAGACTGTCGAAGGCCACCTGCCCGTCACGCACGCCGCCGGTGCTCATGGAGTTGTCGAGCACCAGAGCGAGCGAGAGCGGCGCATGCCCCACGCCGAAGAGGCGCGCCACCGGACGCGCTGCCGCCAGCGCCAGCGCGAGCACCGCCAGCAGGCGGAGCAGCAGCAGCAGGCGATTGCGCAGCCTGAGGTCGCGGCTGTGCTCCTGCTCCATGCGCTCGAGGTAGCGCACGGCGGGAAAGTCCACCACGCGCCCCACCTTGCGGCGCAGCAGATGAACGAGCAGCGGGACGCCCGCCAGAACGGCAAGCGCCAGAAATGCCGGTGCGAGAAAAGCCATGAAGGAAGCGGTGGTCGGAAGGCGTCAGACCATCGCGCCACGCCCGTTCACACCCACGAGATGGCGGAGCGGACGGCCGAACGGTTCGTCGGTGAAGGCGAGCGCGTAGCGGGCCCCGGCGCGCCCGAGGGCGGCACGCCATTCGGCCAGCGCCTCCTGCACCGTAGTCTGATACGTAGCCCGGACATCGCCGGGCGACGCCGGCAGTTCGAGCCGGGATTCAGGGTCGCGATAGAGCGCTTCTCCCCCTTCCGGGAAATCGCGCTCGGCCGCGTCCATAATGTGCAGCACCAGCACTTCGTGTCCGCGGGCCCGCAGGGTGCGCGCCGCATCGGCCACCGGCACCGGATCGGTCAGTAGGTCCGAGAGCAGCACCACGAAGCCCGGCCGGCGCACCAGCTTGCCGGCCTGCAGGAGCGCCTCCGCCACGTTCGACTCGCTGCCGCCGCCGGGCTCGGAGAACGCCGCCATGAGTCGGCGCCACTGGGTCCGGTTCGAGCGCGGCGGCACCACATCGCGCATGCCCGCGTCGAAGCGCACCAGCCCCACGGCGTCCCGCTGACGCAGCAGCAGCAGCGCCATGGCGCTGGCGAGCCGCTCCGCGTAGGCCAGCTTGGACAGGCGCGCCGGGTCCCCCGTCCACTGCATGGAGGCGCTCACGTCGAGTACGAGCATGGCGCGGGCGTTGGTCTCTTCCTCGAACTGCTTGACCACCCAGCGGTCAGCCCGGCCGGCAATGCGCCAGTCGAGGTAGCGCAGGTCGTCGCCAGGCATATACGGACGATGTTCGGCGAATTCGACGCTGAATCCCTTGCGCGGCGACCGGTGGAGCCCGGTAATGAAGCCGTCCACCACCCAGCGGGCGACCAGCTCGAGGTGGCCGAGGGCCGCCAGGACAGCGGGGTCGAGTTGGTCTGCGCGTGCGGTGGCCATGTTTCAAGGATACGCGCAAGGGCGCGGTTTTGTGGCGGGCGGGGTAGTTTCCCGGCGCGAGGACGTGCCGTTTCGGGCGCTGAATCGTGAAGATATTGACATGTAGGACCTAGGTCGTATCTTGGCGCTCGAATACCGGCGGAAGGCAGCCCGCCGGCGCCCGGCAGGCCCCCGTGGGTTTCAGAGGTTGGCGATGGTGAGACTCTTCCAGCGTGTGGCGATGTCCCCCATGGCGCTTGGCGCAGCGGTGGTCATGTCGGCGGCCATTGCGCCGGTGCAGGCGCAAACCGGCAGCGCGCGCGCGGACATCCCGCGGATCACCATGCACGGCGTCTCGACGGTGCGGTCCTTGTCGGCGTGGCCCGGCTTTTCGCTGAGCGTGGACCGTGACGCCTACGTGACGGTGTTCGCCGTGACGCGCGGCCGGCGTGATTTCCCCATCCAGGTGCTCTCGCCGACGCGTCCGGAAGACAAGGGACGCCTCAAGGCCAACCAGCGGGTGCGGGTGCGCAACCTCGTAAGCCGTGAGTTGCTGCATTTGGTCAACTATGGCGAAGCCCCAGTAGTCGTGGGCTTCGCTTCTTCCATCAGGCCCGATCTCTCGCTTTTTGCCGACGGCAAACGGTGGGGAAGCGACCTGCTCATCGACACGCTCGCCGTGGACCAGCAGGACATGGTCAACATCCTCGGCAGGACCATCTTCGGTCCCGACGCCGAGTATGATGTGGTGGTGAGCGCCGCCGCCGACCCGACCCCGGTCACGCGGGCCGCCAATGCGTGGGCGTTCGATGACGAGTGCGTGGGCTACTCCACCCGCTGGACCCGGCGCAACGGGTTCGACGGGTTCGGGTTCTACAGCGCCAGCGACGATATCGACCCACTCATACGGCGGGCCCTCGGCGCGGGACTGTTCAGTCAGGCGCCGTTCGGTTGGGCGTTGGGTGTCCCGCTCGTCCTGGACAATGGCGGGCGCTTCTCCTTCGCTGCACCCGTGGAGATCGGCGGCCGCCTGTGCACCGGCTACCGGGTCGCCTGGTGGCCGTCGCAGCCGCAACCGGTCAACGTGAATCCGGCGATGACTCCGACGGCGTATCCCGCGCCAGACAGTGTACCCCTCCCGGACCTCTCCTCACCGATCGGCCGCCTGCCGCGGTACCCGCGAGGCGGCGACGTCGTCGGGCTCGATTCGGCCTCACGTCGGGACCCGTCGCGGCCATACGGGCGTGAAACGGGGAGCCGGGTGGGCGACCGCGCAGGCGTCGAGCCGTCCGCGTGGCGCCGCGGCGAGACCGGCAGCGAGCGCCGCTTCCCCGGCGTCGAGCCGGAAGCTGGTCGCCCGTGGTCGCGGACGCGCACGCTGCCCGGTCAGGGCGACACCTGGGTCGGGGCCGGTGATCGCGCAGCGGCCGACCGGACGCGCGATCGCGGCGACGAGCGGCAGCGTACGCGGGTGTCGGAATCGGCCCAGAGCGGCGCCTCGCCAGCGCCGGCGCAGCCGGATACGCCAGTCGGGCGTGGTGGCAAGAGTTTCCCCTCGGGGGAGCAGGACGGTCGCGCCGGCGGCTCGGCACCGATGATCGACCGGTCGGGTGCCGGCTCGTCGCCCACGCCGCCTCCGCCCCCGCCGGCTCCCAGGTCTTCGGGCGAGGCGCCGGTCATTCAGCCGCCGGCCAAGCCGCCCGTCTGACTGCGTCGCGGGCACCGTGCGCACACGGCGATCGTTCCTCTTTGGAACGGTCGCCGTTGTCGTTGAGGGCGGCCGCGACGGCTCCGGTTCCCAGTTCTGCCGGACGCTCGACTATCTTATGAGGCTGTTCCCGGTCGGCCCATTCCAGGAAGGACCCGTTGCATCTCAGCCACATCCGCAACTTCTGCATCGTTGCCCACATCGATCACGGCAAGTCCACGCTCGCCGACCGCCTGATCGAGAAGACCGGCACGCTGCAGAAGCGCGAAATGAAGTCGCAGGTGCTCGACACGCTCGACCTCGAGCGCGAGCGCGGCATCACCATCAAGTTGAACGCCGTCCGCATGAGCTACACCGCGGGCGACGGACAGAACTACGAGCTCAACCTCATCGACACCCCCGGCCACGTGGACTTCACGTACGAGGTGTCGCGGTCGCTGGCCGCCTGTGAGGGCGCCATTCTCGTGGTGGACGCGTCGCAGGGTATTCAGGCGCAGACGCTGTCCAATCTCTTCCTGGCCATGGACGCGGGGCTCGAAATCATCCCCGTGCTCAACAAGATCGACCTCCCCGGTGCCGAGCCGGAGCGTCGTCGGCAGGAAGTGGTCGACCTGATCGGGTGCATGCCCGAAGACGTGCTGTGCGTGAGTGGCAAGGAGGGCACCGGCGTGCCCGAGCTGCTCGAGGAAATCGTGCGCCGCGTGCCACCGCCCACGGGTGACCTGGATGGCCCGCTGCGCGCGCTCATCTTCGATTCGTACTACGACAAGTACCGGGGCGCCATTCCCAGCATCCGCGTGGTGGACGGCGAGATCCGCAAGGGCATGAAGATCACCTTCGGCGTGTCCGACAACGTGTACGAGGTCGCGGAAGTGGGCTACCTGCAGTTGCGCCAGGTTCCCACCGACGTGCTGCGCGCGGGTGAGGTGGGCTACGTGCTCGCCGCCGTGCGATCGGTGCGCGAGACGCGGGCCGGCGACACGATCTTCGACAAGGACAACCGTGCCGCCGAAGCGCTGCCCGGCTATCAGGAAGTCAAGTCGTTCGTGTTCGCGGGTATCTACCCTACCGACACGACGCAGTACGAAACGCTGCGCGACGCGCTCGAAAAGATGAAGCTCAACGACGCGTCGCTGCAGTACGAGCCGGAAACATCCACCGCGCTCGGCTTCGGCTTCCGCTGCGGGTTCCTCGGGCTGCTGCACATGGAGATCGTGCAGGAGCGGCTCGAACGGGAGTACGACCTCGACCTCGTCACCACGGTGCCGAGCGTGGAGTACCACGTCACCAAGACGGACGGCACGGAGTTGCTGGTCGAGAACCCGGCCCTGATGCCGCCGGCCGTCGTGATCGACGACGTGCAGGAACCGTACGTACGCGCGCGCATCATGTGCCCGGCCGAGTACATCGGGCCCATCATGACGCTCGGCATGGAACGGCGCGGCATCTACAAGAACACGCGCTTCCTCGATACCGTGCGCGTGGAGCTGGACTGGGAGTTCCCGCTCGGCGAAATCATCCTCGACTTCTTCGACAAGATGAAGACGGTGAGCCGCGGGTATGCCTCCCTCGACTACGAGATGCTGGAGTACCGCTCGAGCGATCTGGTGCGCCTCGACATGCTCATCAACGGCGACGCCATCGACGCATTCTCCGTGATCGTGCACAAGGACAAGGCGTACGAGTGGGGGCGCAAGGTGGCGGAGAAGCTCAAGGAGCTCATTCCGCGCCAGCTCTTCGAAGTGGCCATTCAGGCCACCATCGGCCAGAAGGTCATTGCGCGTGAGACCGTGAAGCCGCTTCGCAAGGACGTGCTGGCCAAGTGCTACGGCGGCGACATCTCCCGCAAGCGCAAGCTTCTGGAGAAGCAGAAGGAAGGCAAGAAGCGCATGAAGCAGGTAGGCAGCGTGGAGATTCCGCAGGAGGCGTTCCTCGCGGTGCTGCAGGTGGACTGACGCGCGGTGATCTCCGCCGTCCTGCAGACCAGCTTCCTGGGTGACATGGTCCTCACGACCCCGCTCCTCGAGCGGTTGGCGCGTGAGGGCCGTGTGCATGTAGTGGCCACGCCGGCGAACGCGGCGGTGCTGGCGAACCACCCGGCGGTGGCGAGCGTGATCGTGTTCGACAAGCGCGGCGCCGACCGTGGGCTCGGTGGCGTTCGCCGGGTGGCAGCCGCGCTTCGCACCACCGGGGCGCAGCGCGCGTTTCTCGCTCAGGGCTCGCTGCGCACCGCCGCGCTGGCGTGGCTGGCCGGGATTCCGGAGCGCGTGGGCTTTGGCCGTTCGAGCGGGCGGCTGCTATACACCACCCGGGTGCACTACGCCGCCGGCGAGCACCAC
Source organism: Gemmatimonas sp. (assembly GCA_040379205.1). Classification (GTDB taxonomy): domain Bacteria; phylum Gemmatimonadota; class Gemmatimonadetes; order Gemmatimonadales; family Gemmatimonadaceae; genus Gemmatimonas. The sequence continues at coordinate 17,472 of JBEILM010000023.1, forward strand.
GCGCTACGGCTCTGGCGGCTCGCCGATGGCCCCAGCGCGACCGCCGCGCCCCGCGATCTGCGCCCGACGCTGTTTCCCGGGCCCGCGGATGAGGCCACAGTGAGCGCCCTGCTCGCCGAGCATGCCGTGAGCGACGACGCGCCCCTCATGGCCCTCGCGCCCGGCAGCGTATGGGCCACCAAGCGCTGGCCGTCGTACGACGCATTGGCGGCGGCGCTGGTGCGAGCGCACGCCCTCCCCGGGCTCCGGCTCGTGGTGCTCGGGGCGGCCGGCGACGCGCCGCTCGCGCTGGCCATCGCCGACACCGTGGCAGCGGCGGGTGGTACCCCCGTCATCGACGCCACCGGGCGCCTGTCGCTACTGGGGTCGGCGGCCCTGCTCGGCCGGTGTCGGGTGCTGGTCACCAATGACTCCGCGCCGCTGCATCTCGCCTCGGCCATGAACACGCCCACCGTCGCGCTCTTCGGCCCCACGGTGCCGGCCATGGGATTCGGCCCCCTCGCCACCCGGCACATCACGCTGGGGGTGGAGACGCTGTCCTGCCGGCCCTGTCACGCCCACGGCCCGATGCAGTGTCCCGAGCGACATTGGCGTTGCATGCGTGATCTGTCGGCGGAGACCGTGGCCGAACGCGTGCAGCAGCTCGTCGACTGAGGCGAAGGAGGAGCCGTTAACGCCGAGCGGCGATCGTCGTCTTCCGGGTATGACTGACTGGCGATTGCTCACTATGGCGGCGGCGGCGCCGCTCATGTTGCTCACCGCCTGCGGGGATGCGTCGGCCCCCGCACCGACTGCGCCCACCGCTCCCACGGCTCCGACGACTCCTCCCACACCGACGCCCGACGTGCGCGCGCTCCCGTATGCGTTTCCGGCGACCGGAGGCGCCTGGAGCACCGTGTCTGCGGCAGCGCTGGGATGGGACACCACCGCGCTCGCCGCTGCCCTCGACTGGGCGGGCACGCAGAAGAGCACGGCAATGATCGTGGCCTGGCGCGGACGGCTGGTCGCCGAGCGCTACTGGCGCGGCTGGACGCCGGACAAGGACAGTATCATCGCCTCGGCCGGGAAGAGCGTGCTGGCCACCGTGGTGGGCCAGTTGCAGAACGAGGGGCGCCTGCGCCTCGATGCGCCTGTGAGTCAGTATCTGGGGACAGGCTGGTCGCGCAGCCCGAGCACCGAGGCGGGCATCACCGTGCGGCATCTGCTGCAGATGACCTCGGGGCTCAACGATTCGCTGCAGGCCGTCATGGCACCGGGCACGCGCTTCTACTACAACAATCCGGCCTACTACCAACTGTTCGCGGTGGTGGTCCGGGTGACCGGGCAGGACATCAACACGGCCACGCGCAGCCGCCTGTTCACTCCGATCGGCATGGCCGGAACGTGGCGGTTCAATGTCGATCTGGGGGAGCCGGGCTTCGTCCTCAGCACCACGGCCCGTGACATGGCGCGGTTCGGCCATCTGGTGCTGGCGCGCGGGCGATGGAACGGGACGCCGGTCGTGGACTCGGCGTGGGTCACGCAGATGTTGCGGGCCGGCCCTCCGGACAATGGCGCCTACGGCATGCTCTGGTGGCTCAACGGCAGCAACGGCGTGCGCCTCCCCGGGCCGTACCAGTTCCCCACGATGCCCGGCATGCTGGTACCCTCGGCACCACGCGATCTGGTGGCGGCCCTGGGCAAGGGTGACAAGAAGATCTATGTGGTGCCGAGCCTCGATCTGGTCGTGGTGCGCCACGGCGAGGAAGCCGATGTGGCGGGGGGCAATCCGCTTGCCGTCAGCGCCTTCGACGAACAGCTCTGGCAACGGCAGCGGGCGGCCATCCGATATTGAGCGGCCCCGGTCGCCCCCGGCAGGCACGGCGTTAAGTTTGGGCCATGGCGACCCCTCCCTCCTCCCCAGACTCGCAGTTCATCATCGGTGTCGACCTTGGCGGCACCAACATCGTCGTCTCGGCGATGTCGCGCGACGGCTCACGGCTGTTCGGTGTACAGACCGAACCCACACTCGCGGCGGAGGGTGCCGACGCCGTGATCAACCGCATGGCCCGCATGGTGAACACCACCGTGGGCATCGCGATGAAGGAAGCGGGTGTCACCAAGAAGGCCTTTCTCGGCGTCGGGGTCGGCGCGCCTGGCACGGTCGATCGGGAAAAGGGGCTGGTGCTCGCGGCGCCGAATCTCAAGTGGTACGACTTCCCGCTCGTCGAGCGCATGACGGAGCTCACCGGGTTGCCGGTGAAGCTCGACAACGACGCCAACTGTGCCACCTACGGTGAGTGGTGGCTGGGCGCCGCGCGTGGCGGGACCAACGTGATCGGGGTGACGATCGGCACCGGCGTGGGGGGCGGCCTCATCGTCGACCGCCACGTGTATCACGGGTCGAGCGATGCGGCGGGCGAGATCGGGCACATCACGATCGACATGAACGGGCGCCGCTGCGGCTGCGGCAATTACGGATGCCTCGAGGCCTACGCGTCGGGCAGCGCCATTGCCGAACGGGCCCGTGAAGCGCTGCAGAACGACGAGTCGTCGATCCTGCACAGCCTGGTGCACGGCGACCTGACGCAGATCACGGCCGCCGTGGTGTACAAGGCGGCTGGCGAAGGCGACCCGGTGGCGCTGGAGATCGTTCGGGATACCGCGCGCTTTCTGGGGGCGGGGATCGCCAACCTGCTGAACGTGTTCAATCCCGACGTGGTGGTCATCGCGGGCGGTGTCACGCAGGCCGGCGAGGCGCTGTTCGCCCCCCTGCGCACGGAAGTGCGCCGGCGTGCCTTCAAGAGCGTGTCCGAGGCGTGCCGCATCGTGCCCGGCACGTTGCCCGGCACCGCCGGTGTGGTGGGCGCCGTGGCGTCCTTCATCGCCCAGACCACCGGGCAGCCGCCCGCGTGAGCGCCGCCGGCGACACGCCCTCGCGCGGGCGGACACAGCGCCTCGGTGTCATCGGGTCGTTCGTGTGGGATGTGCTGCACGGTCGCGATCGGCGCAGTGTGCCCATCGAAGAGTGGGGCGGCATCACCTATTCGTTGTCCGCGCTCGACGCTGCCCTGCCCGAGTCGTGGGAGATCGTGCCGCTGGCCATGGTTGGCGATGACCTCGTGGAGCGGGCGCAGCTCTTCTGCCGCGGGCTGCGGCGCATGGCGCCCGATGCCGCGCTGATCGGCGTGCCGTATCCCAACAACCGGGTGGAGCTGCGCTATCTCGACGACGAGCGGCGCAGCGAACATCTCACCGGCGGGGTGCCCGGCTGGACCTGGCTCGGACTCAAGCCGGTGCTGGAGGCCGCGCGGCTGGATGCGCTGTACATCAACCTGCTGAGCGGCTGGGAGCTGGACCTCGAGACGATGCAGCTCATCCGCGCGCACTTCACCGGGCCGATCTACTGCGATCTACACATGCTGGTGATGGCCGTGCAGGCGGATGGTCTGCGCACGCCGCGGCCGCTGCCGAACGTGGCGGCGTGGTGCGCCTGCTTCGACGTGCTGCAGGTGAACGAAGACGAGATGCACCTGATGGCGCCGGACTCGATGGCGCTCGCCGCGACGGCGATGGCCGCCGGCGTGTCCGTGCTGTGCGTGACGCTCGGCAAGCGGGGCGCCGCCTATTTCGCCGCCCCGGGATTCGAGCGGCTGTCCGACCTGCCGCCGCAGCGAGGTCACAACGCTGCGCTGTCCACATCGCCGCGCGGCGGCGCCGGCGCGCTGGGCGCCGTGCGCACGGCGTTGGTGCCGGGTGTGGCGCCGCGCATCGATGGCCCGGGAGATCCGACCGGATGTGGCGATGTGTGGGGCGCCACCCATTTCTCGCGACTGCTGGCCGGTGATATGTTGACGGAGGCCATTGCCGCCGCCAACCGGGCGGCGTCGCGCAACGTCGAGCATCGCGGGGCGACCGGCCTCGCTCATCATCTCCGAGGAGAGCTCAGCACCACGTGACGACCGTCATCAGCGTGCCGCCATCACTCGATGAGGCGAGCTTCGAGCAGGTCATCGAGCAGCTCGCACCGCTCCCCGAGGGAGAGAAGATCCTCATCGACGCGCGACATGCGCGCTGGGCATCGCCGTACGGCCTGACCGCGCTGCTGTGCGTGGCCCAGTCGCGCCGCGACCGGCTGGCGTTCGCCCTGCCGGAGAACGCCGACACGCTGTCGTACTGGTCGCGCATCGGGTTCGTGCGCCACGCCGCCGAACTGTACGAGATGCATGGTACCGTGCCGCGGCCGCGCGACCAGCACGAGAGCGACGTGCTGCTGGAGATCACGCCCATCACCCAGAGCGACGACGTGCACGGCGTGGTGGGCCGCATCCAGCAGAAGGCCGCGGATATCCTCCACGGGCAGCTCAATCTCGATACCGCCATCACCGGTGCCTTCGGCATGACCCTCAGCGAGGCCTGTCAGAACATCGTGGAGCATGCGGGGCGCGGCGGCTGGGTGGCGGTGCAGAAGTACACGTACGCCAAGCGGCTTGGCCGGAAGGTGGTGGTCATCGCGGTGTGCGATGCCGGCATCGGCTTCCGGAAGTCGCTGGAGAGTTCCCCCAGCCATCGCGCGTCCGATCGCTGGGACGACGGACAGGCGCTCGAGGACGCGGTGCTGCGCGCCACCAGCCGCTTCCGCCACGGGGACAAGGGCCGTGGGCAGGGGTTGGCGGGCATCCGTCGCTTCGTGCACCGGTGGCAGGGCAAGCTCACGGTGCGCAGCGGCACGGCGCGCCTCGCCATGGCCCCCGAGTGGGACGCGGATGTGCCGCTCACAGAAGACCTTCCCTTCTTTCCCGGGGCGCAGATGCAGATCGTGATCCCGGAACGCATCGGCGACGCGCCGGTACGCGCCCGCAGCAGCACGGCGGGGCGGTCCCGTCTGGGGAGCCGCCCATGAGCCGCTGTATCGACGTGGGCACCGTGCTGCGTGGCACGGTGTGCGATCTGTATTCGAACCTGGTCACCCGGCCCACGGGCGCCGCCGTGCGCACCGCCATCGAGCAGCAGGTGCGCGACCTCGGGGCCCCCGAAGTGACCACGATCGATTTCTCGCAGGTCAACCTGCTCGATTTCTCGTGCGCCGACGAGATCGTGGCCAAGCTGCTGCTGCGCTACACCGCGGATGATGGCCCGGGCGGCTACCTCACCTTCCGCGGCCTGCACGAGGGGCACATCGACCCCATCGAGACGGTACTGGAGCGGCATGCGCTGGCGCTGGTGTCGTGGCACGAGGGCGAGGCCGAGCTGTTCGGCTATGTGGACGACGACGAGCGGGCCCACTGGGAGGTGGTGCGGGCACACGGACCCATCTTCGCCCCCGCCGTGGCCCATGTCCTTGCGGTCACCGAGGCGGAAGCCCACGCGCATCTGGTGCGCCTCGCGTCCCGCCGGCTCATCATGCGGCGCGATGACGGGTATACCGTACCGGGTGCGGTCCGGGGGGCCATGTGAGCGGGTCGAGCGGCAAGGACGAGAAGGGCGAGATCGGCGGCCAGGGCGTCCGGCGCAAGCTGAGCATTTTCAGCGGCTTCGCGCCGCCGTTGCAGGTGGTGGGCTTCATCGCCACCCGCAAGGGTGACCCCGATCGCGGCCCGATGGTCCGCATGCGCCCCGACGACGCGCTGGTGCGGCTCGTGACCGCGGGCGACATGGTGCGTGTGGTATCGGCACGGCGTTCGGAACTCGCCGTCCTGGAACTGGACGAGTCGCTGCCACGTGGCGGAGTCATCCTGCGCGATGTGGCCGGCGCGTCCGTGTCCGAAGTTATTCGTGTCATCCGGGTGGACGCACAAGCGCGTCCCCGTCCCTGAACCACGAGTTCAAGAACGTGATGGATTCGCTGGAGCACCGACTCGCCGAGCTGGAGGGCGCCGAAGCCGCGCTCGTGCTGGCGAGCGGCCGAGCCGCGACGGCGTCCACCATCCTCGCGCTGCTGCGGCCAGGCGATCACCTGCTCGCCTGTACGTGGATGCGCCCTGAAACCCGCGACTTCTTCGAAACGGAGCTGCCGGTGCTCGGCGTCGAGGTCACGTTCACCAGTCCGCGCGACACGCGCGGCTGGCGGCGGGACCTGCGCAAGACCACACGGGCGCTCTTCCTCGAGTCTCCCGTCATCGAGAACGGTCGCCCGGTCGACCTTCGGCCGCCGCGGACGCTGGCGCAGGAGTTGGGCATCGCGCTCATCGTCGACGCCTCGCTGGCCACGCCGGCGAACAGCACACCGCTGCGTCACGGCGCCGATGTGGTGCTGCACGATGCGTCGCTGCTGCTCGACGGCGACGGCGTCGGCGGTACCGGTATCGTGTGCGGCCCCGAAGGGGTCATCGACGAGGTACGCCGCAAGATGGAGCGTTGGGGCGCGGTGCCGCATCCGGCCGCGCGCACCAGTCTTGCCTGCGGCCTTGGCACGCTCGCGGTGCGCGTCGAACGGATGAACACGACGGCACGTCAGGTGGCGGAATGGGCGTGGAGTGCGCCCGGCGTGCAGCGCGTGTCGTATGCCGGACTCTCCGACGATCCCGACCACGGTACGGCCATGGAGTGGATGCAAGGGGCTGGTCCGGTGCTCGTGATCAACCTCGTGCATCCGGGCAGTGGGCCCGTGGCGTGCCATCACGTCACGGCGCAGCTCGCGCCACTGCTTCCCGGCGGCGCCGGCGTCGTGACCCAGGTGCGCCCGGTCGCGCCCGACGGGCCGCTGCGCGTGCAGGTGGGGCTCGAAGACCCTGCCGTCATCATCGCCGCCCTCGACACCGCGCTCACGGCCGCGGTGGCCACGGCGCCGCAGCACCATCGCTGAATGTCCGACGCCATCGTGCGGGTCACCGACGTGACCAAGGAGTATCCGCGGTCGGGCACGGCGTTGCGGGACGTGTCCTTCGAGATGCGGAAGGGCGAGTTCGCGTTTCTCGTGGGACACTCGGGGGCCGGCAAGAGTACGTTGCTGCGCCTGCTCACGATGGCCGATCGCCCCACGCGCGGCGAACTCCGGGTTTCGGAGTACTCCAGTGCGTCCATCACGAGCCGCGACATTCCGCAGCTACGCCGCCGGTTGGGGATCGTGTTCCAGGACTTCCGCTTGCTGCCCGATCGGACCGCAGAACAGAACGTCGCCTTCGCGCTGGAGGTGGTGGGTACCCCGCACGCGCAGATCGGCGCCAAGGTGGCGCGCCTGTTGACGCAGGTGGGGCTGGCCGCGCGCGCCACCGCGTTCCCGCACGAACTCTCGGGCGGTGAGCAGCAGCGGGTGGCAATTGCGCGCGCACTCGCCAACGACCCACTGCTGCTGCTCGCCGACGAGCCCACCGGCAATCTCGACGACCGGGCCACGCATGCTATCTTCCTGTTGCTGCGGGAAATCAACGCCCGCGGTACCGCCGTGCTGATGGCCACGCACGACGTGGCCCTCATCCAGCGGTCGCAGCAACGGTTCCTGGAGCTCGACAAGGGCTCGCTGGTGTTCGACGGCACGGATGTGGCCCGGCTCGTGGCCGACATGCGGGGCCGGCGATGAGGGGGCACACATGAGGCTGGCCCTGCGGGAGGTAATGCTCGCGTTCCGGCGCGCGCCGCTGCTCGGAATCCTCGGCGTCGTGACGATCGCGTTTTCGCTGTTCGCCTTCGGCCTCTTCGGCCTGGTGGCCATCAACATCCGGGCCGCACTGCGCGAGGTGGAAGACCGCGTGGAGATCCGCGCCTTCCTGGCCGAGGGCGTACCCGATGCGCAGGTGGACACCCTCATGCAGAAGATTTCCCGGTTCCCCGAGGTGGCCGACGTGGGCTTTGTGTCGCCCGATTCGGCGCTGACACGCGCGCGCGCCGAACTCGAGGAATTCCGTGATGTCATGGACGGGACGTTCCTGCCGGCGTCGGTGGAATTGCGTCTCAAGGAGGGGGCGCGGGACCCGGCCACGGTGGATGCGCTGTCGCGTCGTCTACTGACGTTCCCGGTGGTGGAGGATGTACGCTACGGGCGCGAGTGGGTGGAGAAGCTCTATCGCATCCGGAACATCGCGGGACTCGCCGGATCGGTGCTGGGCGGCGTGTTCGCCCTCGTCGCGCTGATCATCATCGGCTCGACCATTCGCATGGCCATCCTCGCCCGCACCCGGGAGATCGAGATCATGCGGCTCGTCGGCGCCACCAACTGGTTCGTACGCCTGCCGTACCTCATTGACGGGACGCTCAAGGGGCTCGCCGGTGGGGTGCTCGCGGTGGGATTGGCGTGGGGCACCAGTGCGCTCGTGACGCATTCGCTGATGCGCACGGTGTTCTTCACCAGCGACCAGGTGGCGCTGGGCATCCTGGCCGGCGGCCTTCTCGGCCTGGTGGGGAGCTGGCTGTCGGTGGGCCGCCACCTGCGCGGCGTCTGGCGCGACGCGTGATGCGCCGGCTCGCCGCAGTGCTGGGCGTGGCACTCTGGGCGGGCGTGGCCGGCAGTCAGCAGCCCCCGGCCACTGAACAGCGACTGCGCCAGCAGCAGGACGAACTCGACAAGCTGCGCAAGGAGCGCCGCGATCTCGAGAGCCGCATGACCGAGCTGCAGCGCAGCGCGCGCACGCTGGCCGAGGAGGTGAACAACCTCGAGGAGCAGCGACAGACCACCAAACGCCTGGTCACGGCACTCGACCGGCAGCTCGAGACGATCAGCGAGGAAGTGATCAAAGCCGGCTCCGGTCTTGGCCGCGCCGAAGCCGAACTGCGCGACAAGCGCGGCGCGCTGCAGAAGCGCATGGTCGAGATCTACAAGCGCGGCAGTCTGTACGACGTGGAGGCCATGCTGTCGGCGCAGTCGTTCGCCGGCCTGGTGGCCCGCTACAAGTACCTGCACGAGCTGGCGCTCAACGACCGCAAGCTCGTGCGACGCGTAGAGGGCCTGCGCGACCAGATCGTCAACCAGCGCCTGCTGCTGGTGCGGCTGCAGGACGAGGTGGGGCGGAATCGTCAGGAGAAGGATCGCGAAGCCCGGCGGCTCGCCGATCTGGAGGCGCGGCGCCAGCGCAATCTCACCGCGGTGCAGCGGTCGGCGGCGCAGGCGCGCGAACGGCTGCAGCAGCTCGCGCGCGACGAGTCGCGTATCGCCAACGCTATCGCCACCCTCGAGACGGCGCGCCGGCGGGCGGAGATGGCCCCGAACGCCCGCCCCGCCCCGGCCTCCAGCATCCGGACCTCCGACCTGGGCAAGCTTGATTGGCCGGTGGACGGCACCATTCTCTATCGCTTCGGCCGCGTGGTGAACCCCAACAACACCAGGACCCGGTGGAACGGCGTGGGCATCGCCACCAGCACGGGGACGGCGGTTCGGTCGATTGCCGCCGGCGAAGTGGTGCTGGCCGACAACGTCGGCACCTACGGCCCCACGGTCATCGTGCAGCACGGTGGGGGCGACTACTCGGTGTACGGGTCGCTGGCCCGCATCGACGTGCGGCGCGGCCAGCAGGTGACCAAGGGACAGACGGTGGGCACTGTCGGCGCCACCGATCCCGAACTGCCCCCTCACCTGCATTTCGAGATCCGCCCCAAGGGACGCGCAGTGGACCCGCTGGAGTGGCTCCGGCAACAGCGCTGACGGACCACCCGGTGGAGCTGGCGTAGTCCGGACGCCACCTGCGGATGCCGCCGTGCCGGGACTGCTGAGTTTTACCGCCGAGTACGTTACCGTTCTGCGATGCCCGCCAAGAAAACTGCCGCTGCGTCCGCCGAGACTCCGGTGCGTACCCGCAAGGCACCATCGCCCCCGGCGCCTTCCATCGATGCGCCGATCACGGTCGACGCGGGAGACTGGACCGCAGACCGCGCCCCGCTTGGCGCACATGTCTCCATCGCCGGCGGGACCTGGGAAGCCGCCGCGCGCGCCCGGGAGATCAGTGCCACCGGCGCCCAGGTGTTCACCAAGCAGGCCAACCGCTGGGCCGAGCGTGAGATCGACGCCGAGGAGGCCACCCGCTTCCGTACGGCGATGCGGGAGACACGCGTCCGCTGGACCTGCGCGCACGACTCCTATCTCATCAATCTCGCGTCGCCCGATGCCGAGTTGCGCGCGCGGTCGGTGGCCAGCTTCCGCGCCGAACTCCGTCGCTGTCATGCGTTCGGTCTCGATGCGCTGGTGTCGCATCCGGGCAACTTCATGGACGACCGGGCCAGCGGTATCGCCCGCAACGCCGAGGGCATTGCCGAAGCGCTGGAGGCCGAACCTGGTCCGACACGCCTGCTGATGGAGCTGACCGCCGGCCACGGCACGGTGCTCGGCTCGACGTTCGAAGAGATGCGCGATCTTCTGTCGCGCCTGCCGGCGCCGCTGCGCGCCCGCGTGGGCGTGTGTCTGGACACCGCGCACATCTGGGCGGCCGGATACGATCTGGTGACGGACTACGACGGCGTGTGGGCGCGCTTCGGCGATGCGTTGGGGTTCGACACCCTCGGCTGCCTTCATCTCAACGACTCCAAGGCCAAACTCGGCTCGCATCTCGACCGGCACGAACTCATCGGCGAAGGTACGATCGGCGATGACGCGTTCCGGCACATCATGACCGACGAGCGGCTGGCCGCGGTGCCCAAGATCATCGAAACGCCCAAGGGCGACACGCCCGCCGCGACCGACGGTCGCATGCTGGCGCGGCTGCGCAGCTTTGCCACGACCTGACCAGGTGCTCCCGATCATGACGATTCCCCTGACGCGGTCTTCTGCCCGACGCCCGGCGGTCGGTGCGGCCTTTGGCGCCTGGCTGCTGGGCCTTGGTGCGCTGTGCCCGACCCCCGTGGCCGCGCAGGATCTGAATCCCGCGCCGTGGCGCCTCATGCAGGAAGCGGCGGGCTGGTTCGGGAGCACCTGGCTCGAAGGCCCGCGGGCTCCCACGGTTCGCAGTACGGCGGGTGGCTCCCTCGGGGTCGGCATGCAGCGGCTGGTGCGCGACGATCTCGATGTCGGAGTCATGCTGCGGGCGGCCTTGCAGCCCATCAGCCTCAGCGAGGCCGGGGGCACCTGGCGACAGGGGACGCTGCGCGAGGTGAACGCGCTCGCCCTCGTCTCCATGACGAGCGCCCGACGCGGACGCACGCGGCTGCACCTCGAAGGACTGGGCGGCATCGCCGTGCTAAACGGTCTGGGCAACGTGCTCCCGTTTCGTGATGCGAGCAACGTGTCGCCGGTGGGCGAAGTGGGGTTGGCGGTGAGTCGCGACCCCGAGGAGTCCGCGCGACGTCCGCGCCAACTGGTCGGATTCGCTCGGATCGGGATGGTGCGCATGGGCACCACGCCGGGGTTCTCTCTCATCACGCCGGGATGGGTGAATCGCCTGGCGATCGGCGTGAGGACCAGCCGATGATGCGCCGTCCTGCGGTTACCCGGTGGCTGGTCGCTGCGCTCGCGCTGGTGGCGGGCTGCGAGGCGCCCACGCTGGCGCGCCCCGTATTTGCCTACGACCCCACGTCGCTCGTGGGGGGCCAGGCGTATCGGTGGTCCAGCGGCAGCACGGTGAAGGTCTGGTTCATCCAGCCCAACGATCTCACCCGCGATGTACGGGCCGCGGTATTGGGAGCCATGGTCGAGTGGAATGACCTGCCGCTGTTCGGCGAGTACCGCCTCGAGCCGGCCGCATCGCTGGCCGACGCCAACATCGTGGTGTTCGACCAGTCCACCCCGACGCCAGTGGTTCCGGCTGCGGCGTGCGCGTTCGACCCGCGGGGATCGGCGGGGTACACCTATTTCTGCCCCGAGGGAACTCGGGCGCTGCGACTGGCGGCCACGGGCGGTGGGCCAACCCGCATCTCCGTGGTGATCCGGCTGGACGTCGGCCGGACCAGCAGTCAGGAAGTGCTCAATGCGGTGGTGGCGCACGAGTTCGGACACGCGCTGGGCATCGGCGGCCACAGCCCGAATGCCCAGGATGTGATGTTCGGGGCGCCCACCGTGTCCGTGCCCACCGGCCGTGACGCCCAGACGCTGCAATTCGTACTCGGCGAGCGCCCACGGTTCACGTTGTAGCCGCGCGCCTGCCTATTGAGCAGGCGACGCCGTCCGCGCATGTTTCAGGACTTGGCACCGGTCGTTCCGTACCGGTGCCGAGCGCGTTCAGCCCCAGACGTGACGCTCGCGTCGCGTTCACATTCCCGCAGGTGTTGCAGCGTGCTGATCGCGCCGGCGTTGGCGCTCGGCTCAGCTCCGCTGCTGTCCGCTTACCGTAGAGGGTCGCACCCATGGCGACACAGGTTTCCCCGTCCGTTCCGGCGCGCGAAAGTGCGGACGGGCTTGCCCCGCAGGGCATCCATCCGCAGGGGCAGGTCCACTGGAATTACGTGGCCCCCGAACTCATCGAGGCGGCGATCCGTCGCGGTGAGGGCACCCTCGCCGACATGGGGCCCTTCGTGGCCGTCACCTCGCCGCACACGGGTCGCTCGCCCAACGACAAGTTCGTGGTCAAGGAGCCCAACAGCGAAGCCGATGTGGACTGGGGCAAGGTCAATCAGCCCATTTCGCCCGAACACTGGGCCCTGCTGAAGGCCGATGTGCAGGCGTATCTCAACGGCCGTCCGGAACTGTTCGTGCAGGATCTCTACTGCGGCGCCGACAGCTACACGCGCCTCAGTGTGCGCTACATCCTGCCCAATGCGTGGCACGCGGCCTTCGTGCGGAACATGTTCATCCGTCCGGAGGTCGAAGAACTGGCCACGTTCGCACCGAACTTCACGGTGTACCACGCCCCGGAGTTCCAGGCCGATCCGGCCCGCCATGGCACGCGCACGGGTTCGTTCATCGTGCTCAACCTCGCCGAGCGGGCCATCCTGATCGGCGGCACGCGCTACGCCGGTGAACTCAAGAAGTCCATGTTCACCGTGATGAACTACCTGCTCCCCAAGCAGGGTGTGCTCTCCATGCACTGCTCGGCCAACATCGGCGCCGAGGGCGACACGGCCCTGTTTTTCGGGCTGTCGGGCACCGGCAAGACCACGCTGTCTGCCGATCCCGAGCGCAACCTCATCGGCGACGACGAGCATGGCTGGTCGCCCGACGGCACCTTCAACTTCGAGGGCGGCTGCTACGCCAAGGTCATCAACCTGTCGGCGGAGAGTGAGCCCGACATCTTCGCGACCACGCAGATGTTCGGCACTATCCTCGAGAACGTCGTGCTGCAGCAGCCGTCGCGAAAGGTCGACTTCTCCAACCAGTCGATCACCGAGAACACGCGCGCCTCGTACCCGCTGCCGTACATCAAGAATCACGTGCCGAGCGGCAAGGGCGGCCACCCGAAGAACGTGGTGTTCCTCACCGCCGACGCGTTCGGCGTGCTGCCGCCGATCGCCAGGCTCTCGCCCGAGCAGGCGATGTATTACTTCCTCTCCGGCTACACGGCCAAGGTGGCGGGTACCGAGCGTGGCGTGACGGAACCGCAGGCCACGTTCTCGGCCTGCTTCGGCGCGGTGTTCCTCGTGTGGCACCCCACCAAGTACGCCGAGATGCTGGGACAGCTGCTGCAGCAGCACGGCGCGCAGGTGTGGCTGGTGAACACCGGCTGGAGCGGTGGCCCCTACGGTGTGGGCAACCGCATGAAACTGAGCTACACGCGCGCCATGGTGCGGGCGGCGCTCGACGGCTCGCTGGCCGAAGCGTCGTTCAGCGCGGACCCGGTGTTCGGCCTGCACATTCCGCAGGCGGTTGCGGGTGTGCCGAGCGAAGTGCTCGACCCGCGTCGCACGTGGAGCGATACGGCGGCGTATGACGCGCAGGCGTCCAAGCTGGCCGGCATGTTCCGCGAGAACATCAAGAAGTTCGGCGAAGCGGTGTCGCCGGCGATTCTGGGGGCAGGCCCGCAGGGCTGATGCGTGGACCGGGGGCGCCGGGAGGCCCCCCGGTATTCATGATGCGAGTGCAACGAGGCCCCGGCGCAGCAGCGCCGGGGCCTCGTTCATGGTGCACCGCACCGCCGCGCGCGGCTTACTTGAGTCGCGCCGTCTCCAGATACACGGCCCCGCGTTCGCGGGCGGCCAGGTAGAGCAGGCCGTCCGGCCCGAAGGCCACCAGCTGCCGGCCAGCGGGAAGCTGAACGCGCTCTATGAGCTTGCCCGACGGATCGACGACGTCGTAGACGAGCGGTGGCTGATTGGCCATCTGCGCCGCCATCGCCATCAAGGCCGCCGGCGGCGGACCCTGACGAGTGGAGTCCCGCAGCGCACCGGGCGCTCCCGGGGCCCTCCCGGCTCCCGGGAACCCGCCGCGCGGCGGTCCGCCCCCACCCATGAACTGCTGGGCGAGCTGCGCCGACAGATTGGAGGTGGTGGGCACCACCCATAGGTTGCCCTTGTGGTCGGCGATACTCGAACCGGGACGCACCGGCGGGTAGTAGTCCGGCAGCTTCTCGGGCGCGATCGGCTCGAAGTTCATGCGGAACCCGCCACCGCCCTGACCCATGCGCTGCGTGACGGCGGCCGCCATGGTCTTGAGCGAGTCCACCAGCTTAGTCTTGTCGTCGTCGGAGATGCGCTTCCAGTCGAAGGGCAACTTCTCCGATGCGACGTGTGTGCCATCGGGACGATAGTAGTCCACGTGGTAGTCGAGCACACGCATCACGGCCACGGTGCCGTCGGCGAGCAGCGCCCAGTCGTCGGCCTGCGGCAGCGGATTGATCTTCACGGAGAGGCGCATCGAGCCGTCCTCACCGCGCGTCATTTGCGTTTCGTTCTTCGGCACCTTCACGAAGGTGACGGTGTCGGCGGTGCGCTTGTCGAAGTCCACGCGCACGATCGGCACGCTGTCCGGCTGGTTGGCCGGATTGAAGCCACGCCCACCCGGGCCACCGAACGCGCCCTGGCCGCCGCCACCGGGGGCACCACCACCTGGCGGTCCGCCGAAATCGCCGCCGCGGTTCTGATTCGCGTTGCGGTTGTTGTTGTTGCCGCCGCCTCCCTGACCGCCACGATTGCGACCGCCGTCATTGCCGGCGCCGAACATCATGGCCATGGGGTTGCCGCCACCGCCGCCACCGGGGCCACCCGTGCCGCCCTGCCGATAGTACAGGCGTCCCTGCCCGTCGAACGCGTACGTCCCGAGGTTGACATTGGCCAGCAGGTTGATGTCGTTGGGGCGCGGCGACGCCATGACGCGCACGGTGCGGCCCGTGCGGTCGAGTACCACGAGCGACAGCGTGGTGGCATCGACCACGATCGTGGAGTCACCCAGATACGGCAGCACGCTGACCGGCCGCTGTCCGTACGGCATGAGGGCGCCGGGCGCCGTGTCGGCCACCACGACCACGTTCCTGAGGGTCGGGTCGAAGCGCAGCACCTGACGGCGCTGCACGTCGTTCACGAACACCGAGCCATCGGCCAGGGGGCGGATCTGATTGGTGGAGGTGACGGACTGCGCCGAACGGGCCAGGACCGGCCCCACCTCGCGCAGCGGCACGGTGGCCGTCACGGCGGACGGCGGCGCGTTCTGGGCCGTGGCCGTCGCCGCGCTCAACAGCACGCCCACGGCACTCCAGCCGAAGGCACGGGAAAGCGTGTTCATGGTGACGCTACCAGTTGAAGTCGTCGGACGTGTGGTCACGATCAGCGCCGCCCCATGCCCATGCCACCGCCGAAGCGGTTGTCACCCTGGGTGCCCGAGCGAATGCCCTGGAGATTGCGCTTGTCGATGAACGTCACGAGCGACGTGGGAAGAATGCGGAGCTGCTCCGGCGTCAGCAGCGTCTTGATACCCGGTGCGATCCGGATGAGGAGATCGACCGTTGTTTCACGGGCCTGGCGATAGCGCCCGTAGGCGTCATCGTGATTGAACTTGTCCGGCAGGTCGGCCAGGAAACGCGCGACCGGCGTCCAGACGCTGTCCTGCTTGAGCACATAGAGGCGATTGAGCGTGGCCAGGCTGTCCGCCTGCCGGCGCGTGAGCTTGAGCGTGTCGGCCTGCTGCAGGATCTGCTGCATGGGATTGATGAGCCCCACGTTGGCCGTCTGGCGCAGCTGCTGCAGGCTGGGCTTGTTGCCCGGGCGTGAACGGCCGCGATCGAGCTGCTGAAGGAGCTGCTGCTGCTCACGCGGTGGCGCCAGATCCCAGCCCACCTGCATCGTGAACGTGACCGGCGCCGACCGCTGCGTGGTCTGGCTGGGGCGCGTGCTGCCGAAGCGCTCGTTCACCTCGTACTTGAAGGCGTTGGTATTCGCATCGAAACCGCGTACGAAGAGCAGCGGACCGTTGCTGCCGGGGTTCACCTGCGCGCCCCACCCCTTCAGTCCGTCCTCACCGTTGAGCAGGCGATCGAAGCCGTTGAGCACGTTCGCCACGTTGAACGAGACGTTGGCACGCTGCGGCAGCCCGAGCTTGAGCGAGTTGAACGACACGTTCAGGTTGCCACTCATGACCCACGGCCCCTGGCAGCTGTTGCGCGCCGCGAACTGCCCCAGCTGCGACCGGAGGCACGCCACCGCTTCGCGCGTGCCGGTGTTCAGGAAGCTCTCCAGCCCCGACTTGAGCAGCGGGTCGTTCACGCCGGCGGGGTCGAAGAGGAACGCGCGATCATTGCCGTAGCTGTCGCCGTTCACGTCCTGGTTGATCGTCGGCGTGTAGTAGAAGCCCGAGCGGAAGTTGCCGCCCCACGAGATCCGCACCGCGTCCCACGCGTTGTAGCTGAGCGAATACTGGATCTGGTGGCGCGCGAAGTTGCTGCCGCGCGACCACTCCGTACCGACGGGTGAGTTGACCGTGCTCTGGAATCCCAGGAACTCCTCGCGCACGTCGGTGAGTACGTAGTTGAGGTTCCAGAACCAGCGTGAACTGAACTGGAGGGGACGCAAACCGAACGTGAGCTGCCGGCTTTCCGACTCCAGTTGCGACACCTGTGCGGACACTCGGCCATACCGGTCGGTGACCCGCGCCTGACGCCACGCCACCTGCCCCGTGGTCGGTACAATCGCCGTCGGCGTCACGAACATCGGACGCCCTCCTTCACCGGGCAGCGTGAATTGCTGCTGGTTGGGGAAGTTGAGATCCACGCCCCCCTGCTGGCGCTGGTTGCGCGACATGGTCGCATCGAACGAGAAATTGAACCGGTTTCTCAGGACCGGTCCCTGCCATCCGAGATTGCCGCGCAGCGAGCGCTGCGCATAGTAGTCGGGGAGGAACAGCGTCACGTTGGGCGCGCTGTTGGCGAACACGGTGCCGCTGGTACCGTCGGCGCAGGTGCGCGGGATGTTGTTGACATCGGCCGCGTACGCCGTCCAGTCGGGGATCGGCGTGGCCCCGCCCTGGCAGGTCAGCTGCTGGAGACCGCTTGGCAGGCCGGTATTGTCGATGGCTCCCGAAATGAGCTGCGTCCCCGGCGTGTTCTGGAACACGCCCACGCCGCCGCGAATCACCGCCCGCGGCGCGCGGATCATGCCAGGCAACAGGGCGAGCTGGTCCGCCTGGCCCACCGTCCACGAGAAGCCCACCCGCGGGCTCACGTACAGACGATTGGGCACCTCGGCGTTGTCGTACCCGAACGTGGCCTGGACATCGGGGTTCGGGTTCGGCCCCATGTTGAAGCGGTTGCCGTCCACCCGGACGCCGTATTGCACCTGCAGATCGTTGGTCGGACGCCATGCATCACCGAGCGACACCGCCCCCACGATCTGGCTGCCGGTGCGCGTGCGCGGCGACAGCAGTCGGGTGAACGACGCCGGGCGGTTGGCCTGCAGATCGGCCAGCGTGTTGTACGAGAAGCTGCCGAATTCGTTGAAGTTGAACAGGTTGGAGAACTCGTCGCGCCGCAGTTCGGTGGTCAGCTTCACGCGATGGCGGTTGTCGGCCGAGAACCAGGAGAGCGTGTTGTTGCCCGCAAAGGTGGTGTTCGAGCTGGCGTTATTGAGCGCCGTACTGCCCCCGAAGCGCAGATTGGCCACCGAGGCGGAGCCGCTCGCGAACTGCGAGTTCACCCGCACGTTGCCGCTCGGGAGCACGAAGAGCGGGTCGGCATCGCTGCGATTGGTGCTGTACCCGAGCGTCGTTTCGGTGAAGATCCCCTTGAAGCCCAGCAGCCCACTGTGGCGAGCCTGCGCCGCACCGCCCCAATTGGTGCGCGTGCCGTCGCTGCTCGGCGTGATCAGGCTGCTGCCACCACCGCCGAATCCGCCGCCGCCGCCGCCGCCCACTGGCGCCGTACGGAAGAAGTTGGCCGACAGCGTGAACGTGTACGTACTGCCGCGTGAGGAGTTCTGCGGCACCCAGTCGAAGCTGTTCAGCGAATTGAAGCGCGTATTGATGCGACGCGGATCGTATCCCGCCACGCTGACCGGGATGTTCTCCGTACCGAGCAGGTCGAGCAGGCGTGCCACCGAATCGGCCGACACCCCCGCGGCCTCGAATCCGGCGGCGTTGCTGTTGGTCAGCAGTTGCAGATCCTGGAGTCGTCGATCGAACTGGAACGACGTGTTGTAGAACATCTGGTCGGGCTTGAAGGCGCCCGACGCCGATCCACCGCTCGACAGGTTGGTGAACTGCTGCCCCGTGGCCACACCGATCCGATCCGCCCACTGCAATTGCGGCGACACGAAGTTCCCGCTCAACCGACGGCTCTGGAAGTTGGAGCCGGAACGGGTGCGCACCTGCAACTGGCCACCCGAGAAGCCGCCGCGCGACACGTCGTACGGCGATGTGGACAGCGAGGTCATCACGTTGGCATCGCGCGGCAACTGCGCATCGCCGAAGTTGAGCCCGTTGAGCTGCGTGTTGTTCTGGTCGCCGCCGAGCCCGAACACCGAGAAGGCATCGGCACCGCCATCGGCGCCGAGGAGCAGCTGCACCCCGGGGATGGCCGAGGCCATGGCCGCCAGATCACCCATCTGTTCGGCGGCCAAGAAGGCGGCCGTCTCATCGGCGTTCACCGTGCGCTCGGTGCCCGAGACATCGGAGACCGTGTCGGCACGCGACACCGCCGCCCGCTCGGTGACCTGCACCGCGTCGAGCGTAATGGTCGCCGGTGACATCCGCGCATCGGCGATGAGGATTTCCTGATCAGCCGTCCGCTTCACCTGGTAGCGTCGCGGCGACAGTCCGATCCCGGAAAAACTGACCCAGTAATCGCCTTCGCCACCCGGGAAGGAGATGGTGTAACGCCCGTTGCGGTCCGTGCGCGCCGTGCGGCTCACATTGCCGCTGAGCGTGGTGGCCGTGACGAGCACATTGGGAATGGGCAGCGTGTCGACCCCGAGCACTCGACCGCGGATGATGTCGACATTCTGAGCCTCGACCGGGCGGCTGGTGAACACGCACAGCAACGCGACGGCGAGGGCACCGACGAACCGGCGCACGAAAGATGGAGTTGTTGTCACGACGTTTGGACGATGGAATCCCGGCCGACGTTAAGAAGCGTCCGACCGGACCTGCAGCGGGGGGCATGTCCCCCGCATTTCCTGCATGGCCCATTAATGCGTCAGCCCCGTATTTCGTTGGGCGCTCTCGATAACAACGCCCCGGACTGATACACGAATGACGTTGTCGGACATAGTTTGGTGTCATGGAAATCCTTCGCGACCCGCTCTGGAACAACATCCGGCTCGACCCGCTCGCTCTGGCCCTGCTCGAGACACCGGTCATGCAGCGGCTACGGTATGTGCGACAACTGGGGCTGGCCTTCCTGGTGTATCCGGGCGCGACCCATTCGCGCTTCGAACACGCGCTCGGTGCGTGGCACCTCGCCGGTGTGGCGCTGCGCCTGCTGGAAGAACGCGGCGCTCTCGCCGGCGTTTCCCCGAGGGACCAGCAGGTGGTGCGGGCTGCTGCGCTGCTGCATGACGTCGGCCACTACCCGTTTTCGCACGCGCTCGAGGAGATCGGCGTCACCGACCACGAGGAAGTCGCCCGCCCGCTCATCGTTGACGGAGCCATCGGTACCATGCTGCGCAACGCCCTCGGCGACGGCGCCCCGGACGAAGTCTTTGCCCTGATTACGGGGCGCAGCCGGCATCCGTTGCAGGGACTCATCTCCGGCTCCATCGACCTCGACAAAATCGAGTACCTGAAGCGCGACGCCACGATGTGCGGCGTGCCCTACGGCGAGATCGATGTCGACCGGCTGCTGAATTCGCTGGTCGTGGTCACGCTCCCCCAGCACGGCCCCGCCGTCGGGGTGCACGAGAAGGGGCTCTCAGCCCTGGAGTCGCTGCTGTTCGCGAAGTACCAGATGTATCGCAACGTGTACTGGCATCATGCGGTGCGCAGTGCCACGGCCATGTACAAGCGCCTCGTGGCCGTGGCGCTCGACACCGGCGCGGTGGCCACCGACACGGTGGCGCGCTTCACCGACGAAGGGCTGCTCATCCATCTCGATACGCCGCAGCTCGTACCGGAAGCCCGCACGCTGCTCGACTCCATCCGGGTGCGGCGGTTGCACAAGCGCGCCTACGAGTGCCCCGCCGCCACGCTGGGCGACGAGGTGGGCGAGTGGATCGCCTCCGACTACCCGCTCACCCGTCAGGTCGAGAACGCCTTTGCCCTCGAGCTTGGCCTGCCGACCGGCGCCGTCCTGCTGGACTACCCGGCCAAGACCCAGATGCTGGGGGTGGACATCCCCATGCAGCGGAGGGACGGCCGGGTGCAGCACCTCACCGCCGAAGGGTGGGAGGGGGCCATCAACCTGCCACGGCTGAGTGATGAGCTGTACCGGAGTGCTCGCCGACTGCGGGTGTTCACCGCTGGTCGCGCGCCCGTGCCGGCCGAGCAGGTGCTGGCGGCGCTCCGGCTCGATGCGGCGGAAGTGCGGGCCCGCCTGCAGGCGGGCGCCCCGCTGCTGGGGAGCTGACGCGCCGGGAGCACAGCGAGGCGCGGGCCGCCCGCGCCTCACGAATCAGCGAGTCAGGGCCCGCGGTCGCAGAGGACGCGGTTGGCCCGGGCCGCCTCGAGCATCTCCACGGCCTCGGTTACGATCGCCTCGCCGCGGTTGGCGGCGTAGAAGGCGCGGATGCCGGCGTGCAGCGAATCGGAGCTCACCGACTTCCGCACGCTGTGCGCCCACATGCGAAGCTGGCGCGGCAGCTCTACAATGCAGCCCCGGCCGCGCCCCTCGGCGTCGAGCAGCACGATGGTCGGCGTCGCGTTGCGGCCGTCGACCGACTTGTGCGCCTCCTGCACGGGGCGGCCGTCCTTGGGCAGCACGATCCGCAGCTCCAGCCCCGGTACCGACTGGGCCAACCGCGCCAGGTACGGCACGGAGTTCATGGAGTCGCCGCAGGCGTCGATGGCCACCACCAGGAAGCGCCACGAGCCGCCCACCGCCCTGGCCCGGGCCAGCAGGGCGTCGGAGACGCGGGCACTGTCGGCCAGTCGCAGCCACCCTTCGCGGCGGGCCTTGGCGGCGGCGAGGAAGTCGGGAAAGCGCTGCCCCGATTCGTAGAGCGCCGACCAGCTGCTGTCCGCAGGCGCCATCGCCAGGCGGGGCGCCGCCGGGTCACATGGGGCCGCCTGTGCTACCGACGGAACACCGATCACCAACGCGGCGTACAGCGCCGCACACCTTGAACGCGACTTCATTTTCCGTCTCCTGCCAGCAAAGGTGGCTGCCTGGACTGTCCGTGGGCGTCGGCGAGCTTGCGGCCTATGCC
The DNA here is from genome assembly GCA_040379205.1 of Gemmatimonas sp. Taxonomy (GTDB): domain Bacteria; phylum Gemmatimonadota; class Gemmatimonadetes; order Gemmatimonadales; family Gemmatimonadaceae; genus Gemmatimonas. The sequence goes on from JBEILM010000023.1 coordinate 39,024, forward strand.
GCGGTAGAAGGCGGCGTCAAGCGGCTTGCCTTCCGCTTCGAGTGCCAGGGCGCATCGCTCGACGGCGTACAACAGGTTGCCGAGGTACAGCGCCGCGACGGCGCCGACCGGATCGTCCGACATTGGTGGCGAGGGGGGCGCGGCGTCAGGTGGGCCGGACGACGGCGGTCATCTCACCGGTCGCCACTCCCGTCACCTTGATCACCTGCACCACGATGGCGGTGATGTTGTCGAGCCCACCGCGACGATTGGCTTCGGTGATCATCGCATCCACCATGCGGCCCGGGGTCTGGCGCGACTCGAGGATCTTCTTGAGCTGCGGATCCTCGACCATGCCGGTGAGTCCGTCGGACGCGACCAGGTACAGATCACCAGCCTGCAGTTCACCGGTCAGCACGTCTGCCTCGACGGCGGCGTTGGCGCCCACGCAGCGGGTGATGACGTTGCTGTAGGGGTGGAAGCGGGCCTGCTCGGGCGTGAGGAAGCCGGCGTCGACCTGCTCCTGCACATAGGAGTGGTCCTTGGTGATCTGGCGGAGTTCGCCATCGCGCAGCAGGTAGACGCGCGAGTCACCGATGTGGCCGATGATATAGCGGCCCTGCCCCATGAGCATGCAGGAGGCGGTGGTGCCCATCCCCTGTTTGTCGGCTTCCTGAATGGTGCGCTCGTAGATGGCGCGATTGGCGAGCCGCAGCGCGTCGGCCATCCGGGCGCCGGCGTCGTGGTGATTCAGGTCGCGCACATCGACGAGTTCGCGGGCCACGATCTGCACCGCCATCTCGCTCGCCACCTCGCCAGCCGCATGGCCCCCCATGCCATCCGCCACGATGAAGAGCCCACGCTCCTGATCGGCGTCTGCATAGAGGCTGTCTTCGTTGCCGGCCCGAATACGTCCGACGTCGGTGCCGGCGGCGACAGATAGCTGCACGTGGGAAGGGTGATTCGTCTCTGGAGGTACTGCCGGGAGCGCGATTCGTACCGAGCGAAGCTACCCGAACGTCGCGCCGGTTGGCAAGCGCGGCGCCGAGTCCACGCGCTCGGCCACCGGGGGCGCCCCGCCGGCCTGCAGCCGGAAGAGGCGCTCATACATGCCGCCGGCGGCCACCAGCGTCCGGTGCGTTCCCCGCTCGAGAACCTCCCCATGATGGAGCACGAGGATCTCGTCGGCCCGGACGATGGTGCTGAGCCGGTGGGCAATGGCGATAGTGGTGCGGCCAGCCATGAGCTCCGCGACGGCCTCCTGGATTACCGCTTCGACCTGGGAATCGACAGCACTGGTGGCCTCGTCGAGCACCAGCAGTGCGGGGTCAGCCGCAATAGCGCGGGCGAAGGCGAGCAATTGGCGCTCCCCGACGCTTACACCGCCGCCGCGTTCGCCGAGCTCGTGGCCCCAGCCGCCGGGGAGCCGCCGGATGACCTGATCGGCTCCCACCCGGGCGGCCGCCTCGGCCAGCGCCGCATCCGACAGCCCGGTGCCGAGCCGCAGGTTCGATGCGACATCGCCGGCGAAGAGGAAGATGTCTTGCTGCACGTACCCCATGACCGCCCGCAGAACATCGACCGGCAGCGCCCGGATATCGATGCCATTCACGAGAATGCGCCCCCGCTGCGGTTCGTAGAAGCGCAGCAGCAGGTTGACGATGGTGGTCTTCCCGGCCCCGGTATGGCCCACGAGCGCCACCGAATGGCCGGGCCCCACCGCAAAGGACACCCCGCGCAACACCCAGCGTGGCTCGGACGGCGGCGCCGCCGCCCCCGCGGCACCCATGGAATCGTCGGCGACGCCCACGTCGGTACCATAGGCGAACCAGACGTCCTCGAAGGTCACCGTGACCCCCTCGGCACGCAGGCGGGCCACCTGTGCCTCGCGATCGGGGGTCGGAGCCAGCCCCGGCGCCGTGGGGGTGTCGAGCAGCGAGAAGATGCGCTCCGACGCGGCCATGGCGGCCTGCAGGATGTTGTACTTCTCGGAGAGATCCTGCAGTGGCTGGAAGAATCGGCGGACGAGTTGCAGGAACGCGGCCACGGTGCCGACCGACAGCGCGCCGCCGCCGACCTGGAAGCCGGCCGTCACCAGCAGGCTCGCCAGGGCCAGCGTGGTGAGGAACTCGATGACCGGGAAGTACAGCGCGTAGACGGTGATGGAACGCAGGTGCGCGTCCAGATGCGACCGGTTGAGTGCCTCGAAGCGGGCCGCCTCGTGGGCCTCTCGCCCAAAGAGTTGCACCACCCGCAACCCGGCCAGCCGTTCACCGAGAAAGGCGTTGAGGCGCGCCAGACGGGTGCGGATGTCGCGGTACGACGTCCGGACCGACTGCTGAAAAAGCCGCGACACGAGCAGCACGAGCGGAATGACCACGAATGCGGCCAGCGCCAGTCGCCAGTTCACCAGCAGCATGACCACCCCGATGGCGGCCAGCGTGAAGAGGTCGCCGAGCCCCGACACGACGCCGGCGGTGAACAGCTCGTTGAGCGCCTCCACGTCGCTGGTGACCCGCGTGACGAGGCGTCCCACCGGCGTGCGGTCGAAGAACGCCACCGGCAGCGCCTGGAGGCGCGCGAACAGCTCGCCCCTGAGGTCGCGCATGACCCGCTGCCCGAGCTTGGCGGTGAACACGGTTTCGCCGTAGGCGGCCGCGAACTGCCCGGCCAGCAGAACCACAAAGCCCAGCGCCACTTGCCACACGAGTGTGCGGTCGCGCGCCGGCAGGGCGCTGTCGATGACCCAGCGGGTGAGCAGGGGTCCGGCCAGCTGCATGCCGGCCGCGACCGCGATGCACGCCAGCGCCGCCGCCACCAGCGGCTTGTACGGGCGCACGTAGGCCAGCAGACGCCGGACGAGACGCGCATCGTACGCCTTCCCGACGGCGTCGTCTTCGGCGGGGGCGGGAGCAGGGGGCGCGGCGGCGGCCATGAACAGCGGAATCTAGTCGGGCGCTCCGATAGTTTTCAGGCAATGAAGGACACGATCCGCATCCTGGGTGCCCGGCAGCACAACCTGAAGGGCTTCGATCTCGAACTGCCACGCCGCGCCATCACGGTGGTCACCGGTGTCTCCGGTTCCGGCAAGTCGTCGCTGGCGTTCGACACGCTCTACGCCGAAGGGCAGCGGCGCTACGTGGAGTCACTCTCCGCCTACGCGCGGCAGTTCCTCGAGCGCATGGAGAAACCGGCGGTCGACCTCATCGAGGGCATGTCCCCGGCCGTCGCCATCGAGCAGAAGAACCCCACCCGCACGTCGCGCTCCACGGTGGGCACCGCCACCGAGATCTACGACTATCTGCGGCTGCTCTGGGCGCGGGTGGGGCGGACCTACTGCCGGGTGTGCCAGCGCGAGTTGCGTCCCGATACGGTGCAGTCGGTCACCGATGTCGCCCTCGCACTGTCCGAGGGGACGCGCTTCATGGTGACCTGCCCGCTCATCCGGTCGGACAAGGTCACGCATGCAGTGATCGCCGAGAACCTGCGGGCGCGCGGCTTCATGCGCCTTGCCGTGGGCGCGCAGGTGCTGCATCTGGACGACATCACCGAGGCGACCGTCGATCTGGCGGCGGCCCCCGAGGTGCAGATCGTGATCGACCGCCTGCGGGTGGAGGCGTCGGCGCGTGGCCGCATCGCCGATGCCGTGCAGACGGCGTTTCGCGAAGGCGATGGCGATGCCGCGCTTCTCTTCGCCGAACCGGTGCTGCCGCCACCCGGGCTGGCGCCCGTACCCGACGGCACCCCGGTCACGCGCCTGGCCTTCACCGAACGGTTCGAGTGCCCGAACGATGGCACGCGGGCCCCGGCGCCCACGCCGCAGCTCTTTTCGTTCAACAATCCGCGCGGTGCCTGCGCCACCTGCAACGGGTTCGGGGCCACGCTCACGTACGACGAAGCGCTCATCGTGCCCAACCCCGAGCGCTCGGTGCGCGACGGGGCCATCGACCCGTGGACCGCCCCGCGCTACGAAAAGCAGCGACGCCTCGTGGTGGATTTCGCGCGGGCGCTGGGTGTCTCTCCCGATGCGCCATGGAAGTCGCTGCCGGCTAAGGCCCGCCAGCAGTTCCTGCGGGCCAGTACCCGTGCCTACACCGGCATCTATCCGTTTCTCGAGGCGCTCGAGGAAAAGCGCTACAAGCAGTACATCCGCATCTTCCTGCGAAAGTACCAGAGCGCGATGCCCTGCCCCGACTGCGGTGGCGCCAAGCTGCAGCCGGAGGCGCTGGCGGTGCGCATCGACGGACGCACGATCGCCGAGGTGGCGCAGTTGCCCGTGCGCGACCTCCGAACGTGGCTCGATGGGCTGTCGCTGCAGGGCGCCGAGGCGCACATCGCCGAGGCGGTGCTGCGCGAGGCGCGCGCCCGCACGCGGTTCCTGGCCGATGTGGGACTCACGTATCTCACGCTCGATCGTGCCACCCGCACGCTCTCCGGCGGCGAGGCCCAGCGCATCACGCTCTCCAACGCGCTCGGCGCCGCGTTGGTGGATGCCACCTACGTGCTCGACGAGCCGAGCATCGGGCTGCACCCGCGTGACCTCGACCGGTTGCTGTCGTTGCTGGTGCGCCTGCGCGACCTCGGCAACACCGTGATCATGGTGGAGCACGATCTGGAGGCCATGCGCATCGCCGACTTCATGGTGGAGATGGGGCCGGCAGCCGGTGAACATGGGGGCCAGGTGGTGTTCGCCGGCCCCATGCGCGACATCGCGCAGAGTCCGCTCACCGGACAGTATCTCACCGGAGCCCGCACCATTCCGGTGCCCGTCACCCGCCGCAAACTCGGGCCGCACTGGCTGGAGCTGCGCGGTGCCCGCGCCCACAACGTACACGGTGTGGACGTGCGCATCCCGCTCGGCGCACTGACCGTGGTGACGGGTGTATCGGGCTCGGGCAAGAGTACCCTCGTGCACGACGTGCTCTTTCACGCCGTGGAGTCCACGCTGCACGGCGAGCACTCGGCCAAGGAGCATCTCGGGGAGACCGTGGGAGAGTTCACCTCGCTGCGCGGCGTGGAGCACCTCGACGATGTGGTACTCGTGGACCAGAGCCCGATCGGCAAGTCGCCGCGCTCCAACCCGGTGACCTACGTGAAGGCCTACGACGAAATCCGGCGCCTGTTTGCGGAGGTGCCGTTGGCGAAGACGCGCGGGTACAGCGCGGGGTACTTTTCGTTCAACGTGGCCGGCGGGCGCTGCGAGCACTGCGAAGGCGCCGGCGCGCTGGAGGTGGAGATGGTGTTCATGGCCGACGTGTTCGTGCCCTGCGACGCCTGCGGCGGCAAGCGCTTCAAGCCCGACGTGCTGGAGGTGCGGGTGCGGGGGCGCAACATCGCCGACGTGCTCGAACTCACCGTCGACGAAGCGATCAAGTTCTTTCCGCGCGAGGACAAGCTCGCGCAGGCGCTCTGGCAGGTGCAGCAGGTGGGGCTCGGGTATCTGCGGCTCGGGCAGCCGGCCACCACGCTCTCCGGCGGCGAGGCGCAGCGCCTCAAGATCGCGCGCGAACTGGCGCTCACGAGCAAGGGGGGGGCCCGCAAGCTGTATGTACTGGACGAGCCCACCACCGGGCTGCACCTCGAGGACATCCGCAAGCTGGCCCACGTGTTCGAGCGGTTGCTGGACCAGGGACACACGCTGCTGCTGATCGAGCATCACCTGGACGTGATCAAGCTGGCCGACTGGATCGTGGACATGGGCCCCGACGGCGGCGACGGTGGCGGGCGGGTGGTGGCCATGGGACGCCCGGAGGAGATCGTGGCCGTGCCGGCCTCGCAGACGGGGCGGTGGCTGCGCACGGTGCTCACCGGCGGCGGGTGAAAGTCCTGCCCCCGCTTGACTCGCCCCTCGCTCCCGGTGATTATTCGAGGCTCCGGTGCGGCATCCTCTGCGCGACGCAACGGTGTATTCCCGGGTAGCTCAGGTGGTAGAGCAGGTGACTGTTAATCACCCTGTCGGGGGTTCGAGTCCCTCCCCGGGAGCTGTTGAAAATCAACGACTTACGAGAACGGCCAGCCTTTGAGGGGTTGGCCGTTTTTCGTTTGGGCCTACACCTGTGCTAAAAGGGGGAGCGCTGTGAATGAGAGGATGGATTGAAGATGACCGGAGGCTTCCTCGTTACGAACCGGAGCGAGCTTCCCGGGTCGCCGAGCTTAGCGTTGCCCTCGACGGACTCAAGGAAGCAGGACGCCTTGCGATGCACGCGCTCAACGAGGTTATGGCTAACCCGGAATCGGCTAGGCGAGAGCGCACGCGCGCAGCGGCAATCATCCTGACGCGGGCGTATGACGACTTGAACGGTGTGGCCCTGCTCTGTGCGGAAGGGTTGCCGGTTCAGGCGGCAGCGCTGGCCGCAGCGCTGTGGGAGAAGGCGCACCAAGCCAATACGGTCACTCACGACGAAGAACGTCTCGCAGCGTGGATGCGCACGTCGCAGGACTTCGCTGCCGACAATCCTGTCTACCGTAACAGAGCGCACAAGAAGGCATTCGCCTTCGTCGCCGACTACATGGAAGCGCCGATCACATGGGAAGCCACGGAAGCGGAATACAGGGAGCTCTGCAACATGAAGCACGCCCACCCATTCGTAATGCGTCACTTTGGCGTTGTCGAATGGACAGAGAATAGCGTTAACCTGCTTTACGGACCAACGAGAGGTGGCGCCACATCCGTCATGTGTTTTCAGACCGCTATCGCATCGGTAAAGGCGCTGCTCTGGGGCTCACTCGGCTTTGTCTTGGGGAATATGGATTTCTTGTCAGAAGAAGCGCAGAAGCGACTCGAGCAGAGAATCTCCGAGGCGTTCGACTCACTTGAGCGCATCAAGGAAGCCTGCCCAAAACCTCTTGATCCAGATTCGCCAAACGAAGACGCCCCGTCGACTGATCAAGCGTTGTGAGTCCAGAGACTGATGCTCAGCCCGTCGGGCGTTCTAGTCCCTGCCCGGGCGCTGACGCATTAAGCAGTTGATTTTTAATGGTTTACGATAGGCCGGACACTCGCGACAGTTGGCCGGCCTTTGCGCATTTTTGGCCCCAGTAAATCACCAGTGTGCCGACTCGCGTGAATTGGTGCGTCACAGCACCTTCCCTTGGGTCACTTGTAATCCTTGCCCTGTGCCGGATCGCCCATGTCACGCCCATCACTCGCGCCGTCGCCGCCTCCCCCAGAACCCAAGGTCCGTGGCGCAACCCGTCTCGCGCTGGGCGTAGTGCTCCTCGTGGTGAGCTATTTCGCGATCACAAGAGGCGAACGGGGAGGAGCGTTCGTCTCAATCGCGGCCGGGCTCGGTTTCTTGGCCTGGGGCATCGCGGCTCGGGTCTGGTCCACCCGGTCGAGGAAGGCGTATCAGACGGAGCAGGCGGAACTGCTGGCGGCTCGCGATCGGGCGAAGTCGGCCCCGGACCGGATTCGGCGGCTCGCGGCGTGGAAGGACGGCAGCGCCCTAGCCGCGATTCCCGAGGGCGAGCCGGTGCTCACGGTGCCGTGCACCTGGTACGTGGACGGTGCCCGTGGGCTCCGGGAGAAGGACGGAGGAAAGCTCGTGCTGGATCGGAAGGGCATCCGACTTATGGGAGACCAGCGTGCGCAGACGTTTCGGCTCAGCTCGGTCGTCGAGGTCGAAGCCAAGGCGAACGCGCTCGTCATCAAGCGCACCAACGGGCCGCACATCGTTGTCGCGGTGGACGATCCCGAAGAGGTGGCCCTCGCCATCGTGGCGCTTCAGTGATGAGCTTCTGGACGGCTCAGTCGGCCGACTGAGAGTACTTTGTCTCGCCATCAACGACACAACGATGAGACTACGGCTACCCGTTGTTGGTCGGCTGCTTGATGATCGAGCGCGGCGTCGCTGCGAGGATGAATACCGCGCGGCGATCGAGTCGGCGCGAAGAGCCGGTGACTCCGCACGGCTAGTGGAACTACAGCAGGAGAAGCACTGGAACGATGAGATCGAGCACGACGAGCGAGAACTCGCGTGTACGCAGTCACTTACCCGAGAAGCTCACCAGCTACGCGTACCGCTCCCCGCGCGCCCTCCGTATTCCGACGATCCCGAGGACAATGAGTTCTGGAGCTGGAGTCGGGTCTACGGGCAGCACTATCTGTCTCCCACGGGGTACTCGACACTTCGTGACTCGATTCGTCGCGAGCGGGAGGCGCAACGAGGTGAACGGAATCATCTGCTGCAATGGATTGCCGCTGTGACGGGCTTGATCGGTGTGAGTTCTCTGAATTCTGGCACACATTTTCTCTAAACTCTGTCACACCTGCGGTGGTCAGTCATTCGTCCGGCGGGTCGGCTGGACGGTCCTGCAGGTGGCGGGTGCGGTACGAGCGCCCACGCATCTCAAAATGGACGCCCCGTTCGAGGAGCCGGTCGAGGATCGCCTCCGCCAGATCTCCATCATGGAGCACCTGGCCCCACGCCGCCAGCGGCTTGTTCGTGGTGACCAGGATCGGTTTGCCCCGCAGGTACCGGTCATTCACCAGCCGATAGAGCACGTTGGCCGCATCGGCGGCGTGACTCAGGTAGCCGATCTCGTCGAGGACCAACACGTGGGGCTGCAGGTACGGCGCGAGCGTGGCGTCGAGGGTGCCAAGATGGACCGCGTGTGACAGCTCGCCGATCAGGAGATCGGCCGACACGAAGCGCGCCTCGTAGCCGTGTTGGAGCGCCCGATACGCGATGGCAATGGCCAGGTGCGTTTTCCCGGTACCGCTCGGACCGCTAAAGATGGCGTTACGCCCTTCGGTCACCAGCTCAAGGCCGAGGTACGTGCCGAGCATCTGCCGACGGAGCGCCGACTGAAAGGTGAAGGTGAAGTCGTCGATGGTGCGCAGAAACGGAAACTGCGCTTTGTGCACCGCGCGGCGCAGACGCGTCTCGGCACGATGCGCGATCTCCTCGGCGATGAGCAGCTCGAGGAAGGTCTGGTACGTCATGCTCTCGCCCTCCGCGCGGCGGGCGAGCTCCGGATAGAGCCGCCGCACCGTCGGGAGGTGCAGGCGTTTGAGCATCGCGTCGAGGTCGGTGGGGGGCGCGACGGGGACGCGGAAGTCGGCGGTGGCCCGGGCGGGGCGGCTCATGACGCCACCTCGCGTGGACCGTCAAGCTGGGCGGCGAGCTGCTCGAGGTATTCGGCGCCGAAGAGGCGCTGCATCAGCGCCCGCTGCAAGAGCAGGCGGAAGCGCGGCTCCCCGAGTGACTCGAGCAGGGCGAAGGCCCGCTCGATACACCCTTTCCACGTGTGCGGGCGCTGGTGGACGAGCTCCGTGACATACGCCTCCCCGACCGGCCCCAGCTCCACGAGCCGCTCGCGCATGAAGTACAAGCGCTTGCGACTGCCGTACACCTGGGCGAGTTGCTGGGCGCGTTGCCCCGTCAGATAGGACACGCTGCCGACGAGCGGGACACGCGGATGTGTCTCCTCGAGGCGGCCGCCGGCGCACACAATCCGCACGCGGTCGGGATAGAGGTGCAGCGTCGCCGGCAGGCCACACGCTTTCGCGGGCATCGCGTAGCGAAGGCCCTGGTACGTGACCATCGCCGTCGGGCCGACCGTGACCGGGATCTGCAGCCCGTAGTCTGCCGGCGCGACCGCCAGCGGCGTGAGCCGGTCCTGCTCCTGCGCGAGGCGCACGGTGGGCGGCTCGCCCGTCGCTCGCGACGGACGCGTCGTGTTCATCTCGTCGAGCCACTCGGCGAGCTGGCGCGGGAGATCCGTGTCGAGATCCTGAAAGCGCCGGGCGCGGAAGAACGCGCGCTTCACGAACCCGACCAAATTCTCGACGCTCCCCTTCTGCTGCGGCTGATGTGGCGTACACAGCTCGATGCTGGTGCCATAGTCGATCACGGCTTGGGCGAGCGTCGGATGCCACACCGGCCGGCCCTCCTCGCGGCGGAGCACGACCGTCTTGGGATTATCGAACACCACGCGCAGCGGCACGCCGCCGCTCGCCGCGAAGCCGGCCAGAAGCGACCGGATCAGGGCCTCGGCCCGCTCATCCGGCACGAGCGTCACGCACATGAAGCGCGACCATTTGAGCCGGTACGCGGCGAAGTGCACGCGCCGCCGCGTGCCGTCCACGAGGCGGACCTCCACCTGGCCGAAGTCGAACTGGGCGAACTCCCCGGCCACGCCCTCGAAGCGGACCATGAGGTCGGCCGGGAGGGTGGGGCGGGTCGTGCCCAGCACCCGATACACCGTGGACAGTCCCAGCCGGTGGCCGGCCTCCCGGAGCCGCCGGTGCACCTCGCCGGGCGGCAGGTCCGGCTCGGCCTCGAGCCACTCCCGCACCACCGTCGGCACGTCGGCCGTCACCGGCGGTCGCCCTACCCGCCGGGCGCGCCGCGCCGCCCGATCATCCCCGCCACTGACCGTCGGCTCGCGAGCGATCCGCCAGACGGTCCGTACCGCAATGCCAAAGTGGGCCGCAATCCGGCGTGGCCGCTCGCCGGCCGCCAGCATCGCCTGCACCGCGTGTCGATCCAACATCCTGAGCATCCTCCTCGCGCGCCTCCCGCCTGGGGACTGACCTACCCGGGGTCGACGCTATGGTGGGACTACAAGGCTCAGGTGTGACAGAGTTTAGAGAAAAACCGCGACAGAGTTTAGAGAACCCACA